>CAYPHR010000057.1:692-12753 GCA_964410375.1 uncultured Anaerolinea sp. | reverse complement strand
TTCTGGTCGAACAAGGGCGACGAGTCGAACATGAGGCTGACGCGCGAGTTCGATCTCACGAACGTGAACGCGCCCATCGAATTCTCCTTCCGCACCTGGTACGATATCGAAACCGATTGGGATTATCTTTACCTTGAAGTCTCCGAGGACGGTGAGACGTGGGAGATCATTCCCACACCTTCCGGGACCGGCACCAACCCGTCCGGCAATTCATACGGCTGGGGCTACACCGGCACCACGAACGGCTGGATCGAGGAAAAGATCGATCTTTCGCAATACGCGGGCAGGAACATCTTCATCCGCTTCGATTATGTCACCGACGCGGCGGTCAACGGGGAAGGCTTCCTGTTGGACGATGTCCGGATCGAAGCGGCAGGTTACAGTTCCGATTTTGAAGCGGATGATGGAGGCTGGGTGGCGGAGGGATTTGTCCGCGTCCAGAACGTTCTTCCGCAGACCTTTGGTCTGGCTCTCGTTCTGACGGGTGATTCCAGCGTGACGATGGTCCCGCTCAACGAAGATCAGACGGCGGAGATCTCGATCTCGCTGCAACGCGGTGAAAAGGCGTATCTGGTTGTGGCGGGGACGACTCGTTTTACGCGCGAGCTTGCATCCTACCAGTTCGAGATCCGATAACGACAAAGGATGCACTGCAATGTTGCAGTGCATCCTTTTTGATTACAAAATTGAAATTTTTTTATTTTCGTCATTTCGTGAATCCTGACTTATAATCCCGATACCGTCCATGACCGACTCGTACACATCTGCGAACTCTCGCAAGACCATCGCCGTGCTTGGCGCGCAGTTATCGCGCACTTGGGGCGCTGAGTTTATGTCGGGCGTGTTGGATGCTGCAAAGGCGGATGATGTCAATGTGGTCTACTTCGCGGGCGGCAAGCCTGCGCCAATCGCTTCTTCGACAGGCGCAGCGCATTCGTATGGATTGTATGATCTGATCAAGCCGGGGCAGTTTGACGGTATTTTACTCTCCGCTGAACTTGCCTACGGTGTCTCCCGCGAGGAGATTCGGGATTTTTGCGCATTTTTTGCCCCCACGCCGATCGTTTCGTTTGCGATCCCGGCAGAGGGGGTTTCTTCATTTTTTGCAGATAATGAAGGCGGTATGCGCGCTGCTGTCCGGCATTTGATCGAGGTGCATGGCTACCAGCGAATCGCCTTCCTGCGGGGTCCAGCAGGGCAGATCGAGGCGGATCAGCGCTTTAACGCCTATAAGGATGAACTGAAGGCGCACAACATCCGTT
Organism: uncultured Anaerolinea sp.; assembly: GCA_964410375.1. Classification (GTDB taxonomy): domain Bacteria; phylum Chloroflexota; class Anaerolineae; order Anaerolineales; family Villigracilaceae; genus Villigracilis. Next base: position 11,491 of record CAYPHR010000057.1, on the reverse strand, counting down.
ATGAAGATGTGCTTGTCGTGACCGGCGATTACAGCCCGGAGAGCGGACGTGCCGCGGTCCGTACTTTGTTGGATGAGCGCGGGATTCGCCTGCAGGCGATCGTCTCATCCAACGACCAGATGGCATTTGGTGTGCTTGAGGCGTTGCAGCAGCGTGGCGTGAACGTGCCGGATGATATCGCTGTGACCGGTTTCGATGATGTTGGCGAGGCACAGTCCATGGGGGTGCCGCTGACCACAGTGCACCAATCCTTTTACGAGGCGGGCAGGCGGGCGTTGGGAGCCTTGCTGAAACGCATCGCAGGGGAGCAGGTCGATGCGGTCAATGTTCTGCACTCGCGTTTGGAGGTCCGTTGGTCATGCGGTTGTCTGCCGGATAGCATTCAACGCGCCATGGTACTGCCGAAGGAAGTGGCACATACCGGCAGGTTGGAGAACAAGCGCGCAGCGGCGATCCAAGCGCTGTTTGCCGCAGCAGGCATCCCGGAGAATGACCCGTCGAAGATACTGTATACGGACGTGTTCGGGCGCACCTGGGATGTATTCCTTGCCAGCCTGCGCGAGAACGACAAAAGCGATCCCTTCCTGAAAATGGTGCAAGCCATGGTGGATGCGCTGCAAAGGAACGGATACGATTTCATCGTCTGGCAGAACGTGATCTCCACGTTCCGTCGGTATGCATTGGGCGGTATCACCAGCAATACCATGATGCTGCGTGCGGAAAATCTTTTCCAGCAGGCGCGTATGATGGTGGGCGAACTGGCGCGTCGGGCGCAGGCATATCGCCGTTTACAGTTCGAGAAACAGGAAGAACTGCTCAATAACTTCAGTTTCTCCATGGCTCCCGCCATGACCTTCGAAGCCATCGGCGATGCCATTGCCAGGCATTTTCCCGTTTTCGGGCTGGAACGCTGGTATGTAATGTTCTACAGCGATGTCAGCAAGCCCGGCTTGATCTCCTCTCCGCCTCCGAAGAATTACCGGCTCCTGCTGCAATATGACGAGAGCCGTTTCCAGATCTCGCAGGATATGCCGACGCTCGCCACCGGGAGGTTGATCCCGCGCGGAAAGACGCCGGAAGATCATCGTTATGACGCCGTGGTCATGCCGTTGGCGCTGGCGAGCAACCGCTTCGGATTCATGTGGCTGGAAATGGGTCCGCGGGATTGGGATGTGTATGTCCGGGTGAAGAACCTGCTTTCCAGCGCGCTTTTGCGCACCATGCTTGTCCAGCAGCGCGAACAGGCGCAGCGGGATGCGGAAAAAGCCGCGGCGCAGAATGCGAAGCTCTTCGAGGCGGAACAGGAACGGCGTCGAGGTGCAGAGGCGCTGACGCGTTCCATGCGCCAGCTTTCATCCTTGACCACCATTGAAAACCTGCCCCAGCAGATCCTTGATCAGTTGCGCCAGGTCCTGCCGCATGAACGCGGTGTCCTGTTCATGCAGGATGTCAATGATGTGCCGCTGGTGCGCGCCCAGCATGGGATGCCGCCAGGCGCGGATTTGCAGACCTTCCATTTGACACTGGATGGCGCTGATTTTTACCAGACCGTTGCGCGCACAGGGGAGATGCTGCTTGTCAACGATGTGGATGCGGCGGCGGGATGGCGCCAGCCGGACTGGCTTCCGCGAGACCGTTCATGGCTGGGAGTGCCGCTGTATTCCAAAGACAACGTCATCGGTTTGCTGGCATTGAGCCGCGCCGCGCAGCCCTTCAGTGAAGACGACGCTTTGCTGGCAACCACGTATGCCACACAAGCCACGATCGCGCTGGAAAATGCGCGCCTTTACAACGAAGTGACCGGCATGAACCAGATGATGGAGCGCATGGTCGCCGAGCGTGTGGAGGAATTGAACAACGCCTACCAGACCCTCGAAAAACACGATAAGAACAAATCCCAGTTCATTCGCGTTGCCGCGCATGAACTCCGCACTCCAATGACGGTTATCAAGGGTTACCTGAGCATGATGCGAATGGATGAGATCATTAAGGGAAACCCCACGCTCTCGCAAGCCGTCGAAGGCGTGCTGCGCGGTACCAATCGTCTGCACCAGATCGTGGACAGCATGCTGGATGTTGCACGTCTTGAAAACCAGGTCATCACGCCGCATTTGGAGGACGTGAAACTTGGGTTGATCCTGAGACTCATCTACAAAGATTATATGGATGATCTCGCGGCTCGCAACCTGACCCTTAACCTGGATGAGGCAACTCAAAACATACCCCCGTTGACAGCAGATCCCGACCTGCTCAAAAAGGCGCTCGACCACATCATCGTCAATGCGATCAAATTCACTCCGGATGGCGGTACGGTCACCGTTTCCGCCCGCGTGGTGGAAGATGCCAAACAAGGTGAGATGGCGGAGATCAGCGTGAAAGACAGCGGTATTGGCATCAACCCCGAGCACCACAAGATCATCTTTGAAAAACTATATCAATTGGGACAAGTGGAATTACACTCATCCGGACGAACGAACTACAAGGGCGGAGGAGCAGGTTTGGGCTTGGCAATTGCGGCGGGCATCGTCAAAGCCTTGCAGGGCAGCATCTGGGTCGAAAGCCCCGGCAGGGACGAGGTGAATTTCCCCGGCAGTACCTTCTTCATTCGCCTGCCGCTGGCGAAAGAATAAAGCTTACCCACCGTTGGGATTGTTATTGATGAACAACCCATTGATCTGTTCGCGCAGGGGCGAGAGAATGCCGATATGCAGGAGCATCAGAACGGCAAGCGAAACCATTACGAAAAAGACCGTGATATCCGCGATCAGCATCCAGCCGTTGGCGTCCGATGTGAAGATATAACGCACCACGATCACGAATAATTGCAACACACTGATGATCAGCAGGGGAATGGCAAAAGGACGCAGGTCATGTCCTTCCACCAGAAGGTGCAGGAACAGCAGCACGATCAACCCGCCAAGCAAAATGATGAGATATGTAAAAAAACGCGGACCGTCGTATAACTGCAGGTACAATTTTTGGATCACTTTGATATACAGAACGCACACTGCGGCAAGACAAGCCCAAGCATAGATATTAATGATAATGGGGTAGACCAGATTATTAAACCCGCGGATGCTTGCCAGCCCGACCCCCCAGCCGAAAAGGAACGCCAACCCCAACACAAGGATCTTGACGAAGATCCCATCTATGCTGTCACTGAGTCCGTCATTGAACACATCCAGCACCAGCCTGCCCGCGCCCAGCATGGATACGGTCAACGCGGCAAGGCTGACCAGCATGGTCACGATGCTGAGCAATCCGCGTGTGTCCACACCGTTGTTTCTTGGAGGCTGCTGCCTTCCATTTACGAATGGTGGAACTTTTGGCAGAGGTTTTTGGGGCGTTTTCATACGAGAATCTCCCAACCAGAATATCGTGCAGGGTTTGTGTGATTCTAATTCACTCTTTGACGGAAATCATAAATACCGTCACGGACTGCCCAGTGTGCTTGACAGGACAGGCAGATCAAGTGGTCTTTCTTTTCCTGCAGCTTCCCTCCGCCGCACTCCGGACATTTGAACAGCCCCAACACGTCAAGCGGGATGGCACGCTGTGAGTTTTCACCGCCAACTTTTGCCCGGACAAAAACGCTCGGCGTGAATTGCCACAGCGCGCCTGTCGGCTGGAAGAGACCGTCCAGCGCGGCGAGAAATTTGGCGGGAAGCAGTCGCTTCAACAAGCCGAGGCGGAAATGCGATACCGTCCGCATCTTTTCGACGGAAAAGCCTAGTCCATTCAGCCACTGACGGATGGCTTTCGGGTGAAAGTCAAAGTTCAATTCCACGAACTCGACCGGCTCCAGCGTGAACGGGCTCCACTGCTGTTTGCCGAGCAGGTAACGCAGGATGGCTTTCAGATTCAACTTGTTAGCGAATTCAAGGATAAAGACCCCACCAGGCTGTAAAATGTTCCGCACCTGTTCCAGCGCCCTGGGCGCATCCGCCATATGATGCAGGACACGGATCATCGTGGCAGAATCAAACAACCCGTCCAGAAAAGGGAGGCGATAGACATCCGCCGCGACATAGATGTACTTGTCGGAGCGTCCCAGCCGCTGCTGTGCCTGCGCCAGTTGCGTGGTCGAATAATCCAGCACGACGATGCGCTCAAAACCGGAATAACGCGGCGTGTTGCGCCCTGCACCTGCGCCAAGCTCGAGCATCAGTTTACCGCTTTTTGGGAGCATATGTTTCAGGGCGATGGCTTCGGCGCGGTCTTCATATTCGCGCCCGCCCTGCTCCCAAAAGGATTGCTGGTAATCGGAACCTTCATAATTGCAGACAGGTGGATTGGTCATAGGTCAGGTAGTGTAGTGTTTTTTTTGGTTTTGGTCAAATGCGGAATTAATGAAATGGTCGGACAGCCTCACAGCCATCCGACCACGATTCAGCGGGAAACCGATTTGCTATCTGCCAATGGCACGATAGTTAAAGCCCATGTCTTTCATCAATTTTGGGTCGTAAATATTGCGCCCGTCATAAATGATCGGGGATTTGAGCAGGCTCTTGACCCGTTCGAGATCGAGCTGTTTGAACTCGTTCCATTCGGTGACGACGATCAGCGCATCGCACCCGTCCGCAAGTTGGTACGGCTCATCGAACATGTCCACCGCCGGGAGGAGCGGGCGTGCCACCTCCATCGCCACCGGGTCATATGCACGGACCTTTGCGCCCGCTTCGATCAGCCCTTCTGCGATCGTAATGGATGGCGCATCGCGCATGTCGTCGGTGTTGGGTTTGAACGCCAGACCAAACAAACCGATGGTCTTACCGGTCAGATTGCCGCCGAGCATTTCTTTCAAATGAGTCACAGCAGATTTGCGGCGGTCATAGTTGACGCTCATCACACTGTTGAGGATGCGCGGCTCCAGACCCTTTTCGTTCGCCATGAATGCCAGCGCCTCCACATCCTTGGGGAAGCACGAGCCGCCCCAGCCGAGTCCGGCATCCAGAAAGTGACGTCCGATGCGCGCATCGTAGCCCATGCCTGCCGCTACTTCCTTCACATCCGCGCCGACGAGTTCGCACAGGTCCGCCAGTTCGTTGATGAAGGAGATCTTCGTGGCAAGGAAGGCGTTGCTGGCATATTTGATCATTTCCGCGGTGCGCAGGTCGGTGATGACGATGGGCGCGCGCAAGGGCAGGTGCAATTGCGCCACTTTGTTCGCCGCGTCGCGGTCGAGCGAGCCGATCACTGTGCGGTGCGGATTCATGAAGTCGCCGATGGCGGAACCTTCACGCAAAAATTCCGGGCAAGAGACGACGGCAAAGTCGATCGGCTTGGGCTGGGCGCCCTTCACGATGTCCGCAACCCAGTCACCGGTCCCGATCGGAACCGTGGATTTGTTGATGATGATGAGCGGCGCGGTCATTGTATCCGCAATGGATTTGGCGGCGGCGGCGACATATTGCAGATCTGCCGCGCCGTCCGCCCCGGAAGGAGTCCCCACCGCAATGAAGGCGTATTCGGCGTCCTTCAAAGCATCCTTGTACGAGGTGGTGAAACTGATGCGCCCCGCATTCATATTGCGCTTGACCAGTTCATCCAGCCCCGGTTCGTAAATGGGCATGATGCCCTTTTTGAGATTCTCCACACGCTCGCTATTAACATCCAGCGCGGTCACGCGGTTTCCAAGATCGGCAAAACATGCCGCGGTTACCAAGCCGACGTATCCCACGCCGACGACACAAATTTGTTTCATATTGTTCCTCTTTTGTAAAATGAAATGCCCGTCTACTTCAACCCTTGCTCATCCAGTGGTCTACAGCTTCCACAAGATCAAGCAGGTCCATGGGTTTGGTGATGTAATCGTTGCAACCTGCTTCCACGGCACGTTCCCGATCTCCGGGCAGAACATGGGCGGTCAATGCGATCAAAGGAATGTAGGACGTTTTGGAGTTTTGCTTGATCAGGCGTGCAGCCGTCCAACCGTCCATCTCCGGCATGGAAAGATCCATGATGATCAGGTCGGGTTTTTGTTTTGTCGCAGCGTTGACCCCGTCGCGTCCATTCACAGCCAGGAACGTTTCATATCCGTTCTTTTCCAGAATGAAGCGCACAAGTTCATAGGTATCCATATTATCTTCCACAATAAGGATGCGCCCTTTGCTCATAACCTTAAATATACTACGTCTCATAAATGCGGGCAATGTGTATAATGACGGAATGCGGCTTCTATTTGTCACTGACGCCCGATCCCCCATTTCCCGCAATTGGATGCGGTATTTTGCCGAACGCGGTGATGAGGTCTTCGTCGCCTCCACCTTTGACTGTGAGCTGGATTTCCCAGTCAAGAGACTGGAATTTACCCCCGTAGCCTTCAGTTCCGCCAAGAAGCGTACCTCTGCACCTTCCTCCGCCTCCTCCCGGACCCTGAACCTGCGTACTCAAATTCGGCAGTGGCTGGGTCCCCTGACGATTCCCGCATCCGCGCCGAAATTGCGGGCGTTCATCAGGGAAGTGCAACCCGATATTGTCCATGCCATGCGCGTGCCGTATGAGGGAATGCTGACCGCTTCCGCCCTGCAAGGTTTCGTTACCCGTCCCTTATTTCTGGTTTCCATCTGGGGCAATGACTTTACGCTGCATGCTCCGTCCACGCCGTTGATGCGCATGCACACGCGGCGGGTGATGCAGGTTGTGGATGCGCTCCACGCGGATGTGGAGCGCGATGTGCGGCTGGCACGTCAGTGGGGCTTGGGGGAGGACAAAGCTGCGTTGGTGGCGCCCGGCAGCGGCGGAGTCCGAAGCGAGGTGTTTTATCCGCCTGCCGAGCCTGTGAAAGAGCCTGTCATTATCAACCCGCGCGGCGTGCGCCCGTATGTCCGCAACGACTCGTTTTTCAAGGCGGTTCCATTGGTATTGGCAAAGCGACCCGATGCGAAGTTCGTTTGTTCTTCGATGCAGGGCGAGGCGCAGGCATTGACGTGGGTGCGGGAGTTGGGAATTGAGGGCGCGGTGGAGTTACTACCGCCCGTGCCGTTCCTGGAGATGGGAGATGTCTTCCGCAAGGCACAAATCGTGGTCTCGCCAAGTGTGCATGACGGTACGCCGAATTCACTGATCGAGGCGATGGCGTGCGGCTGTTTCCCGATAGCGGGTGATCTGGAATCGATCCGCGAGTGGATCACGCACGCACAGAATGGTTTGCTGGTGGATGCAACCGATCCGCAGTCGATTGCCGATGCGGTCCTGTTGGGACTTGAACGAGAAGACCTGCGGCGCGAGGCGGCAGGTCTGAACATGAATATCATTTCCGCAAAAGCGGATTATGGACGGACGATGGAACGGGTGGCGGAGTTTTATCAGGCTTTGATGGGGAGGGCGTAGACTATTTCCTCTGCCTCACCACCTCGAACATCAACACCGACCCCGCCACCCCTGCATTAAGCGACTCGACATCTCCTGCCATTGGGATATTAATTTTTCCATCTGCCAAATTTTTTGCCGATTCGCTCGCCCCATCCGCTTCACTGCCGATGACCAGCGCTATCGGTGGGCGCAAGTTCGTTTCCCAGCAAGAGACGCCATCCATATCTGCGATCAAAACTTTCAAACTTTCCAACTTTACAACTTGCTCAATCTCTTCCCAACTCATCGCGCGGATCGGCACCCTGAAATGTGCTCCCATCCCCGCGCGGATAACCTTTGGCGCGAACGCATCTGTTGTTTCGGGTGGAATCAACACCGCCTGCACACCTGTCGCCGCTGCTGAGCGCAGCAGTGTGCCGAGATTGCCCGGGTCGCGGATTTGGTCAGGAATAAGGATGAAATTGGGGGATTTGGGAATGGGTAAAGTGGAAAATTCGACAACCGCAAGGACGCCCTGCGGTGCATCCGTCTCACTGATGGATTTCATCACGCTTGGCGAAACTTCTTCCACTTCCACGTCTTTTGACCTGAGACCTTCAACTTTGGACTTTCCCCTCTCATTCAAAGTCTCATCATACAAAACGAAGCGAATTTTCCAATCGCTTCTAATAACTTCCTCGAACAAGCGCACGCCTTCCACCACGAATGCCTCTGCCTCGCGGCGTTCCTTTGACCGTCCCAGCAGCGCGCGGACGAACTTCACCTTCGGATTTTGGTTGGATGTGATCATTTCCCCCACGCCCTTTTCCATATATCGAGGAAAACCTTAACACTTGCATCGTCAAACAACACAATGCGGACAGTTTTTACCGACGAGTCGGCTTTTGCACCGAAATACGTATTGATGGACTTGAAAATGATCCCCGCCGCACGGTCTTTCGGAAATCCGAAGATGCCCGTCGAAATTGCTGGCATGGAAACGGATTCACACTTCAACTCATCTGCCACGCGCAGGGAACCGGTCACTGCTGCGGCGAGTTTTTCATCGTCTGTGCCATCATTTTCCCAGACGGGACCTACAGCGTGGATAATGAACTTCGCAGGCAGGTTCCCGCCCGAGGTCCAGGCAGGATGCGAATGGGAAACAGGTCCATGCGCCCGAATCCACTCGTCGCTTTCCCGTTGAACGTTCGCGCCGCCACGTTTCGAAATCGCCCAAGCTACCCCACCGCCATGTTGCAGATGTTCATTCGCCGCGTTGACGATGGCATCCACTTCTTCAATCGTAATATCACCTTGCACGATTTGCAGGATTTGACCGGATGCGAGTTGCTTTTCAACCAAAACGGAATTCATGGGAATATTTTACCCCCTTAAAGTTGTAGGTCACGCTTCAAGCGTGACCTACTGAATTTATTTCGTTTGTGCCACAACCGCGGCAAACGCCTGCGGGTTGCGGACTGCGATATCTGCGAGCATCTTGCGGTTGAGTTCGATATTCGCCTTCTTCATGGCAGACACCAGCTTGCTGTATGTCGTGCCGTTCAGGCGAGCCGCGGCGTTGATGCGGGCGATCCACAACTTGCGCAGATCGCGCTTGCGCACGCGGCGATCACGGCTGGCGTACCACAGGCTCTTGAGCATCGCTTCGTTCGCTCGTCTGAACAGCAAATGCTTCGAGCCGCGCTGACCTTTCGTGATCTTCAAAACTTTCTTATGACGGCGGTACCCTTGCGGGCCTCCTTTTACGCGCATGTTCTACTACCTCCTGCAAACTCGCGGGCGTCGGTGGGTTACACCAGTTGCGCACACCCGAAAGCCGCAAATAAAAAGATTTTCGACGACCGGAAGGATTACCCTTCCATGTTTGGTGCAAGGCGCTTGATGCGTTTCACGTACTTGCGACCCTTTACAGGGACCATCTCGCTCAATAACGCCTTGGTGCGGTCCGACGTGCGGCGGCGCAAATGGCTTTTGCCGCCCTTCGTTCGCACGAGTGTGCCGGAGCCGGTCAGGCGGAACCGTTTGGAGGTCGCCTTATGCGTCTTCAGCTTGATTTTTCCAGACTTCTTTGCTTTGCGAGGCATTGCTGGTGTACTCCTTTCTGACAAAATGAACCGCGGACAATCTCACACGCCCGCGGACGTTCAACATCGTTTGGACTTTCAACCATCAGGCTTACGCTTCAGACTTCGCCTCAGCCTGCTCGGGTTTCTCTTTCTTTTTTGCCCCGCCCTTGGCAGGGACAAGCACTACTAGCATTGTGCGCCCTTCCATTTGCGGCGGGACTTCGATCGTGGCGACATCGGAAAGTTCCTGCGCGATCTCTTTCAGGTCTTCCAGCGCGATTTCAGGGTAATCCATCTCACGCCCACGGAACTTGACCGTAACGCGCACTTTGTGACCCTGTCCGATCCAGCGGCGGGCATCGTCAACCTTGAAACCGCGATGCGCTGAATTCGTCTTCGGGCGCAGGCGGATCTCCTTGACCTCGATCTTGGTCTGAGCTTTCTTCGCTTCCCGTTCCTTCTTCGCCTTTTCATAAATGAACTTACCAAAGTCCATTACACGGCAGACAGGCGGGTTGGCACCGGGCGAGACCTCTACAAGGTCCATTTCCGCATCGCGTGCGATCTTCAGGGCTTCCTTGATGGGAACAACTCCTACGTTGCCTCCATCCGGTCCGATCAGGCGCACTTCCGCAACGCGGATACCCTCATTTACTCGAAATTCGTTGGCGCTTATAAGTTTCTCCTCGTTTATTAGACAAAACAAAGCCAGCTTTTGGCTGGTTTTTAGCGGGCGAATGATACCATGAAGGCGCGTGAGTCGTCAATAAAAGAGCCGGGATGAACCCGGCTCCATTAATCCAGCAGGCGGCTGTTACACGTGCGGGGTGACCCTGGCAGACAACTTATCCTTGGGCTGGTAGCCGGTCATACGTTCCTTGATCTCGCCGCCTTTGAAAAGGATCAGCGTGGGAATGCCCATCACGCCGTACTGCATCATGATATTGGGATTCTGGTCCGCATCGAGTTTCACGACTTTGACCTTGCCGTCCCATTCACCTGCAAGTTGATGGACGATCGGTGCGATCATTTTGCAGGGCTGGCACCAGTCAGCGGTGAAATCGACCAGCACGGGCAGGTCGGCGCCGAGAACTTCCTGTTGAAAATCTGATTCGGTTACATATTTAACTTCGGACATGGTTTCCTCCAGCCTGATAGATGCGGCGTGATCTGTGTTACTTACGTTGACGTCTGTATCCTGCCATGATAGAATGCAATCCGCTTTAGGTATGGGCGCGTAGCTCAATGGTAGAGCAGCGGCCTTTTAAGCCGTTTGTTGAGAGTTCGAGCCTCTCCGCGCTCACTAGAAATCCTCCCTTTCTGGAGGATTTTTTGTTGCGAGTCCCCGCAGGGGGATGATATTCGAGCCTCTCCGCGCTCACTAGAAATCCTCCCTTTCTGGAGGATTTTTTGTTG
>CAYPHR010000057.1:0-592 GCA_964410375.1 uncultured Anaerolinea sp. | reverse complement strand
CGAGTCCCCGCAGGGGGATGATATTCGAGCCTCTCCGCGCTCACTGGAAAACCCTCCGTTTTTGGAGGGTTTTTGTTATTCAGTAAGAAAACATCCCGCAATGGGATGTTTTCTTAATCTTCATCTTTGTCCAATTTGAATTCATCCAATTCGTCGAGGTCTTCCAGGTCATCTTCATCCAATGACAGGAGGTCGAATTTATCCAGTTCTTCGTTGAAATCGAGGTTTTCGAGCGCATCTTCAAGGAAGGCAAGCAGGTCTTCATCTACTGTGTTTTCGATCAAGTTGACCAGATAGATGCGCGCATCTTCGCCGCCGATCTGTGAAAGCGACCAGATCGCTGCAGAGACCACTCCATCGTCCTCTTCTTCGTCTTCGAGCATTTGCAACATGATGGGACCCGCCGCTTCGATATTCAATTCACCGGCAGCGGATGCGGCGGCGGCGCGGATGCGCGGATCATCATCCAGCAATTTGCTGACCACGCTGTCGTCCCAGCGGTTGTCGTGGGAGCGTCCCATTGCGATCAGGGCACTGGCAACCCAGGTCGGGTCGGCGCGTTGGAAGGCGTTTTCGATGATATTGACCATTT
>CAYPHR010000056.1:0-12809 GCA_964410375.1 uncultured Anaerolinea sp. | reverse complement strand
TCCCCCCATTCCCAATGACTCATGGGAAGCCTTTTCCGCCGCTTGTAGGGAACAGGGCGTGCGCTACCTGGTTCTCGGTCCGAACAGCCATGCTCGCGGCGACATCTTTCAACCCATCTACAATGGCGATATGGAACTTGATGAGGTGGGTCTACGCTTTATAGCTCAAAGGGGAAATTTCAGGCTGTATACCTTCAAATAAATGAGCGGCGTTTCAAAACGCCGCTCATTTTTATATGTTGCTTGGTTACTTTGGTCGTGATGATTTTACTCCGCTTTTTACACGGGAGGTCCTCAAACCGCCCTTGGCAGGTGCGGATGGTCTTGCCCTGGCTGGAGTTGATCGGGCGCCTCCGGCTGGAGTTTTTCCTGCCTGTACCTGCTTTCCAAACATGCGGAACGCTGTATTCAGGGTTTTGGTGGCGGTTACCTCGTCCAGCCCTGTGGAGCGGGAGATGTCCCTGACCATGCCGCTGTCCTGGAAAACGTGCGGATCGATCTTGCCTTTGCCCATCTGCTTGAGCAGATCATCAAGGTCGAAGGAGTTCGAATCGCGTCCCGAAGTGGGGTGATGGGCAAGCAGTTTGTAGGCTACGTAGGAGACCACGATCGTTGCGATCTGAGGCGGGATGTTCATCTTTCTGGCGAGTTGTTCCACATACGGCTGCAATAACATCATGATCGGGTTCCCAGCCATGGACGTCTGCGACATGGCGCCTCCCTGATTGCCGCCCATCACCATTTCCAGCAGACCCATCATACTGCCAAGTCCGCCGGTTTGCTGTTGTTGTTGCTGCTGTTGATAATAGGATGCGGGAGGAACGGGTGGGTTGGTCTGTCCCTGTGATTGGACGCCTCCCAGCAGGCTGCCAATGAGTTCCGTCATTGGGTCTGCGGCTGGTTTTTGCTGGCTTCCCTGCTGGCGGGAGTTGACCAGGACCTTGAGGATATCTTCCATTGACATGATGTATCTCCTTTGAGAACAAAAAAGCGTGACGGTCAGGTCACGCTTGGGAACGCTGGTTATTCACTTGATGACGGTTTGCTTTCCGTATCGCTCTTTTTTGAACTGGTAGTGGCACTGCCCGAAGGCGACTTGTGGTCTGTGGCATAAAAACCCGACCCCTTGAAGATGATCTTGGTCGGGGTGATGACCTTTTTCAGCGCCTTCTTGCGGCACTCGGGGCAGGTCTTTAAAGGCGAATCCGTGAACGACTGGTGGCGTTCGAACTGGATCCCGCATGATTCACAACGATAGGTATAAACTGGCATAGGCTTTCTCCTTGCTTCCTGCTTTCTATTGACTGCGGCATTATAGTCCTCATGGCTGTGCATGGCAAGCCTTGTGACGCGGCATGTTATAATTTTCTAACATTTTTTCGGGAGGGCTGTATGCTCAAGATCGAGATCGTTTACTGTGCGGTTTGACACTACACCGGGCGGGCCGTGAGCCTGATGGATGAATTATTGAAGGAATACGAGCACATGATCGAAGCGGTGAGTCTGGTTCCCTCGGACGGAGGCAAGTTCGAGGTCAGTGTGAACGGGCGGTTGGTCTACTCCAAATTGGAAACAAAACGCCATGCGGAAGCGGGCGAGATCATCACGATCATCTCAAAGATGGTCGATTAAAGGATAACGAATGGCAAAAAAGGGAAGGGTTTTTTCGGGCGCGCGTCCCACGGGACGCCAGCATTTGGGGAATTATCTTGGCGCGATCCAGAACTATGTCGCGCTTCAAGCGGACTTTGATTGTGTGTACTGCATCGTGGATGTCCATGCGCTGACAACGGTCGAGACCACGCAGGAACTGCGGCAGAATACCTTTGAAATGGCGCTGGACTGGCTCGCAGCAGGGATTCGACCTGACGAGTCGATCCTGTTCGTGCAGTCGCATGTCCCCGAGGTCATGGAACTGCACACGTATCTTTCGATGGTGACGCAGTTTGGCAAATTGACCGACCTGCCGACGTTCAAGGAAAAGGTCGCGCAGCAGCCAGAGAATGTCAATTATGGCTTGCTTGGTTATCCCGTATTGATGACCGCGGACATCGTGCTTTACAAAACGGACGTCGTACCGGTTGGGATTGACCAGGCTCCGCATCTTGAATTTGCGCGCGAAGTGGTGCGTTCGTTCAATTATCGCTACAACACAAAAGTTTTGGTAGAGCCGCAGGTGAAGCATACGGAGATTCTCAAGGTGCTGGGCATTGACGGCAAAGCAAAGATGAGCAAGAGTTTGAACAACCATATCGAACTCGCCTCCACGCCCGAAGAGACGGTCAAACGCGTGCGCGAGATGGTGACCGACCCCGCCCGCCAGCGCAAGACCGATCCCGGCAATCCCGATGTCTGTAACGTGTTCACGATGCACAAGATCTTCTCTCCGCAGGACGAAGTGGATATGATCAATACCGAATGCCGCCGCGCCGGCATCGGCTGTGTGGATTGCAAACTACGCTTTGCCAACAATCTGAACAAACATCTCGAACCCTTCCGCGCCAAACGTGCTGAACTCGAATCCAAGACGGACTATGTCAAGGACGTATTGGATGACGGCGCCAAACGTGCCGGCGCCATCGCGCAAAACACCATGGAAGAAGTCCGCGAGGCGATGCAGCTTCCATAAACATCTTGTAGGGGCGCGGTTTCCGCGCCTTTTCATTTCATGAGAGCATTAATCCAACGCGTTTCAAAAGCCAGCGTCACTGTAAACGAGCAGACCATTTCCAGTATCGGAAAAGGTCTGTTGATTCTATTGGGCGCAGGTCACGGCGATGGGGAGGAGCAGGTCAAATTCCTGGCGGAGAAAGTGGCGAATCTCCGCATCTTCGAAGACGATCAGGGCAAGACGAATTTATCCGTGTTGGATGTCAAAGGCGAAGCCATCGTTGTCTCACAGTTCACGCTGTATGCCGACACCCGCAAGGGACGCCGCCCCTCATTCATTGATGCCGCTTTACCCGAGGTCGCCGAGCCGTTGGTGAATCATTTCGTCGAACTCCTGCGCGGACATGGCGTCCCGACCCAGACCGGTCAATTCGGCGCGCACATGGAAGTGGAGATCCACAACGACGGACCGGTGACCATCTGGCTGGAAAAGGAATGAAAGCGCCGAATTCCTTACAGCGCCTGCTGCACCGCTTTGTCATGCTCAAGCCTGTCACGGCTTTTTTTGCGCCCCGCACTCATATCATTGACAATTTCTTCCTGCGCATTACGAACAGCAAACACACGCTCTCTGAAATTCTAGGATGGAATATTATTCAACTTTCCACAACTGGCGCAAAGACGGGAAAAGCCTATACCATCATCCTGATCGGTCTGACGGACGGCGAACGCATTGCGCTGATCGGCTCCAATTTTGGGCGCAAGCACAACCCCGCCTGGTATTACAACCTAAAAAAGAATCCCGCCTGCAGCGTGCGTATGGGGAACGTCCTAAGAACATACATTGCCCGTGAAACGGAAGGTGAGGAACGCGAACATTACTGGAAACTGGCGGTTGCACATTACGCAGGCTACGAAAAATACAGGGAGCGCGCCGCACATCGCCGCATTCCCGTCATGCTTCTCGAACCTGAAAAATAATTGCCAAGATTAGAATTTCATGATAAAGTTGGGCGCGTAGGATGCATGTGGTTTTCGTTGTGGAAGTACAAAGACAGCGGTTCAAGGCAACCTTTTGAGTCGCTGAGATGTTACCGCCCGATGAAAGACAAACTGCGTCACCTTATTTTTTTTCTTTTGCTAGGAGGCAAAAATGTCTGAACGTGTCATCGGAACGGTAAAATGGTTCAATGGGACCAAAGGCTTTGGTTTCATCGAACGCGAAGGCGGACCCGACGTCTTCGTCCACTTCTCCGCCATTCGTGGCGATGGCTTCAAGAACCTGCAGGAAGGCCAGAAAGTGGAATTCACCATTGAGCAGGGACCCAAGGGTCTGCAAGCCGCAGACGTTGTGGTTCTCTAATTCCGAAACAGACCAAAAGAGCCCCGTCGTGAGACGGGGCTCTTTTTTTATTCATGATGGACCGTGATTTATTGCCGCGCTTCTTTCGGGACCCATAACCGGGCATCTGTTTCCACCGCCATTGCACCCGCCTTGAGCATGGACTCGACATCCGCCTCGCTCCACACGCCGCCTGCTCCGATGACGGGAATCCCGATCATTGTCGCCGAACGAACCACATCCAGCGCGCGTGGAAATAACGATTGCCCATACATGCGTCCTGTGATCAAATTCCCGCCATTGTCGTATATCGCCCCGCGCGGTGATGCAAGGCTGATTGCATCTGCGCCGTGTTGAATCAGTCGTGGACCCAGCGTCAATATCTGTTCATGAGGCAGGGCAAATATCAGCGGCATCTCTCCCAAGCACATCTCCAACGTCAATAAAATAATGTCATCAGAAAGCATCGGAGCGAAGCCGAGTTGGACAGCCATCACATTCTCTGCGTTTTCCAATTCGCGCACCATGCGCTGCGTCTCCTCCGGGCGGTCTGCCATCAAATGGACGATGATGGGCAGGTCGGCGCGATTCCATTTGGCGGAGTATTTTTTCAGCGTGGCGTTGAATCCGGGATTTGGCAACCCGGTATGCATAAGGAATCCGCCGGGGAATTCGACCACTGCCGGATGGGCGGTCGGCAGGCGTGGGCGCAGAGAGATCGGATTCGTCACGAACGCCCCGAAGGCATCGAGCGGAATCCCATTGCGAGGGTCGGGTGTGAATCCTAGTGATCCTGCCGAATTGATGAGTGGTTTGCTGAGATAGAGATCGCGTTTCACAATGTTATTGTACGCTGATTTTTGACAGATGAGTTGACTGCTTGAGTTGATAAAAAAATGACGAGCGCTGGGCGGCGCCCGTCATTTATGACTTCCCCTATGTTGCCAAGGTGGTTCTGTCGATCGTCCGGTTACTTCAGGGCTTCGAGCGCCATTTCCATCAGGGCGTTGAAGTAATTCGGGTTGTGGATGCCGTGGCTGCCGTCTTCATGGACCAGATTGTAGAAGAAGAGCGCCTGGGCGGGACCTGCGTCGTAACTGCCGGGAACCGTAGCTCCCTCTGCTGTGATCATGCCTCGCGCAAGCAGGGCTGCTTCGAGTTCCGCATATTTCGCGTCGAACTCGGTCAGATAGCCGCCAACATCGAAGTTTTCGGCGCCGGCATGGCATGTCTGGCAGGATGAGATCTGAGGCTCGAAGGTGTGGACCTGATTGTCACCCATGTGGCAACCCACGCAGGTGTTCTCCACCATGGTGTAATGCGCGCCGGGTGTTCCTTCCACGCCAAAGTCGCCAAGACCCATGAGCACATCGACCTGGACGCTGTAGTGGGTGTTGAAGCGGGCAGTGACGGCGTACTTGGTGGCATCGTTCGGGTCCACAAAACTGCCCAGATAACGGCGGGCTTGGTGGCAGTTGGCGCACAGGTTTCCGGCGCCGCCATCATATGTTACGCCACCGGTAACCAGGCTAACAGGATCGCTGGTCTCGAGCGCCCAATCCTCGCCGGTGTAAGTGACGTGGATCTGGTGACAGGTGCGGCAATCTTGATGGGTTGGGGCGGCGTTGCCTGATTCGACCTGGCTGAAGTTCAAGCCGGCGGCGATCATCTCGCTGAAGGCGGCGCCATCGTGACAACCGGCGCAATCAGTACGTTCGCCGGCAGATTCGAGACCCGCACCGGAGCCATGCACGGATGTTTCCCAGTTGGCTTTGTGGCGGGTGATAATGGCTGTGTCGTTGTGACATTCTGTGCATGTCAGATCTGCCATCGAGACCGATTCACCGGCGGGACCGGCAGGACCAGCAGGACCGGCGGGACCGGCAGGACCCTCTGGACCAGCAGGACCTGCACACGCTGTGAACAATACAGCAGCAACAACGAACAAGCCAAGTAAAACTAGCATTCTCTTTGTAGACATTGTTTGCATATTCTCCTTTTTAGTGGTTTCACGGGGAAATCTTTGGTGGTATTGGCGATTGACACCTCCTACATAAACGCATTAAGATTCCGTGAGTCTTTAATCTCACTCTCATTATATTTTAAAGCTATATATAGGATAAGAACAAATGTAACAACCCTTATTAGATAAAAGTAACCTGATTACAGAATTATATAGCAATGGCGGATGTTTTACATTAAAACGAAGGGGAATTCAGGTTTGGAGAGTTTCATAAAAAATATCCCCTCTCTGATGAAAGAGAGGGGATATTGCTTAGGCGATTTCGATGAGCCCCATTGCCTGCAGCATTTCTTCGTTGCTGGCGAACTTGAATTCCTCCAGTCCGCGCTTTTTTGCCTCCTCCGCTTCCGCGATCTCAAGGCGTTTGATATCCTCCTTGCCGATGACAGGTTTTCCGAGGCTCCGCATTTTTGAGAAGACCGCCTCAGGGCTTGACTGGGCGGGCTGTTTGGTCTGTAAATACTGCAAGACTGCCTTCGCCGCGTTGACCCCGTCCTTGCGGGCGTAGCCGACCAGACCTTCGCTTGCCTTGCGCGACCATCCGCCGACGAACACGCCTTCGACGGAAGACTCGTATGACAAACCATCCACCGGGAAGCGCGGATTTGGGTTCTTGATGAACTCGTTCCATTCCACGGGCAGACCGAAGGCATCATCCACTTTGTCGCCAATGGCGAAGATGACCGTATCTACGTCGAGCAGGCGTTTGCTGCCCGTTCCCTTTGCGCTGGTGCGCCCATCCCTTTCGGTAAGGATGTTGTCTTCGACTTCCAGTTTTGTCAGCACGCCGTTCTCGCCGTACATGGCAGTGGGCGACGCGAGAAAATCGAAATGGAATTTTGCATTCGAGGTCTTGGGATCCGCTTTGGAGAGAGAATCCAGAATCTTATGCCGACCAATTTCCGGGTCCTGTTGAATCGCGTCGAGGGCTGGTTTTACACGCTCCATTTCCCGTTCGAATTCGTCAAGGTCAAGATAAGTGATCAGGTGCTTCATCTCATCCCTGGTGAAATTCACTTCGGCAGGTCCACGCCGTACGACGGCGGTGATCTCCTCCACGTTTTGCGCCAGAATGAGGTGGCGCGCGATATCCACCATCACGTTGCCGGCGCCGATGATGGCACAGCGCTTCCCAAAACGGAATTGCCTCTGGCTGAAGGGTGGCAGCTTGTTATAGAAATAGACGACATCTTTGGCATGATACACGCCATCGAGATCCTCGCCCGGCAAGCCGAGGGATTTGGTGCCCTGCGCTCCCGCCGAAACCAGCACCGCATCAAAACCCATTGCGCGGATGTCTTCCAGCGTCAGGTCACCGTTCGTGCCGATCAGTACGTTTCCATAATAGTCGATATTGGCAAGTGCAAGCGCCTGCCGGAACTGCTTGCGAAGCCCTTCCTTCATGGTGTGTTTTTCGGGGTAAATACCATATTCCGCAAGACCGCCGGCTTTTATGTCACGGTTGAAGAGCGCCACGCGCACGCCGTTATTGGCGAGTTCACGCGCACCGAAAAGCCCCGCCGGTCCCGCGCCGATCACCGCGACAAAATGTTGATTTTCCACAGTTCGAGCCTCCTTGAATTAGACAAAAACTGTCACATTATATTTGAAAACCATGCCCCTCGCAAGCCAAATATCACCATACAGACCTTTAAAAACAAATCTGCAATCTGATTATAACTATGCTAAGATTAGACATCGTTTTTGCACAGGAGGCACCATGACCAACGATCCCAAGGATGATCCCGCCAAGAAAATGCGGAAACTGCTGTCGAGCAGCGAATCACCGTTGACTCGTCTGCCCAAAAAGGGCAGCGATCCTGCTCCTTTTCTCCCGAAGGATGGGGAAAAGAAAGCGGATGCACTTCCCAAAGCGGATTCTGAACCGTCACCGCCTGCTCCTAAAAAGGGTCTCGCCTCAGGCTCCAAGCCGAAACCTGATTCTGCTCCGAAAAGCCGCGCCTCCATTTTCGGTCCGCGTTTCTGGACGATTGCAAGCATCATCTCTCTTACCATCAACGGGATTCTAGCCATTGTGTTGATCGTTTTGCTGCTTATGGTCAACCGCATGGGAATGGACATTTCCAGACTGCAGAGTCTCGGCAACGACCTGATGGAACTGCCGGGCGGGTTGTACGAAAATTTCGAGAAAATGGACCGCGCCAGCATCCAGACGAACGTCGAAGTGGAGACGGAGATCCCAGTGAAATTCGATCTGCAGCTCAATCAAGAGACCAACGTCGTCCTCAGCCAGGATGTGACCATCACCAACGCCCGCGTCACTGTCAACACAGGCGGCTTGAACATTGCACAGGCAAACACCACCATCGTCCTGCCGCAAGGAACGACGCTTCCTGTATTCTTAAGCCTGACCGTTCCGGTGGATACACGAGTCCCCGTCATATTGAATGTTCCGGTGAATATTCCGCTTTCACAGACCCAATTGAACGAGCCGTTTGTCGGTTTGCAGCAGGTCATCCAGCCATTGTATTGTGCGCTGAAACCCGATGCGGTGAACATGGATGGCGTGCCGATCTGCCCTTAGACTTTTATCGCTGATGAATTTTGGAGGTACATGAAGAGCAATATCACAGAAGTCACTCTCAAGAACGGCATGAAGGTCATGCTCAAAGAGATTCATACTGCGCCCATCATCTCCTCGTGGTTATGGTATCGCGTCGGTTCGCGTGACGAGCCGACCGGCAAGACCGGCATCTCCCATTGGACCGAGCACATGATGTTCAAGGGGACGAAAAAATTCCCCGCCAATACACTGGATAAATCCATCTCGCGCGATGGCGGACAATGGAACGCATCCACTTCCCGTGATTCAACCCGCTATTACGAGACCATGCCTGCCGACAAGATCGACCTTGCCCTGCGCATCGAAGCGGACCGTATGCGGAACAGCATCTTCAATGAAAAGGAAGTTGCCTCCGAACGGACGGTCATTATCTCCGAGCGGGAAGGCAGCGAGAATGAGCCGTCCTTTCTTTTGGGTGAGGCGGTCCAACATGCGGCATTCCGCGTACATTCCTATCATCATGAGATCATCGGCGATATGGCAGACCTGCATTCCATTACTCGTGATGACCTGTATTCCCATTATCGAACCTATTATGTGCCGAACAACGCCGTCCTCGCTCTGGCAGGTGACTTTGACTCGAAGACCATGCTGAAACGCGTCAGGGATTTGTTCGAGCGCATCCCGCGCGGACCTGTTCCGCCGCGTCTCGCCCGCCCTGAACCGGAGCAAAAAGGGGAGATCCGCCTCACAGTGGAGGGACCCGGTGAAACCACCTTCACCCAGGTCGCTTATCATTGCCCGAACGCCACACACCCGGATTATTTCCCGCTTCAAGTAATGGAAAGTTTGCTCAATGGCGCCAGTGGACTTTCCTATAAGACCGCGCGTCTCTATCGCGCCCTCGTGGATAAAGAATACGCAGTCGATGTTTCCGGCTGGTCGGAGTCAACCATCGACCCATACCTGTATCGTGTCACCATCACCCATCGTCCCGACGGAAAAAAGGTGGCAGAGTCCATCTCCGTGTTAGATGATGAATTTAAACGTTTGCAGGACAGCCCGGTCTCTGAAGACGAAATCCGGCGCGCCGTGAAACAGGCACGCGCCGTCTTTGCGTACGGCAGTGAGAACATCACCCATCAGGCGTTCTGGATGGGCTATACCTCCATGTTCTCCGATTACCGCTGGTACACGACCTATTTGAACAAACTCGCCAAAGTCACACCGCAGGATATTCAGCGTGTGGCGCAGACGTATTTCCACCCGGGCAACCGTGTGATCGGAACCTACATCCCGAAAGGCAGGGGGGCGTAATGCCGAAATCAAAACAGATGCCTTCATCCCTTCCCAGCCCGAAGGATATTCATCGTGTGACGCTTTCAAATGGCATCACGGTCCTTGCGCGCGCGAACTTCAACAGCCCGTCCATTTCCATGGGCGGATATCTTCCTGCTGGTGCGATCTTCGAAAGCGATGAAAAATTGGGACTTGCGGATTTTGTCGCATCCTCGCTCATGCGCGGCACACAAACCCGCACCTTCGACCAGATCTACAATGAACTTGAATCAGCCGGCGCCAGCATGGGATTTGACAGCGGCGTGCATAATGTCAGCTTTGGCGGACGCGCGCTTGCTGAAGACCTTCCGCTTCTTTTGAAACTGCTCGCCGAAGCCCTGCAAACGCCCACGTTCCCAAGCGATGAGGTCGAGCGTTTGCGCGCACAGCTTCTCACCGGGCTTGCCCTCCGCGCACAGGACACGTCCGATATGGCGGATCTGATCTTCGAGCAAATGCTTTTTGACGGTCATCCCTACGGCAGACCCACCGACGGTTTTGTCGAGACGGTTCAATCCATTACCCGCAAAGAGATGAAGGAATTTCATCGCCGCTATTATGGACCTCGCGACTTGGTCATTGCCATCGTCGGTGGCATTCACCCGAAGAAAGCGGTCGAGGATGTGGAAAAGTTCCTTGGCGGCTGGCAGGTTCCGGGTCAGGAGGAAGCGCCGCATCTTCCTCCGCTCAAACCTGTTCGCCGGACGATGAAGCGTCACCACACGATTGGCGGCAAATCCCAATCCGATCTTGTGGTTGGCATGGCGGGACCCAGCCGCAAGGATCCAGATTACATGGCGGCGTCTTTGGCGAATTCGGTGCTCGGGCGCTTCGGCATGATGGGGCGTATCGGGGATGTGGTGCGCGAGAAATCTGGTTTGGCATATTATGCCTATTCGAGTTTGAGCGCAGGGATCGGACCCGGCAGTTGGGAAGTGAATGCCGGAGTAAACCCATCCAATTTGAAGAAGGCGTTGGGGTTGATCGAAAAGGAATTGCGGCGCTTTGTAAAGAACGGCGTAACAAAGGATGAACTTGCCGATAATCAGGCGCATTACATTGGGCGTCTGCCGCTGTCGCTGGAGACGAACGGTGGCGTTGTGCGAGCTTTGATGAATATCCATCGCTATGACCTGGGCTTGGATCATTACCTGCGCTATGAGGGCATGGTGCGCAAAGTAACCCGCGCAGACATTCTGGAAGCGGTGCGAAAATATGTCGACCCTGACCGTCTCGTGATTGCGACGGCGGGACCGTGATCTGAAAACATGATCCTGCGAACAGGTGTTGATCTGATAGACATCGCGCGCATCCATGATGCCATCAAGCGTCATGGAGATCATTTTCTGGCGCGCGTTTTCACTGAGGCGGAACAGCGCGAGTGTGGCGGACGTGTCGCTTCGCTGGCGGGACGGTTTGCCGCCAAGGAAGCGGTTGCCAAGGCGTTGGGCTGTGGTATTGGCGATGTCCGCTGGCTGGATATCGAGATCCGCTCGGATGAGAACAAAGCGCCATATCTTGTTTTACATGAAGAGGGGGAACGGCTGGCGAAAGAACTGGGGCTGAAGACCTGGTCACTCAGTTTGAGCCATACAGAAAATCAGGCAATTGCATTTGTTGTGGCGGTTGGGGAATAAAACACCTCCCGCATTGCCAGTTATGCGGGAGGCTCGAAAAGGAGATATAGCCTATGGCGAAGGGACTATACCTTATTTCTGCTTTTGGTCTTCGACGCCGATCCAGAAATGACCGGGCATCACGGGGCGATAAGGTCGAATGATAAGTTTGCCCAATTCAAGTTGCTTTTGATTCGATTCCAACATGCTGGGATGGACCAGGCAAATATCGGGGATACGCCCGAATTTTTTGCTGTAGTACTCCATTGCTTTCTGAATTTTAACGCTTAAGGTTGTGCGCGGGTCATTGTCAAACCATAGCAATCCGGTGTGCATAGTGCCTGCCTTTCTCCGTCAGTCGATGGCTGGGAGCCAAAAATTGAGCAGTTTGTCGTTTTCACGCAGGGCGAATTGCGTTCCGGCGACTAGATGATCCAAGGTGTGGTCGCGGTTTCCGGTCAGCAAATAAGCATTGTTTTGGTCTTCCACATATCCGAACAGGCGTGTGCGGAAGAAGCTGAGCCAGTCCATAAGTTCTCTCGCGTTGCCTGCCTTCAATGTGACGAAGCACCACACGCGGCGGCTGGTTCCGCGTAGGAGCAGCCAGCGCAGGTTTTGTTGCGCCTGTTCGCTCAATTTGACAATGTCTTCAAGACGATCGACAAATAGAAGGATCGCGCTCTCTTCGCCTTTGTTCTTGTGTGCCCAATCAACAAGAGCTTGTAAGAGTTCTCCGGCGTTGTCGTCCTCTGTTGAGTAGATGCCTGTATTGTTCCGGTTGTCATGGAATGCTTCCCATTCATCAGGCTTGGATGTGACGATGGCGTATTGCACGCGTGATACTGGATGTAGCAGGTCCGCGGCGCTGGCGACGGTTTGCAGCAGGGATGTCTTGCCGCTGCTTTCGTCTCCGCTGATGAGGATGGGACCGGGAACAGGGTCGTAGAGATTGAGAAGCACCGGCAGCCCGTCGTCTGCTTGACCGAGGTAAAGCGCTTCGCTCGGAAGCGGAGCGATGTCAGCGAGGACGGATTTCAGGGTCGGCAGGTCATCTGTCCCTTTGGGGGAGGCGGGCGGAGCAGGTGTGAGACGCGCTGAATCTTCCTGAATGATCTCTGTCAGGGCTTCCATCATGAGTGAGAATTGATTCCTTTTATCCATATTAGAACACTTGTTCTAATAATACTCGCTATGTGTGTGGATGTCAAGAGGGAATTTTGTTTCCTTCATCAAACCCATCAATGTATGAAATTGTCTTGACGCTGTGGGTTGTTTTGGTATAATCGCTCTGCTTAATCCGTTGCCGACGTAGCTCAATCGGCAGAGCACCCGCCTTGTAAGCGGGCGGTTACGAGT
>CAYPHR010000055.1:0-12866 GCA_964410375.1 uncultured Anaerolinea sp. | reverse complement strand
AAAGCAAAAATAAATTGACGAGATTCAGCATCACTTCGTAGGCGAACAGTGGGTTATAAAACATAACCTGTTCGTATCCGATTAAGCGACTGGGCGGGTCTATGAATACCGCCCAAGGCATCTCCGTCGGCAAGCCGTACAGTTCCTGGTTGAAGAAATTTGCCCAGCGCCCGATCGCCTGAGCAAGCGCCAACCCGGGCGCAAGCAGGTCGGTCATTTCCCAAAAGGGCAGATCATGTTTGCGGGCGAACAACCACAGCCCGAAGGTCCCGCCGAGAAGCGCGCCGGGAATCCCCAATCCGCCCACCCACAGCGCGAAAGCATCCAGCGGATGGCTGAGATAATGATCGGTGGTCAGACCCAGTTGAACGGAGGAGAGAGGCGGGGTAAAGATATGCCAGAGCCGCGCGCCGATCAATCCCCAAGCTGTCAGCGGCACAAAAAGATGGTAGATCAGTTCCGGGTCGTGATTGCGGCGCCGCGTTTCATATGCGGCGAGAAGTGTGCCTGCTGAAATACCAAGCGCGACCAGCAAGCCGCCCCAGCGCACGAACAGGGGACCGATGGAAAAACCTTCCGTCAATGCAGAATCTCTTTTTTCTTGCGGTTGCTTTCCATGCGTTCATGTCCCTGCACACGCACATGCAGGATACGCTGGAGGGCAGTGATGTTCCCCAGCGCTGCAATGATCGCTACTGCAAGAAACGGCTGATTGAAAACCAGCAGCGGAATCAATACAAGATACCGTTCGACGCGCGTAAGCATGCCCACCTTTGCCGTGAAGCCCAACCCCTCTGCGCGGGCTTTGACATACGAGACCAGCACCGATCCCGCCGCCGCCGCAAATGAAACCATCACACCAACGTAATGATCGATCGTTAAAAAATAATATAACAGCCCGCCGAACGTGATAAGTTCGGCATAGCGGTCACTGACCGAATCCACAAAGCCGCCAAAATCACTGGGTTCACCGCGCAGGCGCGCCATCGTGCCGTCGAACGCATCCACCAGAACGAACGCCAACAGGACGATCGCGCCTGTCGTCATTTTGCCTTGCGAAAGAAAATACGCGCCGACCGTCGTACCCGCCAGCCCAAGTAGTGTGATCGTATTCGGCATCAAGCCAAGTCTGTTCAAGAATCCGCCGATGGAATCTAAAACTCCTTTAAAAATCTTTCGCAACCTGTCGGTGAAAGTGGGCTTTGAATTCATTGAATCGAAAATGTGATCCTTTCCATTTGGATGATGACTCTACGCTCCGTCTTTTTCTTCGTCTGGCAATTCGTCATTCTCACTGATCAGGACTTCGCGCTCCCTGCCGCCGCCCTGGGAGGGTCCAACCACCCCCATCTCTTCCAACTGGTCGAGCAGACGCGCGGCGCGGGTATAACCGATCCGCAGGCGGCGTTGAAGCAGGGATGCGGAGGCGCGTTGACTCTGCCGCACAATGGAAACCGCCTGCTCGATCAGACCTTCGTCTTCATCTTCATCAGGTTCCTGCAAAAGTTTTTCCCACGGCGGGGTATCCAGTGACGAAACGTCGCTGTTCTTCTGCCAGTGCGCAATGAGACGCTCGATCTCCATATCGGTGATCATCACGCCCTGTGCGCGGACGGGATTGCCAACTTCCGGATTAAGGAAGAGCATGTCACCACGCCCGAGCAGAGATTCAGCTCCCGTGTAATCGAGGATCACGCGGCTATCTGTGCCGGATGCGACCGCAAACGCGAGACGCGCCGGGAAGTTGGCTTTGATGAGCCCCGTCACCACATCGGTGGAGGGACGCTGCGTGGCAACCACGAGATGAATACCCGTGGCGCGCGCCATCTGCGCCAAACGGACAAGGTTGTGCTCGGTCTGGTCCGGCGCAGACATCATCAGGTCGGCGAGCTCGTCGATCATCACGACGATACGCGGAAGCGGCTGTCCATCCGCTTTACGGGATATCTTTTTGTTATAAGAATTCAGGTCGCGCGCATGGGCGGCTTCGAGCAGGCGGTAACGGTGTTCCATCTCCACCACCACCCAACGCAGAACGCCCATGATGCGGTTGAGATTCGTCTCCACCTTGCCGTACAAATGCGGCAATCCATTGAAGCGGATCAACTCGACCATCTTCGAGTCGATCATCACCATGCGGAGTTCTTCGGGCGTGTTATTCATGGCAAGGCACGCCGCAATGGACGTAATACATACAGATTTACCGGAACCTGTCGCACCTGCGATCAGCAAGTGCGGCATGCGCGATAGGTCCGCCACAAGCGGATTGCCCGACACATCGCGTCCCAATGCAACTGCAAGCGGCGCGCCGACTTTATAGAACGAATCCGCTTCGAGCAAAGCCCGCAGGCGGACGACGGAACTATTCGTATTGGGCACTTCGATGCCGACATACGGCTTGCCGGGCACCGGCGCTTCGATACGCAGACGCTGTGCAGAGAGCGCCAGCGCGAGATCCTTTTCCAGCGACGCGATCTGCGCCACGCGGACTTTCATCTGCTGCGCATCTTCCTCATCCGAACCTGGTTTTTTGATGAACCCCGGCTGGACAGCAAACTGAGTCACTGCCGGACCGACGCGATAGCCGATCACCGTGGCAGGGATGCCAAACTCGGAGAGCGTCTTCATGATCAAGCCAGCCGTCTGGTTGATGGTGCGTTCATCCGCACGGACGGTCGAATCGCCGAGCAGGATGCTCAAAGGCGGCAGATCTTCACCGCGGGGAAGCGGTTTGAGGGATTTCTCCTCTTTTTTTGCGGACGCTTTCAAGGAGGTGCGGAATTCAGGCGGCAGAGGTTGCGACTTCTTTTTGGGCGCACCGGATTTCGACGGAGTTTTTTCGTCATGCTTTTCATCAGGCACAGGTGTTGCCACAACGATGGGCGGCGCTTCACCGGCAATTTTTAGCAGCCAATTCTCCAGCCACCCCCAAAAGCCAAAACCCGTGGCGGCGGCAACCAGCCAGACGAGAAACAGAACCAGCGTGCCGACGACCTGCCCCATCGAACGCCACATCAATGCCGTCAACCCCCAGCCGAGACGACCACCTCCCATGCCGGCTTCGGCGCGGACGAGGTCATTGCCGATGAAAACAGCGAGCAAGCCCAAGGTCAGGAGGGAAGCGAGTTCGAGGGCGATCAAGCGCCACCAGTTGACCTCGCCCCTTTCCCGTTTGAGAAGCGAAAATCCAAAATATCCAATTGCGAGGATCACAAGCAGACTGCCCCATCCGAACCAGACGCTCAGCCAGTCGGCGATGGGGGTAAGCAGAAAACCTTCAGCCCAATCTTCGGTCCAATCCCACACAGCCAGCAGAGACATGAGCGCAAAAGCGATCAGGATTACGCCGATGGCATCGCGAAAAAAGCGACCAAACTGCTCGTTAAAGCGCGCGAGCCGCTCGAGCCAGTCGCTTTGATCGTCCCGTTCGTATTGCCTGTTCTTGGGTCGGGATTTCGGCATGGATCTTATTCAAGCCTCATACTAAAGCCCATGCGTTGGTGCGCTGCGTCAAGATGAAGCACCCGCACCTGCACAGATTCGCCCTCATGCAAAACTTCCTTCAACGGCTTGCCTTCCGCCTGCGGAATCTCGGAGGTGTGGATCAAACCTTCCACGCCAAACTCGACCAGCCGCGCGAACGCGCCATAGGAAAGTACGCTCGTGATCGTTGCAGATTTGACGGAGCCGATCGGGAAATTCTGTTCCGCAGTGAGCCAGGGATTAGGCAGGAGCCGCTTCAGGCTCAGGGCAACACGGCAGCGTTCGGGAGCAAGATCAAGCACCTGCACGTCGATCTGCTCACCCAATTTCACGAATTGGGATGGATGCGTCACGCGTCCCCACGACAGTTCGGAAATGTGGATCAAACCTTCCACGCCGCCAAGATCCACGAACACGCCGAAGTCGGTGATATTGGTCACCGTTCCGCGCGCCTTCTGCCCCGCCAGAAGAGAGTGGAATAGTTCCGCTCGTTTGCCCGGCTCCGATTGCGCTGCGCGTTCCGAGAATACCACGCGCCCATCCTCCGGCACACATTCAATGACCTTCAAGCGAAGAGCCCTGCCAACATAGGCTTCAAGGTCATGGTTGCGGTCCACTTCGGGTTTGCCAGCCAGATCCACCAAATGCGAGAATGGCACAAACCCGTACAAGCCCTCGCCCTCCACGAGCAAACCTCCACGGTTGTGTCCGGTCACGGTCAGATCGACGATCTTGTCGCTCAGATACAACTCCTTGACCTGCTCCCAGTTGACAGCGATCTTCTCCGAAGCATCCTCCTTCGCTTCTTCACCGACCTCGGGCTTGCTCCCCGCCAGACGGTTGGGAGGCAGCGTAAAACGGCTCTCCTCCGCCAGCACCGATGCCCACCAGCCCTCGTCAATTACGGGCATCGTGTTTGCATGTTTCGATTTTCCACCAGCCATAACAGGCTCCTTCTCTCTACCAGGTAAGGTAGCTTTCTTCCATTAACGATCCAATTGATTTACTTCCATCTCGAGGATCGCTTTTGCAACAGCCTCCACCGCCACGCGCTGTTTTCGGTACAGATCCGCCTCCGACATGGCAAGACGCGAAGCGACGTCCCGCACCTTGCGCCCTTCGATGAATTTCATTTCAAGGATATTATAAAGAATCCATTCCGTGGTGAACTTGCGGTCACCCTTCGGTCGGACCTGATCCACTGCGCGACGCAACAGGGCGCGCAAGGCATTCGAAAGGTTGCCGTCATCCTGCTCCGCCAACTCACGGACCACGCGCAGATTGGTCAATGGGTTGTTCATGAACTTTGGACCACCCCAGTAATGCGTAAGCGCGTCCTTGACCCAGTTCGCCAGATCGGCTTCATGCGGGAGAGGCTCGTTCAGCAGGCTTGCTCGAGAATCATAGCGTCCTGCCGCGCGCATGCGCTGGATCATTTCGACCTGAGGCTGCAAATCAGCCAACGAGCGGAAGACGCGCTGCTGCAACTGGCGGTCCTCCAAGGCAATCGCGGCGCGGTCCGCCAGCAGCCACAGGGCTTCTCGCTGGTCGCGCTCCATGGTTTGTCTGCCGAGGCGGTTGACGCCAAGAAGCCCCATTAATGGCGGAAGTTCATCACGGTCCATTTCGGGGTGACGGCGGCGATACAACGGCAGCACCCAGAAATCCCCCCACAAAAACTCGCGGCGGGCATCCCCATTGACCTGTTCGAGCGCTTCCGTCAAACCTTCCTGATCGAGCATGGCGCGGTTCCCCGCCACCACAATTGGGAATAGCGTCTCATCGTCCAATGCCGCTACAAATGCAGATGGCGATTGTAAATGATCGCGCACTGCCGCCAGCACCGCTTCCAAAAACTGCTGAAGATCGCTTTGTGTGAGCAGGCGTTCTTCAATATTCTGGAGCATTACCAATTCCGTACGATCACGCCCGAAAAATAACCAACGCTCCCAAAGCGGCGCGGCAAAAGTGATGGCATGTTCCATCAATAAAATAGAGGCAACAACAACGAAAGGAACAAAAGCATTGTAAGGTGTGCCAAGCAATTCCCCACCGCGCCGAACCACCGTCATTAAAGCGAGGGCGGCGGAGGCGGTTACAGGTCCGCGCATGATCCACTTGAAGAGGCGACTCTTGATGACACGGTCGGGCCATGAAACACCGAAGAAAGCGACCGCATACGCCATGACGATCACCAGCGCGCCGACCAGTACATTGATGAGCGTCGCGCCCGTCCAAAAGAGATATTGGTGCTGGGCGGCAAGGCTGTATCCAAATAAAAGATAAGGGTAGGAACCAAGCGCAGGGGCGGTTGCACCAGCCATCAGGTAGAGCATGCGGCGGCGGCCCGAACGGGTCAGCATCAGGTTATAGGCTCGGGCGAAGTTCACGCCCGCCCATACGATCACCGAGACGTAATACACAGTGAATACTTCCGTCCACCCGGTTCGTAAAAGGTAAGGCGCGGGTTTGCCGTCTGGGACGGGCGGACCGAGCAGATAGCCCATTCCAAGCAAAACAAGGAACATCGCAGAGACCGCATACACGGCACGCACAGCAAACCGCCTGCGTCCGCGCGAGGGACGCCCTGCCGTTACGAGCAAGGCATCGGAAAGATGTAAATATGCGGCAGGAAGAAAAATGATGCCGAGCCACTGCACACGCAACAACAGGTCGAGCGTGCGGATGGAGATGGTTTTATCCTGCAGGGCTTCGGCGGTAAAGACAATGACCACACAAAGCAAAATGATCGCAAACGAACGCGCCACCCTGTCCCGCAAGTTGAATGAAAGGGAATACAGAAATAGTGAAAATGCCGTAATGGCAATTCCCGCCGTCAGAATCTGATTTAGTGCTTGAAGCCCCGCCAGAAGCGTTCCCGACCAACCGTTAATCATACTAACCCTTCCAAAAAAGCATCCCATTAAAGCGGCGCATGTGCCGCCATGCTACTTTAAAAGTTTTGCAAAAAATAAAGCGACATCCTGGTTAAGGTAATAATGGTCATTATACCCGCAGAACTCAAAACCAAACTTCTGCGCCAGGCGAATGGCAGGAAGATTCTTGGATTGTGCCTCAAAGATGATGCGGCGATGCGCTCGGGACTCCGCCCATTCCTGGGCAGCCGCCATCAAAGCGCTTCCCACGCCCATACGACGATGTGCGGCGTCCACGACCAGATCCATCACCGAAACCACCGAGGCGGATCCGCGCTCGAGCAGGCTGATATACCCGACCGGATCCTTGCCAATGGAGGCGGTGTACATCATGGATTTTTTTACCCAATCATCCGCCAACGCAAAGGGATTGTGCGGGTATTCTATATTAATGGAGCGCGGCAGGCGCACTTCGCGAAAGGAGGCAATGATCTGCCCCACATCACGGCGCAACTCCAACTGCCATACCGATTCGCTTTTGGTCGAATGGTCAAACGCCATCAGGCGTGAGAGATCACTGGCAACAGTGGGACGAAGTTGAATATCAGACATAATCATTCCAGTTCCTATTGCAAAGGTATGACGCGCACAGGCACAACACAGGGCGTAAGTTCCTGCCCTTGATTATCCACGACCACCAAGCGCAATTGATAATCGCCCGGCGCGAGAGCAGTTGTATCCCAGCGCCCAAGCGGACCTTCGCTCACGACGGAACGTCCCGCCGCGATCGTTGCCCAGATGTCGCTGCCCATGGGGGCGACTTCATATTTGAAGAATCCAAAATTGACGATGTTGACCGTGCCGATCAATTCGATGGCTCCGCGTATCTCGCCCCCCGGCTCCGGAAAGGTAAGTTCGATCTGTCCGGGCACACATCCAACCGAGCCCGGTGCGGCAGTAGCAGGCACAACAGCAGCGAATTGAGTCATCATTTCCGGGGAAAGAGTACCGGTGGGAGTCGAAATAAAATCCGGCGTTGGCGTGGTCACAAAAAAATCCGCGGGCAAGCCCGGGATGATGAAGGAAGCCATGAAGAATTCAGCGCAGAACAGAATAACTATGAGTATCGAGATCGCGGCAGAGCGTCCAAGGCGGCGGGCGGAGAACTCGCGTTCCAAACTAAAAACAGCAATCCGCCACTCGCTCCAGGAGCGCCATAACCAGCGGAATGCAAACAAACCGCTGATCGCGAGCACGATATAAATCAACACCTCATAAGAGGCGAGGAACTTATACAATTCTGCCATACGAAAGACTTCGCTTACAGATTTTGCAACATGCCGCGAATGATCTTTTCGATCTTAGGTGTGATCACTTTGCCCGCTTCGATGACTTCCTCATGAGTTGTAATCGTGGAACCGTCCAGATTGGCTTTGTTGCTAATACCCGAAAGCCCAAGCACACGCATGTTTCCGTGGCGCGCGACGATCACTTCCGGTACAGTGGACATCCCGACCGCGTCTGCGCCGGCAAGACGCAGGAAACGCAGATCAGCAGGAGATTCGAAGGACGGCCCGCTCAACCCGGCATAGACACCCTCTTGAAGTTTGATCCCATTTTCAGCAGCTATCTTACGCGCCAAATTGCAGTATTCGCGGTCATAGGGCTGGCTCATGTCGGGGAAACGCGGACCGATCTCATCAAGGTTCGGTCCCATCAGCGGATTCAGACCGGACATCCCCATCAGATTTAGTTGATCGGTGATGAGCATGACGTCGCCGGGTTCGAAATCAGGGTGAACGCCGCCCGCTGCATTCGTGACGATCATGCTTGGGATCCCAAGCCTCTGCATGACTCTCACCGGCAGGGTGATCTGACCCATGGTGTAGCCTTCATAGTAATGGATGCGTCCCTGCATGACGAGCACAGGCTTGCCATCCAATTCGCCGATCACAAAACGCCCGGCATGTCCGTGCACGGTGGAGACGGGGAAATCCGGCAGGTCACTGTATGGGATATGAACAGCGTTCTGGACGGAATCAGCTAAACCGTTAAGCCCGGAACCGAGGATAATGCCCACCAAGGGCTGGATGGAGATCTGCTTCCTAATGGTCTGTGTGATTTCATCAATTTGTGAGAGGGAGATATAATTTTGCATTTGCGGGTACCTGTATCAGCAGTGGTTTTGCAAACGGCTGAACCCCACAAAAGCCTGTCTGCCATGAAATTATATCAGAAATCACAATCCACTCTGATATGGGAATGTCATCGATTACAGGTAGAAAAAATCCGTTTCTTATGCTATCCTCCGTCCCAATGAAACACCCCCATGAAAACAGCCTGAATGTTTTTGTTTCCATCCTTTTGGGCGGAATAGGCGTCAGTGTTCTATTGATTCCAGCACATCTGCGGTTGATCAACACCAACCAGCCGAACTGGGGATTCATACTTTTAGGGATCCTTTGTTTCATTAGCGCACTGTCGCTGCATATTATTTCAGTGTTACGTGTTTCATTGCGGTGGACAAGGTTTTTACAGGGGGGATCCATCCTCCTGCTTTTGGTCTTTTCCAGAGTGTATCTGCAAACCGGATATTTTGTGGAAGGCGCGGTACTTCTTCTGGCAGCCGTTGTGCAGGTGACTGTATTCCTTTCATTAAGCAATCGCTTCCCACAGATTGACCTGCTGAATACAACATTCAACCTGCTCGGGTTTGTGGCGGGGATCTATCTTGCAATTTCATACATCAACCAAATGCAATTCGGCTTTCCCGCTTACACACCACATCTTGCAATTGGTTTTCTCCTGGCGACATTTCTAGGGACAAGCGCAAATTTCATCCCAACCTTGCGGTATAGGAAAATACTTTTAAAACTGCAAGCGCTTCCATGGCTGGCATGGTGTGTGATGTTCATTCCTTCCGCATATGGGGCAAACCTGATCGTGCCAGCGGTGGTGATCGGGATGATCCTTCTGCATGATTTCCTGCCATGGGGAAGTTTTAGCGCACCGGAAAGTGATGTGCTAGGGCGCAGGGTTACGATGATCGCAGCCACAATCGAATTAACGCTGCTGATCTTCCTCAGCGCACTTTTGTTCATGCTGGACTATATGGATACCGGCATGTTCGTTCCAATTGTGACTGCACGCGAAGCAGCGTTCTTGTTCTTTGCGATTGTGACCGTGGTGGTCTATTATGAAGTCTTTACCATCATCTCGACCATCAATGGACTGATGCAAGAGTTGACCAAAACCGATGAGGACACAGTGCGGCTGGAAGAAGAAGATGGCGGGCATCTGTCCTTGTGGAGTGCGCGGCTTGAGAAATACATCAAGCCTTTCATGATGACCCGTAAGAGCATACAGATCCGCTTGAGCGCCCAGATGGACCAGATCAACGCGCTGGAGCGACGCCTGACCAATGAAAAGAAGCGCAATGCGCAATTGGTCCTGTTATTGGAGTTGAGCCAGCAACTGGAAAATCAACTGGATCAGCCAGTTGCGGCGCAACTGGCTATTAACACGCTGGAACGCGCGCTAAACTGTTCGCTCGCCACGATTTATCTGCATGAGGCGGAGCGGAAAGAATTCATGCTGCTCGCCGCGACGGGACATCAGACCAGCTTGATCCCATCCGGGTACAGGCAAAGTGTTTCGCAGGGTGTGATCGGGCGTGCCTTTCGCCAACGAAAAACCCAGATAATCAATGACATAAAATTGGATGCGGATTACATCCGTTTCGAAGGAGAGACCAACCAATCCGCGCTGGTGATCCCGTTGATCTTCAACGGACATGTCAACGGCGCGATCTCATTAGCCAGCGAACATCCAAATGCCTTCAGCAGCATCGACATCGGTCTCGCGGAGGCTGTGGCTGCGGAATTGACGCGCGCGTGGGAACGCTCGGGGTATCACCAACGGCTGATGAACCTGATCCAGGCTGGGAGTCAATTATCAGCTATGGTTGAACCGGGTTCAACGGCGCAGGAAGTGGCATCCATCGCGAGGGAAATCCTGCAGGCGAGGTTCACATTCGTCCACATCCAGTTGGGTCAGGAACGAAATTTCATCCAGAGCGCATCCTCCGGCAATGCGCCGCAATTGCTGGAATCGCTGGAGAGTTCGGGCAATTCCGAGAATCTGATCCAGACGGCATTTCAGGCGGCGCAGCCGTTCCGCGTGAGGGACGTAAGAAAATTCACCAGCACATCGCACCTTGTCATTGACAATGCCGGCTTGCGCAGCATGCTCGCCATTCCGATCCGCTGGCATCGCATGAACATCGGTGTCGTTCTCGCATTTGGAAAACAGAACGAGGTGTTTTTTACCGAGAACGACGAAGCTCTGGCGGAATTGCTTGCCATTCAGACTGCCGGTGCTTTCGAAAGCACGTGGCTTCAGCAGGAATTGCGCGCGTCCCTGCGGATCACATCCCTGCTCTACCGGTTGAGCAACCAGATCATCCAGGCAGAGAACGTGCAGGAAGCCGTTTCGGATATTGCACAGACCGCGCACAAACTGGCAAAAAGTATTACGACGGGGATCGTATTGTTGAATAAGGATGGGAGCATCGTTGCGGAGACGATCATCTCAGAGTCGAATGAGAAGAACGGCAACACATCTCACCCAATGAAACTCATTCAGGATGCAATGGATTCCGGACAGTTGATCTACTTCTCGCAGGGACTTTCCGTAAGCCGCACCTGCATGCCAATCCAGACTCCAATCCAAAAATATGGCGCGTTGTGGATGGACACCATCGACGACCCGAACCATAATGAAGCAACCAACCCGAACGATCTGCAGGCACTTGTCAACCAAGCCGCGATCGCGCTGGAACGGTCACTTTTGTTAGTGGAATCCCGCCGGCAGGCGGCGGAGATCAAAGCCGCGTACATCATGTTGGAGTCGACCTACGATCAGACCCTGGCATCGCTCATTTCCGCGCTGGATGCCCGCGACAGCGAAACAGAGGGACATAGCATCCGCGTCAGTCAACTGGCAGTGAGGCTGGGGGAAGCGCTTGGCTATTCTCGCGATGAGTTAAAAGTATTGGAACGCGGATCGCTCCTGCATGACATCGGCAAGATCGGCGTCAGCGATGCCATCCTCCACAAACCGGGACCATTGAACGATGAGGAATGGGAGATCATGAAACTCCACCCGGATATTGGAGCAAGAATCGTCGAAGGGATACCGTTCCTTGAAGACACCATCCCCCTCATCCGTCACCACCAGGAGCGTTGGGACGGCACAGGGTATCCTGGCGGACTGGCGGGTGAAAAAATCCCCCATTTGGCGCGTCTCTTTTCCATTGTAGATGCCTTCGACGCGCTCACCAGCAACCGCCCATACCGCCAAAAGATCTCAGACGCTGAAGCTCTTCAATACATCCGCGAACAGGCAAACATCCTGTTCGATCCGAACATCGTCCAAGTTTTCGATGAAATGCTCACGAACGACACAACCGATCACCGCATCCGCAGCGAGGCGTAGCCCGATTACCCCAACACTTCCTTAAATCCCTTCACCGTCTTCTCCACCCCGGCATCGTCCACCCAATAATGCGTCACCAAACGGAAACGGCGCGGACCTGACCAATCCACCAGCACGCCGAACTTTTTCATTTCCTCGATGATCTGATTCTCAGTCAATGGGATGTGCTCCGCCAGGTCGAAATACACCATATTGGATGCGGGACTCGCATCGAGTTTTAATCCCGAAACTGGTTTCAACCCCTCATACAGATTCTTCGCCCGGGCGTGGTCCTGCCCAAGCCGCTTCGACATTTTTTCCAGCGAGATCAATCCCGCCGCCGCCAACACCCCTACCTGACGCATCCCGCCGCCCAGCATCTTCCGCAAGTGACGCGCCCGCGCGATGAACTTCCTCGTCCCGACCAGCATCGAACCGACCGGCGCAACCAATCCCTTGCTCAAGCAGAACATGACCGAATCCGCTGGCGCGACCAGTTCTTTCACATCCACATTCAAAGCCGCCGCCGCGTTGAAAATCCGCGCACCGTCAATGTGAAGAGATAATCCGTTCGCCTTCGCGATCTCCCCCACTTGCGCCGTATACTCCACAGTCAACGGGACACCGCCGCACACGTTCTGCGTGTTCTCGATGCAAATGAGTCGCGTAATGGTGTGGTGCACATCCTCGGTCTGGATCGAGGCGCGGATGTCATCGAGTAGAAGCGTGCCATCATGTTGATTCGTCACCGGACGCGGATGAATCCCGCCCAGCGCAGACATCCCGCCTGCCTCGTTCATGTAAATATGCGATTTATTCCCAACAATGACCTCATCCCCGCGCTGGCAGTGGACGAGAAGGGCGAGCAGGTTGCCCATCGTGCCCGAAGGGACAAAAAGCGAATCTTCCTTGCCGAGCATTGCGGCGGCTTTCTCCTGCAGCGCGTTGACAGTGGGGTCGTCCATATACACGTCATCGCCAACTTCCGCCTCCGCCATTGCTTCGCGCATTTCGGGCGTCGGCTTGGTGACA
>CAYPHR010000054.1:0-13155 GCA_964410375.1 uncultured Anaerolinea sp. | reverse complement strand
TCTGATCCCAGTCATCGCCGCCAAGTTGAGTATCGCCGTGCGTGGATTTCACCTCAATCACTCCTTCGCCCACTTCAAGGATCGATACGTCGAAGGTACCGCCGCCAAGGTCGAAGACGAGAATGGTCTCATTTTTCTTTTTGTCCAAGCCGTATGCCAGCGCGGACGCTGTCGGCTCGTTGATGATGCGCAGCACTTCCAAGCCCGCGATCTTGCCTGCATCCTTGGTGGCTTGACGCTGGCTGTCGTTGAAATATGCGGGAACCGTGATGACCGCCTGTGTGACAGATTCGCCCAGATACGCTTCGGCATCGGACTTTAGCTTGCCCAGCACCATTGCGCTGATTTCCTGCGGGGAATATTCCTTGCCATTGACGGGCACTTTTACGCGTACATCGCCTGTCGGTCCTTGAATGACCTGATAGGGAACCATCCCGCGTTCCACGCTGGTCTCGTCAAAGTGACGCCCGATAAAGCGCTTGATTGAGTAAATCGTGTTATCCGGATTCACGACCGCCTGGCGTTTGGCGGTCTGTCCGACCATGCGTTCGCCGTTCTTGTTGAACGCCACCACCGACGGGCAGAGTCTTCCGCCTTCCGCTGTGGTGATGACAGTCGGTGTGCCGCCTTCGATGACGGAAACAACGCTATTGGTCGTGCCGAGGTCAATTCCTATGATTTTGCCCATGTAATATCTCCTTGCTGATTCAAATTCAATGTCATCATCTTAAGCGATTTTTGCAAGAATTCTGTTAACAAGGCGTAGGTTTTTAATAAAAAGCAGGGACGACTGTGAGTCATCCCTGTCATATTCGGTTTCTTGGGGCTATTCCATCCCAACGCGCACCCATTCAAATAGCGCGG
Source organism: uncultured Anaerolinea sp. (assembly GCA_964410375.1). Lineage (GTDB taxonomy): Bacteria > Chloroflexota > Anaerolineae > Anaerolineales > Villigracilaceae > Villigracilis. Next base: position 12,291 of record CAYPHR010000054.1, on the reverse strand, counting down.
TGACCGGCGCTTCCCTTAATGACGATGCGGTGATGCCGATCCTGCCTTCGATCAAACCAAAGTTGGTCACTTCCACCCTGCGGATGAGGGTATCGTTCACATATAGGAGGATGAAATTATCCTGACAGGAGAGACCCAGTTCATAGTTCAGTGTACTGGAGCTTAAATGCACGCTTCGGTCGGATACAAGGGGGATGTATTGCGCAACCCCCTCTGTCAGCCAGCGACCATAAAGGGCATTATACGTCCCGTCACTGGCGGCGTTGAATTCGTACCAGCCGGTTTCTTCATCATAGCGGCAAATCAAGCCGATGGCTCCCGTCGGGCTGGCGGATGCCCGGGCGCGCAGGAAAACGTTCGAGTAAGTGTGTGCGCTGTGAATGCCAATGGACCAGGTATCCGGCGATGGAATGTCGATGCGCAAGGCGCTGTTTTCGTAGGCGAACGATGGCTCGGTCAAGCCGCCGGTTTGGAGGATGCTCCAATAGGGTGAAACTTCATTGAATTCTTCCGTGAAGTAAAGCGGAGGCGGCTCTGGCGTGGGGGATGGGGCGGCGGTGGGGGGAATGTCCGGGGTGGGCGATGCAGGCATCGGCGTGGGAGGAGGCGTCTGCGTGGGGGCGGGTTCAGTCGGCGGCGCGGATGGGGCGCCTTGGCAGGCGGAAATCAGGAGGATGAGTCCGATGAGAAGGATCTTTTTCATGGCGCTTTTTATAACACAAAAGCCCAGCGCCTGGCTGGGCTTTTGCAAGGTGGAGATGGCGGGAATTGAACCCGCGTCCGAAAGATTCGACCCTCGGAAATCTACGAGCGTAGCCTGCCGTTCATCGTCACCACAGACACCCCGGCGGGCTGGTAAGCCTGTGACCATCTGCTTGTCTTTCGCGCGCTTAGCAGAATCACGCGCGGCACTCTATCATTGTCTCGCCCGGTCCGTCACCGGATAGAGAACGGGGACGGCGGACGTGACACCCTAGGGTGTCATACTGTCATGCTTCGCCTTAGGCGGCGAGGGGCATAGCAGCGTATGAAGTGCGGTTGTTGGCACTTGATTGTTTGCACTGATTTATCGAGTTCGGTGCACTCTCGGCTCGCATTCCGGAACCAGCCTCTCCCGTCGAAGCCTGTCATCCCCAAGGCTTTCAGGATGGTGTATCCCGTTGCTGACTTATTATAGCATGAATGCTGCAACGTTCTCATGAAATATACGGACTTGTCCGTTATAATTGGCGTGATAGTAAGTGCGTTCGATGCAGAGGTAAACATGGCTGAGAAGATCCTGATAATTGACGACGACGTGGACACTTTACGACTTGTGGGATTAATGCTGCAAAGACAGGGATATCAGATCACCGCGGCTTCCAACGGGGAGCAGGGGCTGGCAAAGGCGTTCGATGAACGCCCTGACCTGATCCTGTTGGATGTGATGATGCCGGATATGGACGGGTATGAAGTGGCGCGTCGTCTGCGCAAGAACCCGGCGACGGTATCCATTCCGATCCTGATGTTCACTGCCAAGACCCAGCTGGATGACAAGGTGGCGGGATTTGAGGTCGGAGCCGACGATTACCTCACCAAGCCTACACATCCCACCGAATTACAGGCGCATGTAAAGGCGCTGCTTGCCCGCAGTGCAACCAAGGATACCGGCGATTTGGTCACCGCATTGCATGAACATAGCGGCTACATTATCGGGGTGCTTTCCTCCCGCGGCGGACTTGGAGTATCCACGCTGGCTGCGAATTTGGCGGCGGCAATTTTTTCCCGCGTTCAATCCGATGTGATCCTCGCTGAATTCACTCCGGGACAGGGCACGCTCGGCATGGACCTTGGCGCTCCCAACCAAAAAGGCTTGACGGATGTCCTGTATGGGACACTGGCTGAGGTGACGCGCGAGAAGGTGCAGGCTTCGCTTGTTCCGCATAACTCCGGAATCAAGTTGTTCCTCGCGTCCGAGAATCCGCGGGATGTGACGTTGATCACCAAAGTGCAGAACTTCGAAGCGCTCGTGGCTCGCCTCGCCTCACTGGGACGTTACATTGTTCTGGACCTTGGGTCCGGTCTGCCCGCTTTTGTGCAGAAGCTCCTGCCGGTATGTAACGAACGGATCGTTGTCATGGAGGGCATGCCCAATACCATCCAGCATACAAAACTGCTGCTTGACGAGATGACGTCGCTGAACATTGACCGCACGACCATTACTGTTGTGCTGAACAATCGTCAGCGTACCGAAGCGCAGATGCCATGGGCGCAGGTGCAGGAGAAACTCGGTCACTCCATTGCCGCCACGTTGACGCCTGCCCCGGAACTTTTCCTGCAATCCACCCGGCTTCAGACTCCGGCGGTCATGGCTCAGCCGACCAATATGACATCCCAGCAGTTCCTGAAACTTGCCGACACCATCCTTGAGCGCGAAAAGGCGCGATGATCTCCTTTTCATCACAGACCCAAACAGACATTGAATTTGCAGCAGATCTCATCCGCCAGTCCAAACATGCTGTCATGCTGACCGGCGCGGGACTTTCCACGCCGTCGGGGATTCCAGATTTCCGGTCCACCGGAACAGGTTTATGGTCGCGTGATGAACCGTTGGAAGTTGCATCCCTAAATACTTTCAGGACAAATCCACAAAGTTTTTTCGCGTGGTTCCGTCCGCTGGCGGGGCAGATCTTCTATGCCCAGCCCAACTCTGCGCATCTGGCATTGGCACAGCTTGAGGAGCGGGGATTTTTAAAATCCATCATCACACAGAATATTGACATGCTGCATCAGAAGGCGGGTTCGAAAACTGTAATAGAAATGCACGGCACGATGGAAACGTTGACCTGTTCGCAGTGTTATCATCAGGTAAGATCGGAATCGTACCTGACAACATTCGTAGAAAACGGGGAGATTCCCAACTGCCCGGAATGCGATCAGATCCTTAAACCAGATGTGATCCTTTTTGGGGAACAACTGCCGCAAGCGGCGTGGTACAAGGCGCAGCGTGATGCGCGTCAGTGCGACCTGATGCTTGTGGCAGGATCCTCGTTGGAGGTCTTACCCGTAGCGGGATTGCCCATGCAGGCACTGGATCGCGGCGCGCACCTGATTATTCTCAATAACACGCCAACCTACCTGAATGTCCGCGCCGACGTGGTGATCCTCGACGATGTTGCAACGATCCTTCCTGCGATTACGGAGAGAGTGCTAAATGGCTGAGATAAAAACGGAGCGACTGGACGGATACCGCCGATTGATCGACATTGCGCGCGATCTCGCATCCACCCTGGACCTCGATATTTTGCTTTCGCGCATTGTCCATGCCGCGGCGGAGATCAGCGGCGCGGAAGCCGCCTCGATCCTTTTATACGACGACACATCCCGCCAATTGTATTTTCAAGTCTCGACCAACATGGACGAATCCACAAGGCGCGGGATCACGGTTCCGCTGGATGGGAGCATTGCCGGCTGGATCGTGAATAACCGCAAGCCGGTGCGCATCACGAACGCACATGAAGACCCGCGCTTCTATTCCAACGTTGAGGCTGTTACCGGTCTGACGACCCAGTCTCTGCTGGGAATCCCTCTGGTCACCAAAAATAAGGTCGTCGGCGTATTGGAGGCGTTGAACAAGCACAAGGGAAAGTTTTCCGACGCGGACGAATCCATGCTGTTGGTGTTGGGCGCGCAAGCCGCAGTTGCCATCGAGAATGCCCGCCTGTTCCAGCAATCGGACCTGATCTCAGAGTTCGTCCACGAATTGCGGACGCCGCTTTCATCCCTTAGCACCGCCACCTATCTTCTGCTCCGCCCTGAAATGTCACAGGAACAGCGCGACCAGATCATCAACAACATCCATAACGAGACCATGCGCCTGAATGCGCTGGCATCCTCCTTCCTCGATCTGGCGCGGCTGGAATCAGGGCGGGTACAATTCCGCAAATCGGTATTCAGCCTGGCGGATTTGATGTATGAGTGCAAGGATGTCATGTCCTCCAAGGCAATCGAGGACAATATCCAGTTGAGGGTCGAATCGCCCGAAGGGCTTCCCCTGCTCGAAGCGGACAGGGATAAGATCAAGCAGGTCTTGTTGAACCTGTTGAGCAATGCGGTCAAATACAACCGCCCGAACGGGACAGTGATGCTGCGCGCGGAAGCCAAAGAGAATGAGATGGTCATCTATATTCAGGATACCGGTATCGGCATCCCGGATGAGGCGCTCCCGCATTTGTTCCAGAAGTTCTACCGTGTTCGAGAGCATGAGGCGCGCACCTCCGGTACAGGTTTGGGACTGTCCATTTGCAAGCAGATCATTCACGGGCACGGCGGGCGCATTGAAGTCAGGAGCAAGATCGGTGTTGGAACAGTATTCATGATCTATATGCCCAGGCTTAGCACCACCGTTCCGCGTGACGATAATGCCCCGGTGAAGAAGGCGAATAGGAAATAAGTAAGATTTGACTTTTTAGTCCGAAGATTGTACACTAACCAAAATTTCCCGAAAGTATCTCGGAGGAGAAGATGGCACAATTTCAATTCGTTATGAGGTCTGGACCTACGCCGGGTGTGACCTTTCCGCTGGTGGGGGACCAGATCACCATTGGACGCGATTCGTCCAATGAGGTTGCGATCAACGACGCCGAAGTATCCCGCAAACATGCACGCATGATCTTCCAGGGCGGTAAGTATGTGATCGAAGATCTTGGTTCGACCAATGGTACCTTTGTCAACGGACAGCGTCTTGCCGGTCCGGTGGTGCTGAAATCGGGTGATGTGGTCTCGCTTGGCGAGCAGATCGTCTTGATGTATGACGCGATCAATATGGATCCTGGGGCAACAGTTGCCGTTTCCCGCAAGGCTGTGCAGGTTCCACCGCCCGTTCAATCTGCTGCTCCCGTCTATACGCCTCCTCCTTCTACACCTGCGACTTCCTATGCTCCTCCCACAGAGATGCCCGCTCCTTCCGCTTCCGGCAAGAAGAATATGACCCCGATTTTTATCGGCGTTGGCGTGTTCCTATTCATCTGTATGTGTGTCAGTTTCTTCTGGTGGGTGGATGCGACCTATCGCTGGTGTACATTCTTCCCGTTCATTGCCGGCTGCCCCTAGAAATGAGTTCTCACACCCCGCGACTTTGTTTCGCGGGGTGTTTGTTTTTAAGTCATTTTATGTTGTAAAATCCCTCTTCTTTGATAGAATCAAACTGGAGCCTTGAAACGGATCGACGCCATGGAAAAGACATCAAACGGAACATCCCCCTACTGGGGAACAAATACAAAACTCGTTGTTGCCCTTACGGTCGTTGTTATCATTGGCGCGCTGCTTGTTAAGTTCCAGTTCATCATCACGCCTTTATTGATCGCCTTCGCCCTTTCCTACCTGTTCCATCCAGTGGCGGAATTCCTCCAGCGTAATTTACGCTTCTCGTGGGGTTTGGCGGTCGGCATCATCTACCTGCTTATTCTGCTTCTTTTATTGAGCATATTGGCTGTCGGTGGAGTGGGATTGGTGCAACAGATCCAAAGCCTGGTCATCATCGTACAGGATGCGCTCCGTCAATTGCCGCAGCTTATTGAAAACATCTCCGGACAGGTCTATCAATTTGGTCCCTTCAAACTTGATTTCAGCGCATTGGACCTGCAAGACCTCAGCGGTCAGATCCTTGGCATGGTGCAGCCTTTGCTCAGCCGTACAGGCACACTGCTTGGCACGGTGGCGGGCAGCGCGGCGGGTTTCCTCGGTTGGATGCTGTTCGTTATCGTCGTTTCGTATTTCGTTTTGGCGGAAAGCAAAGGCTTGCGCAACCGCATGGTCATGGTGGATGTGCCAGGCTATGCTCAGGATTTTGCCCGTCTCGGACGCGAACTGGGACGGATCTGGAACGCTTTTTTACGCGGACAAGTCATCCTTTTTGTCTTGTCCGTCAGCGTGTACTCGGTCGTGTTGAGCGTTCTCGGCGTAAGTTATGCCATCGGTCTTGCATTCCTTGCAGGATTTGCACGGTTCATTCCCTATGTGGGACCTGCTGTCAACTGGCTTTTGCTCGTTATTGTCGCCTATTTTCAATCGTACAAACTGTTCGATCTGCCCCCACTCTATTACACCCTGATGGTGCTTCTTATTGCGCTTTTGATCGATCAGATCTTCGACAACATCATCTCCCCGCGCATCCTCTCTGATGCGCTCAAGGTTCACCCCGCCGCCGTGCTGGTTGCCGCCATCATCGCCGCCAATCTCTTTGGTATTCTTGGTGTAGTGGTTGCCGCTCCCACCCTTGCCACCGCCATGCTCTTGTGGAGGTATACCATGCGGAAAATGCTGGATCTGGACCCGTGGCCCGAACAGGAGCCGCGTCATCCGCCTCCTCCGCTTGGAGTGCACGTCATCGCCTCGATCAAACGCTTCTTCCGCCGCCTCAACCTGCCTCGCCGGAAGGGGAAATAACCGCCCCGCAACCTATCCCATTCATTAAGTTAAGGAGAGTATCATGAATAGCAGCGAACCCCGCACGGAAACCATTGCCGAGACCGAAAACTTCCTCGCCTGGCGCGCCGAAGAACCCGACGGCGAAACCACCTATCATATTGAATTGAACAATGTCACCATTCACTTTTTTCAGGAAGAATGGAACGAATTTCTGCAACTTGTAAAAGAACTGGGTAAATAATTCAATAAAGTTGACAGTCACTTCAAAAGTGACTGTCAACTTTTATCCTCAATGAAATTACGCAACTCCATTACGGATGTGCCGGGCATTGAAGTCGGCCATTCTCAGAATAAAAAGGCATTAACAGGGTGCACGGTCGTGTTGTGCCGCAAGGGAGCCGTCGCTGGTGTGGACGTGCGCGGTGGTGCGCCCGGCACACGAGAAACCGATCTGTTGAGTCCCATCAACCTTGTGCAAAAAATCCATGCCGTGTTGCTGGCGGGCGGCTCCGCTTTCGGCTTGGATGCGGCAAGCGGCGTGATGCGTTATCTTGAAGAGAACCGCGTTGGGTTTCAAACCCGCGACGCGCACATTCCAATTGTCCCTGCGGCGATACTATATGACCTGAGCGTAGGGCGCGATGACATCCGCCCGGATGCAAAGATGGGCTATCAGGCGTGTGTCAATGCCTCAGTTGATGAAGTTGCCGAAGGCAACATTGGGGCAGGGACAGGCGCGAGCGTGGGCAAGGTCAGTGGGATGCAGCAAGCCATGAAGTCCGGGGCGGGAGGCGCGAGCATCCACCTTGGGCGTGGAGTTGTAGTTGGCGCGCTGGTCGTGGTCAATGCGTTGGGCGATATCCATGATCCAGACACGGGTGAATTTATAGCGGGTGTGCGCGGCGAAAAGAAAACGCTGGAGTTGATGCGGACGACTGCGTTTCGGATTTTTCCAAGTAATAACACGGTGCTTGGTGTGGTGGCGGTCAACGCGAATTTTTCAAAGGCGGAGATGACGCGCGTGGCGCAGATGGCGCACGATGGGCTGGCGCGCGCGATCCACCCGGCGCACACGCAGTTCGACGGCGATACGATCTTTGCGCTGGCAACCGGCGGGAAGAAGATGGATGTTTCCACATTGGGCGCATTCGCGGCTGAAGCGGTTGCGACTGCAATCGTGCGCGCGGTGCGCATGTCTGCTTCCGCCGGCGGTTTGCCGGGGTTGTATTCCGGAAAATGATGCGGAATGACCGAATGTCCTTGAACTGGAAGCAGGCTTTGGCAAGTGTGGCGGCGGGGATTTTGCTGTCGTTCGTGCTGGCGCTGCAATTCTTTGATTTCAATGAGCATACACCCGTTGACAAGCTTTTCCTGCTGATCGTCCCTGCCTTTGCAATAACCGTTTGTCTATATTATCTTCTGCCGGTGTTGATGGGGAGAATTGAGCAGGCATCCGCCTCCACAAAGATAATTCTGTTTTTCCTGGTTTTGCTTTCCGCGCTGATCGCAACGGTTTCAAGATTTACTGAATTGGATGTACTCTCCATAAGCGCGTTCGTTTCTTTGCTGTTGATTTTTGGCGGACTTGTCACCTTACCCGCTCCCGCTGTTCAGAAGATGATCGGTACCAATCTGCATGTTCGAATTGCCGCAGGCTGGCTGCTTTCAATACCGGGCGTTTATTTTGTTGTCGGTTTTCTGGACAACTATTACGGCAGTTCTTTCGAGTTTATCTGCGTGATGCTTGTTCTGCAATTTGCGGTCGGGCTGGCTGGGTATTTCCTTGCCGGACGGATTGTGAAATTCTTACAGTCCGGTTTTGTGGATATTGCAGTCACTCTCGCTTTATTCCTGTTGCTCTTTATGCTCATTACTTCGATATTCTTGTTTGGCGGACGGCATCCGCAATTGTTCGATCCCGCCACGTTCAAGTTGGAAGCAGGTTTTCTCCCCGTATTTCTTGTCGTAAGTTTATTGTCGCTTCCTTGGCAGGCTTGGCTGCTGGAAAGACTGCATTCGCGGGAGTTCTTTCGGCTCAAAGAAACAAAACTCCATGCTTTTGTGAACGATAATACCGCAGGGATTCTTCTCGCGCTGGTCTTTTTCTCCATGTACTTCCTGACCGCATCCATGTTTAACCATCCGCGCTTTGATGTGGATGATGTTTTTTTCGATGCGGATGTTTTTAACTGGCGTTTGCGCCTCATCACGGACAATTGGGGGGATTACTACTGGCGGTCCGTTCATCCCTTTGTATTGATCCTGCTAAAGCCTCCCATTGACCTGATCGCCCTTTTCCTGAAGGGAGATAAACTGTTTGGAGCATACTTTCTTATCGCGCTTGCCGGGGCGTTGTGCGTCTTCCTCGCCTGGAAATTTATCATAAGAACCGTGCAATTCCCCGTCTATGCCTTGTTGATCGCATCCCTGCTGGGATTATCCGCTTCGCACCTGATCTTCGGCTCGTTGATCGAAAGTTATATTTTTCTCGCCCTCTGCCTGATTCTTTTTTACGTTCTTCTGGCAGAGAATCGTCCGTTCTCTTCGCTGGTCATGGCTGGGCTGGCGACAATTGGCATCACCCACTCGAATTTTGCCCAGAACGTGATCGCGTTTTTTTCGGTCAAGCTGAACATACGGCAGACGATCCGGTTCATTGTTACAGTGCTGGTCTTTTTAGTCCTGCTGACCTTGTTGAACGAACTGCTCTACCCTGGAGCGCATCCGTTCTTTTTCATCCCGTCCACGCTGGAAGCGGAACAGCAGAATCTGTTCCCATTGAATGCACTGCGAATTCAAGCCTTGGTGCGGGCATTCCTGTTTCATAACGTGATCGCACCGGTCCCCATCCTGTACACAGGCGATATTCCCTTTGTTCAATTCCGCTTCTTCAAGCCGGAAATCAACAGTTTAAGCAGGTACGAAACGCCGTTGCAGGATTTTACCGTCTGGTTTTGGATCGGGTTGCTGGCATTGGCGGTTGTGGTCTATTTTTTCAATTTCAAGAAGAATCACTATAAGTCGATTTCCCTTGCCCTGCTGGCGTGCATTCTGATGAACCTTGCCCTTCACTTGCGTTACGGCAAGGAAATGTTCCTTTACTCGCCAAACTGGACCTATGCTTTGATCCTGCTTGCTGGTTTGGGCTGGCAGGGAATTGCAAAGCATCGATGGTTTCACATCGTTTTGCTCACATTCCTGGCGTTGCTTGCCTACAATAACAACTTATTGTTGAGGGAAATCATCGGAATTTTGGCGCCACAGATCTGATCGCATCTATTTTGGCAGGTGGACGCGGAATTTCTCAAATCTCCGGTCCCTGTACTCGATGCTGGTGTTGGGCGGTTCCTCCGTCAGCGTGAGGATGTATACGGCATCCGGGGAATCAAGACAATCGTCCAGTTTGAAGCGGAATTGCTTTAACGAGCGGAGGATGCGCGCCGAATCCAAAGGGTCGTCCGGTTCTGTCCATTCAAGATCATCCACATATTCCGAAGGGTGGAAGCGCTGGGTCTGCAGGACGTAGATGTACATGGAATAACGCAGTTCGGTAAAACAGATCATGGCATCGGGATCGGCATTTTGCACGGCATATTGAATTGCAGGAACGATGCCTTCATTGAAGATTGCGCTTGTCCGCTGGCGATATTCATTGCCATGATATGCCTGACTGAAAAAAATGAACCCGATCATAAACACAGATGTTGCGACGGCGGCTGCATACGGGATGCGCCTGTCCAACCAAAGAATGAAGATGGCGATGCAAAGAAGGATGGGAGTGAAGATGATGTTAAGGCGGGTCAGGTTGACTGGATGAACAATGCCTACGACGATGGATGCGATCATCCATGCCGCGATCAGCCAATGCTCCAGTCTGTTTTCCCTGACGAATTTGAACGGCAGGGTCAGGATAAAGCCTGCCAGCACAAGCGGAAATGTGACCTTGTAAAAATAACCGAATGGTTCGACAAAATTCCAGGGATAGGCATCGGATTGCTTCCAAAGGACATCGAACATGATCCTTGCGTTTGAAAAAAGCGCCTGAAGCGGACTCTCGCCGAAGACTGCAGCCATTGTTTCATAGCGTGCCTCTACGGGCAGACGAGGAATGGTCACAGCACCCAGCTGCAGGGTCTCCAACCGAAGCGTGTTGACGATGAGGAACAATCCGATGGGAAAAGCGATCAGGACAAAGGCAATCGCTCCGATGATCACCTGCTTTATGGTGATGTGTTTTATCCTGACCAGCAGGGGAACGGTCAGCAGGAGGAAGATTGGCACGCCGACGTAGGTCGTCCCATATGAGTATAGGCTCAATGCAAAGAAGATCGAAGAGACCAGAAACCACCAATTTTTGGTATTCGCCAGCGTGAGAGCGGTGAAGCCTGCCAGAAAAAAGAACGGCATGATGTTCGATTCAACCGCCCAGCGCGAGTTGACGATGTGCCAGGGCGAGATTGCCATGAAGAACATTGCCAGCAGGGCGAATTTTTCGCTGAACAGACGTCTGCCTGCAATGTAGATCAAGATCAGAGATAAGATACCCGTCAGCATCATCGGCAGCCGCACGGCAAAGGGAGTGATGCCTTTCAGGGCGACAAACGGAATTAGAAGATAAGCATACAGCGCGTTTTGTCCACTGCCCCATGAGATGAGATGGACAGGATAGGATAGTCCGTAACGATCCGCGCCGAATTTGTAAATATAGTACGCCTCCACGCCAATGGATGCTTCGTCAGGATTCAAGCCGGGCGGCATATTGCCGAATTCACGCACGCGGGCAAAAATGCCGATTGCGAGAATGATCACAAAAATAATAAGATGCCTGTACTTCTGAATAAAAGTTGTAATGCTTTTCATTGTATTTTTGATGGTGTCCAGATATGGATTGTTTTTTGCATCTGTTCCGGGGTTGGGATTGCCTTGGCTGATTATATGCCACTGCGCGCCTGCGGCGAGACCGAGAATTATCAGGTTGGTTAAGGCTGCAACGGACAATACGGTGATGCCGAATGGATCGAAAGGTGGAAGCACCAGGAAAACATAATATGCCATTACTGAAACGATTTGATATCCCAGCGCAAGGAACCAAAGACGCGGAAAATAAAATACCGCCAGCAGGGAAAGGATATCCGCCGGGTAGAAATATCGATCGTGCATTTTGGGTAGCAGGAATGGGACCATCGCCACGGAAACAAAAGCGGAGAAGAGGATAATCTCCGGCGTGAATATTCTTATGCGCTTCGCATAGACCGCCACCCACAAGGAAATGATAACGCCGGCAATCAATATCCCAAGGATCACGCCTTGGCTGTAATATTCGTTTGGAATGAACACATAAAGGTTCGAAACGTTTACTGCCAGATAGTTATATTGTCCCGCCTGGTTGAAGTAGATGGTCAGCAGTTCCATTGGCGGACGACCGGCAAGCATGGCAGGGATCATCAAGAAGATATAGGTGACAGGCACGAGCCCAAAATAGAGAAGGGGGATTCGTTTCCGTATCAGCAATAACAACAGGAGCGGCGAGAAGAAAATGGCTTGCACTTTGAAGGACAGGGAAATTCCAAAAAAGATGATCGCGGGAAGCGGTTTATCCTTCAGCAGGAAATACAAACTTGCCAGCAGAAAGCCGGTGTAAATGGAGTCCGCCTGCCCCCAGAACGAACTGTTGAGAATGACCGTGGGGAGCGTAAGAAAGATCGCCGCGCCGAGCGGAGCGGTCCAGCCTTTGGGGTACTTGATGCTTATGATCTTGTACACGAAAAACGCATTGAGCAGGTCGAACAAAATGGAAATGGATTTTATCGCTATGATCTTAGGCAGGAACGTGCCGGTCTTGGTAGCGACCCACAAAAGATAGAGATAAGGCGGCGTGTAATT
>CAYPHR010000053.1:0-13399 GCA_964410375.1 uncultured Anaerolinea sp. | reverse complement strand
TCGTGCCCCTGCAATTTATCGGAGGAGACCCATGAAAATCATTAACGATATTGGTATTCAGATTCCCCAGGTGCATCTACCCAAGACAGGCATTGACCTGAAAAAGTGGGCGGTCATTGCGTGCGACCAGTTCACATCGGAGCCGGAGTATTGGAATGAGGTGGAGAAGATCGTCGGCGATGCGCCTTCGACCTTGAACCTGACTTTCCCGGAAGTATATTTGGAGAAATCGGGCGAGGATGAGAGAATACAGCACATCCAAGCGGCTATGCGCAAATACTTGGAGGACGGTCTTCTTCAACCTCATGATGGATTCGTGTACGTGGAACGCACCATCAATGGGAAAACACGCAAAGGCGTGATGTTGTGTCTCGACCTGGAATGCTATGACTATAATAAAGGCTCCTCCAGCCTGATCCGCGCCACCGAAGGGACGATCGTGGACCGCCTGCCTCCCCGCATCAAGATTCGCGAAGGGGCGGCGTTGGAATTTCCGCATATATTGGTGCTGATCGATGACCCGAACAAAACCGTCATCGAACCGTTGACGACAGCGAAAGAAAAGTTCGAGAAGTTATATGATTTCGACCTGATGCTGGACAGCGGTCACCTGGCGGGTTATGCGGTGAATGCCGAATTTGAAAACGGAATCGTTGAGGCATTGCGCGGACTGGCAAACCCTGACACCTTCGCCGCGAAGTACGATGTCAGCAAGGATGAGCCTGTGCTGTTGTTCGCCATGGGGGACGGCAATCATTCGCTTGCAACCGCCAAAGCAATTTGGGAGAAGAACAAGGCGCAGGTCGGCATGGAGCATCCCTCGCGCTATGCGCTGGTGGAGATCGAGAATGTCCACGATGATGCGTTGGAGTTCGAACCGATCCATCGCGTGCTGTTCGGTTTGAAGAAGGATGTCTTCGCCGAGATGCAGGCGTTCTTCGGCGGGAATTACAAATACACTCCTGCTGCAAACGGCGCAGAGATGACTCAACATGTGGACAGTGATGCTCCTGGCGAGAATCAACTCATCGGCGTGGTTGGGGGCGGAAAGCAATTCGGTGTAATCGAGATCGCGAATCCTTCCACCAATCTGGCGGTCGGAACGATCCAAGCCTTCCTTGATGATTTCCTGAAGAACGGCGGCGCGGAGAAAATTGATTACGTCCACGGGGAGGATGTGGTCGAACGGCTCTCACTGCAGGATGGGAATGTCGGTTTTTATCTGGCGGGGATGCACAAGAATGAGCTGTTCAAGACGGTGATCGTGGACGGCGCTCTGCCGCGCAAGACGTTCTCGATGGGCGAGGCGCGCGAGAAGCGGTTTTACATGGAAGGCCGGAAGATCGCGGTTTGATCGCGAGCCATGGACAAAACAAAAGAGACGACCGTTTTGAAGTCGTCTCTTTTGTTGCTAGTTCCATCTGCTTATCACGCTGCAAGCGTGACCTACTTTATTTCTGACGAAAGGGAATCATCATCATAAAACCGATCGCGATGATGCCCTGACCGATCAGCACGCCCGTCGCCTGCCAGGGACCGAAGTAGGGGACCTGCGGCGCGGAATGCGAGCCCATGCCGAAGATATCCGCCATGCCGGTGAAGACGCAGAAGACGTAGCCCGTGGCAACCAGCCGTGAACCAATGTCGGATGTAATGGTGCGTTCATGTCCCCACCATAAGGCATGCAAGCCGATGTAGCCGCCGAGGCAGATGAAGGCAAGCCCGACCAGAAAAACAATGATCTGGACGAAGCCGACCACGGGACTGCGGTCCCAGCCGAAGAGATCAGGCTTCGCGCCGACAGCAAAAATGAACAGACCGATCAATGTGACGGCAATGCTGACTCGCGTGCGCGGTGTGACGACATCGTCCATGCGGGGGGTGGTCTTAACGGGTGTGGAGGCGGGGAGGGGATTTGACATTTTTTAGCCACAAAGGGTCGCAAATTTTCACAAAGGAGTATTTACGGTAAATTACGTTTAAGGCGGGTCAACCAGTTGCCGCTGAAGATGTTCTCAACATCGGCATCGGAGTAACCGCGCGCCTGCAACAAGGATACCAGATTTTGCAGGTCGGCGATCGTGTCAATTTCGGGCGGGACGGATTGGACACCAAAGCCGCCGTCGAAGTCCGTGCCAATGCCAACGTGGAGCGAGTCACCTGCGAACTGGCAGACATGGTCAATGTGGTTGACGACATACTCCAATGGAACTTCCTCGCGGCGATTCTTGTCCGTAAGCCAGCCGACTTTAAGATAGGTATTGAATGGGACGATACCCACGACACCATCGCGTTCGATGATGCCTTCGATGATGCGGTCCGGCAGGTGGCGGTTGGTATTGGAGTTGGGCATGAGCGCGGCGCAATTGGCATGCGTGGCTACGATGGGACCACCATAAATATCCAACGCTTCAACAGCGGCACGTTCGTCCATGTGGCTGAGATCGAGAGTGAAGTTGAACTCTGCCATGACGGCGAGCAATTTGCGCCCGTCATCGGTCAGCGGACCGGGTTCGCGCCAGCCGCCACAATAACGCGTTCCGACCCAGGCGGGTCCGATCAACCGCACGCCGGCTTCGTACCATTCCTCCAACTCGGAGGGATGACGGACCGCTTCCGCGCCTTCCATGAGGACAACCATGCCGACGGGATGACCTGTCGCTTCGGGAGTAGGAGAGTTCCAATGGTCGAGGAGCAGGTTCAGGTCGCGGTTGGAGGCGATGATGCGGAATTTGTCCGGGATGGTATCGGTCAGACGGTGGTACACATCCAATTGCGCGCGATAGAGATCATGCGCTTCATCAAAGTTCTTATAGACCTGCGGCTCGTCCTCGCGTTTGCGAAAACGGATCGGGGTTGCGAAAAGCGTCGAAAAAATGAGGGCGACCTGTCCGCGCTGATAATCGTCCCAGCCGAGCAGGGTATCGCCGTTATCCTCAATGGTCTGCGTGCCGGCTTCGAGGCGGCGGGTTTCCACGGCGGGACGCGTGTAATCGCGCCCGTATCGGAGCATGTTGTAGGCGATGTCGGCGTGGGCGTCAACGATCAGAGGCATGGGAATAAGGCTTGATGGGTTGGTTATCAAAAGCGCACCTTGCGGTGCGCTCTTTTATTTATTCTTTGTCTGTGGTTTCGCTGCTCGAGGTTTCGTCCGCGGCGCTGTCTGTGTCGCCGTCATCATCTTCTTCGTCAAGTTCTTTGAACTCCTGCGTGAGCATCTTGAAATCCTTGTCGGCGAAGGCGGCAGAGTCCACCTTGCGGAGGCTGAGCCCGATGCGATGCTGGTCGGTGTCGATGCGGATGACGCGCAGGGTCTTGACTTCACCTTCCTTGAGCACTTCTTTCGGATGTTCGACGCGGTTCTCACTCAACTCGGAGATGTGGATGAGACCTTCGATATCGCCTTCGAGACGGGCAAACGCGCCAAACTTAGCCAGGCGGGTGATGACACCCTCGACCAGTTGACCAACGCTGAACTTCTCGACGCGGTTTTTCCAAGGATCATCCTGCAGGGCGCGGAGCGAAAGTCCGATACGCTTCTTGTCGCGGTCGATGTTGATAACTTTGACCTGAACTTCCTGCCCGACCTCAAGGAGTTCCTTGGGGTGCTCAATGCGGTCCCATGAAAGTTCGGAAAGATGAACAAGCCCGTCGGCGCCGTTGACGTTGACGAAGGCTCCAAAGTCGGCGAGGCTGGTGACACGCCCCGTGTAGACCTGCCCCTCTTCCAGTTCACTGATGACGCGGTCCTTCATCGAGGAGCGCGATTCGGTGCTGGCGGCGCGTTCAGAAAGGATCAGGCGGCGGCGTTCGCGGTCCACTTCGATGATACGGACGGAGATCGGTTCGCCGACCATTTTCTGCCAGCGCTTTTCAGGCGTATCGCCCGCAGCCTGGGCGCGGCGCGCGGCGCTGATCTGGGAGGACGGAATGAAGCCACGCAAATTGCCGACGGCGGCAATAAGCCCGCCCTTGTTGAAACCGATGACCTTTGTGTCAATGACGGTCTCATCGGCAATCATCTTCTCGACGCTCTCCCAGGACATCTGTTCCTGGGCGCGCTTGAACGACAGAACGACATTGCCGTTCTGATCTTCCGGGTGTACCACAAAGACGTTGACTTCCTGCCCCACCTGCAGTTCGGCGCGCTCCTCTTCCGTGAGTTGTTCCAACTCACGCCCCGACACAACCCCCTCCGACTTTGCCCCAATACTGACCAGAATCTGATTAGAGCCAATGCTTGCGATCGTGCCTGTGCGAATTTCGCCGGTCTGAGGCAATTCAACGCTTAACGATTCCGATTCAAGCAGTGACTCCATGGTTTGATGATTGTTCGATTGGTCTCCCTGCGTACTTGCTGCCCCGCTCAGGGCTTCATTTTGATCCATCACTCGTGAACTCCAATTAACTGAAATGTAGGCAGGATTATACAAGTTATTAAGCAAGTTGGCAACCCTGTCATTCCCGTTTTTGCTTTAAGATGAAACAGGCGTTATAATCACGGGCTGGAGTTAATCAATGCCGACCATTTTTCCATTTACCGCCATCGTAGGACAGGAGCGCATGAAGCGCGCCCTCATTCTCAATGCTGTCGACACCCGAATCGGCGGCGTGTTGATCCGCGGCGAACGCGGCACCGCCAAATCCACTGCCGCGCGCGCGCTTGCCGCCCTGCTCCCCAAAGTGCAGGTCGTGCAGGAATGCCGCTTCGGATGCGACCCCGATAAGCCCGCCACTTGGTGCACCGAATGCAAGGAGCGTTCCACTGCATCGAACAAAAAACTGCCTACATCCGAACGCACCACGCCGTTCATCAACCTGCCCGTCTCCGCCACCGAAGACCGCGTGGTTGGAACGCTCGATATCGAAAAAGCCATCCAAAAAGGCGAACGACATTTTGAGCCGGGCGTGCTCGCATCCGCAAACCGCGGTCTGCTTTACATCGACGAAGTCAATCTGCTCGACGACCACGTCGTGGACATCCTCCTGGACTCCGCTGCGATGGGCGTGAACACGGTCGAACGCGAAGGCATCTCCTTTGCCCATCCCGCGCGCTTCATCCTCGTCGGGACAATGAATCCTGAAGAGGGGGATCTCCGCCCCCAGTTGCTGGATCGCTTCGCCCTCTCGATGGACATCGTCGGCATCCGCGATGCGCGCGAACGCATGACCATCATGGAACGCAACATCGCCTTCGAAAAAGACGCGGAAGCCTTCCGCAAGAAATGGCTCCCCAAGGAAGAAGAACTTTCGCAGAAGATCGCGCACGCACGCGAACTCGTGGAACAGGTCACCTACACCAGCCGCGACCTGCTCTCCATCGCCGCGCTGACGGCTTCGCTCAATGTCGATGGTCACCGCGCAGATTTGGTTATCCTAAAAGCCGCGCGCGCCGAAGCTGCTTTCGAAGGCAGGACGAAGATCAACGATCATGACATCGCCCTCGCCGCCGAGTTGGCGCTTCCGCACCGCATCAAACGCACGCCCTTCCAACAGGCTGAATTGACCACCGAACAATTGCAGGAACGCATCGAGCAATTGGCGGGTCAATCCATGCCGAGCGAATCGGAGGATGAATCCGAAAGCCAGCAGGAAGGCGAAGCCGAGGAAAAAAAAACTTAAAACTCGAAGATGAGCAGGAGGAAGGTCCGCAGCAGGGCAACCCTGAACCCATGCAGCAACAGGAGGTATTCGCCAGCACGAACGCCAACTGGTGGGACGGCGGTCAAAAGGTAAAAGCAGGCGAGACCTTCCAACCCCGCAAACTCAACACCCCGCTCGATAAATTGACTCGCAAACAGGCGGGCAGGCGTTCGCTCACAAAAACGGAGCGCAAGCACGGGCGTTACATCAAAGCGCGTCCCGCAGGCGACAAACTCAACGACATTGCTTTCGATGCCACCTTCCGCGCGGCGGCTCCGTTCCAGAAACAACGCACTGAAGAACGAAAGAAACTCGCCTTCTCCATCAAGAAAAGCGACTTGCAACGCAAAGTCCGTGTGAAACGGGTGGCAAACCTCGTGCTCTTCCTCGTGGATGCATCCTGGTCAATGGCGGTGGCGGAACGCATGAACGCCACCAAAGGCGCGATCCTTTCGCTTCTCACAGACGCCTACCAGCGCCGCGACCGCGTTGGCTTAATCGTCTTCCAGAAAGACCGCGCCACGCTGGTGCTCTCCCCCACCAACTCCGTACAACTCGCCCAACGCGCCCTTATGGACATCCCCGTCGGCGGAAAGACGCCGCTCTCGGCGGGATTGTTCATGGCGCACGATGTGCTGACCCACGAAAAACGCATCCACCCGGATGTGGAACCCTTGCTCATCGTGCTGACCGACGGCGCAGGGAACGTCTCACTCGGTACGCTCCCGCCGCAGGAGGAGGGATTCAAATTTGCGGAATTGATCGCAAACGAAAAGATCCGTTCGGTGGTCATTAACATGGAACACGCCGCCTTCGACCAGGGACTTGCCCAACAACTGGCAGACCACCTCGAAGCGCCGTGCTATTCGCTCAGCGAGTTGAAAGCGGAGAGCTTGTATAATGCCGTTGTGGATGAAATGTCCAAGCCGAGCAAGAAGTAAGAATAAAAGTGACAGTCACCTTGCCCACTCCGCTTCGCTATGGGATGCTTTGCAATGGTGACTGTCACTTCTAAATCACGAATCAAACCCCAGCCCCAGCGCGTCCAGCGTCTTCAACCAAATATTTCTCTTCCCACCGTTTCTATCTGCCTGGTCAAGCGACCAGCGTGTGAAGTTAACGATCGGCGAGCGGAACGGCTCCGGCGGGAACGGGAACGGTTTCGACTTCACCATCTGCAACTCGGTGCGTTCGGTCTGTTTGCCGTCGAGCAGGTCGAGCATCACGCGCGCGCCAAAACGCGAAGCGCCTACACCCAACCCTGTATAACCCATCGCATACGCCACCTTGCCGCCATATGCCTTGCCCCAAAACGCCGTGTAGCGTGAGCAGGTATCGATCACGCCGCCCCAGGCGTGCGTGAAGCGAATCCCTTCGAGCTGGGGAAAGATCTGGAAGAAGTGCTCAGCCAAAAGTCCGAAAGAGGCGGGGCGGTTTTCGAGATGCGGCGCAACCCCATTATTCTTGTAATAGATCGCATCATATCCGCCCCACAAAATCCGCCCATCCGCTGTCATCTGCGAATAGTGGAACTGGTTGCCGGCATCCGCCAGCCCTTCGCGCCCATGCCAGCCAATCGCCTCGCGCTGTGACGCGGAAAGCGGCTCGGTCATCAGCACATAATCATAGACCGGCACGACGTAGAACGAAAGCTGTTTAAGCAAGGGCGGGAAAGCATTGGTGGCAAGCGCGACCCTGCGGGTTTCGACCTCACCATGCGGAGTTTTGAGGAGGACATCGCCGCGCCTCTCTTCCAACGCCTGAACCTGCGTGCCCTCATACAAGCGGACTCCCAACCTTAAGCATGCCTGCCTCAAGCCCCACGCGAGTTTCGCGGGGTTGACCATCGCCACGGACGGATCGTGCAAGGCGGCGAGAAACGACGGCGAGTTGATGCGTTTGCGGATCTCATCCGCATCGAGGAATTTTGCATGCAGACCATACGGCGCAGTCTCTTCAGCTTCCTCCCGCAGTTCTTCGATCTGATACTCTTCGGTGGCAACATTGATCTCGCCCGACCGGATGAAGTCACACTCGATGTCGAATTCTTTGATCGTCGCTTCGATGCCGTCGAGGTTCTGGTCGCCGAGTTGGATGAGTTTAGCGAGTTCCTTCTCCCAGCGGTTCCTGCCATTCTGAAAGGAATGCGTCAGCGATGCGGCACAGAAACCGCCGTTGCGTCCGCTCGCGCCGATTGCGATCTCCCCTGCTTCGAGCAGAACGACATCGCGGTTTGGGTCGGCTTGCTTCGCCTGCAAAGCCGTCCATAGACCCGTAAATCCCCCGCCGATGACGGCGAGGTCGGTTTGGATTTTGGTTGTCAGGGGTTGGGTTGGTTCTGGTTTGGCGGGATGATCCAGCCAAAAGGGGCTCAATTTCACATCCGCAATCGCCTTGAGGCTCTGCGGTCGCGGAGTGGTTGAGAAAAACATGGGGGCTCCAGTTTCTGCCCCCCTCCCTTCCTCCCCCAAATACGACAAAGAAGTACAAGCCTTTTACAAAAAGTATTCATTTCGTATTTGGGGGAGGTGCCGAAGGCGGTGGGGGCGTGAATTCATAGATTTCCACAAGTTTAACGGTGGATGGGGGATTGTGTCAAATTCCCTCTTGACATTTTAGAACAAAAGTTCTAAAATGTCTTCAAGATTAGAACATCCGTTCTGTAATTCGACAAGGAGGTCGAAATGAGTACTTACCGCCGTAATCCGCTTGGAGGTGGGCTGAGCCACCTGTGGAACAGCATTGTCCACAACCGCAAATTCAACCGCGGCGCCGCTTGGGGCATGATGATCGTCGGCGCGCTCGCCGCCTTTGAGGTGTTCAACTTCAGCGCCACGCGCCACGCCCTGCAGGACATTCTCGGCAATGTCGCCTTTGCCGGCATGCAATGGGCAACCGTGCTTGCCGTTGCCTTCTGCGGCATCGACTTTGCCGGAATCGCGCGCATCTTCACCCCTGAACAGGGGCGCGACGAACCTGCCGAGGTCTACTACCTCTTTGGGGCATGGCTGCTCGCTGCCGGTTTCAACGCCATGCTGATCTGGTGGAGCGTATCCGTTGCCATCGCCAACAATGGCGGTTTGCAGGGCACGGCAACCATCACCTCACAGACGCTCAACCAAAGTGTGCCAATCTTCGTCGCCTGCATGGTCTGGCTGATCCGCGTACTGATCATCGGGACGATCTCCCTCGCCGGAGACCGCATCTTCACCACTGCAACTGTCGGGCAAAATTCCTATCCGCGCCAATACAACCCTCCCCCTCAGCCCCGCCAGTCTTCCTATCAGGCTCCCGTGACGCGCTCCGCAAGTTCCTACAACCAACCGTCCAATGAGCCAATCCTGCGCCCGGCATCACAGATCAACCGCCCAGTGAACACCCCGTCCAACTTCCGCCCCGCGCCAAAGCCCGCACAATCCCAGCAGACATCCTTCATCCCGCCGGAACCGACCTACCACCCCGTTGGCTACGAAGCCCGCAGTTCCGAAGGCAGTGACCGCCGCTACAACGCGTAACCTGTGCACGCGACGAAAACGTCGCATTACAACCTAACACCTTTTCGAGCCCGGGTCCTCCAGACCCAGAAAAGAGACCCTAACCATGCCCCGTGCTCGCACGACACAAACTGACTGGCAGACAGCCGCGACCCAGTACGACGAAGGGAGCGGCTGTTTGTCTGGTTTCGCCCTCGTCCCGCTTACCGTTATCATCATCAGCGCTTTCCTCGCCGCCTTCGCCTGGCAGGCTGAGCCCCTGCCTCCCGCATCACGTCCGGTCAACACCGCCATCGCAGAACCAGCCATGGCAAACATCCTGGCTGTGGAAGAGCTGCCCACCTCCACACCATCCGGCATTTCCCCCATCTTCCGCCGCGAAGTGCTCTACTGGGCGGATTCCATCTCCAAGTGGGCAGCCGCCTCGAACCTTAACCCGAATTTGGTTGCCACCATCATGCAGATCGAATCCTGCGGCGACCCGCGCGCCGTCTCCAGCGCCGGCGCGATGGGATTATTCCAAGTCATGCCATATCATTTTCGCACAGGTGAGAATCCCTACAACCCCGATACCAATGCCCTGCGCGGACTCGGCTATCTCTCCCGCTCGCTCGAAACCGCCAACGGGGATGCCCGTCTCGCCATGGCAGGCTACAACGGCGGCATCGGCGTAATCCCGCGCGGCGAATGGACATGGTCCGCACAGACGAAACGCTACGTCCAATACGGCGTCCCCATCTACATGGACGCCATCAGCGGCGTAACCACAAGCAATGCGCTATATGAATGGTATTCGAAATATGGGGCGAGTTTATGCAGGCAAGCCAGCCGGCGGCTTGGACTGCCCTAAAACCTTACTTGATCACATTCAGCCAGATCACGAACGTTGTCCCCTGCCCCTCTTTTGACTCGACCTTGATCTGCCCGCCATGCTGCTCGATGATCCATTGCGCAATGGACAAGCCCAGCCCAAAGCCGCTGGTCTGCGAACGTGTGCGGGACTTTTCCGCGCGGTAGAAGCGGTCAAAGATATGGGGCAGGTCGGCGGCTGGGATGCCCGGTCCCGTGTCCCGTATGATGACGCGCGCCTGATCTCCCACCCGCGACAAACTGACGAAAATATCCCCGCCGTGCGGCGTGTACTGGATGGCATTCGCCACCAAATTCAAGAACACCTGCTTCAAACGGTCGCGGTCGCCACGCACAACTGCCTGATCAATATCATTGAGATGCACACTGACCTTGCTGCGCGCCAGCACCTGCATTTCCGTGAAAACCTCGGTCAGCAAAAGGTCCAATTCGACCGCAGTGAAGTTGAGTGCGAGCTTTCCGGACTCCGCCTGCGCGAGCATCAACAAACCGCCCACCAAACGCGTCAGCCTGCCCGCTTCCTGCGCGATGCTGTTGAGCGATTCTTCGTCCACTTCCTTCATGCGGCGCATTAGATCCACATTGCCCTTGATGACCGTGAGCGGCGTCCGCAGTTCGTGGCTGACATCCGCCAGAAAGCGCTGTTGTGACGTAAACAATGACTCAAGCCGCTCCAGCGTCTGGTTGAATGAAACGACCAGATCGCTGATCTCATCCTGCGACTGCCCCAAATGCGGGATGCGGCGGGAGAGGTCATCGGCGCGGTTGATCTGGTCCACAGTTTCGGCGATGGTATCCAGCGGAGAAAGCACGCTGCCAAGCACGCCCCACGAACCAAATCCCACCAAAATGACCGCCACGACCGTGATCGCCGTCATGATCGAGAGCAGGTTGCTGCGGGTTGCATCCACCAGCGCAATGCTCGCACCGACCTGCAGCGTACCAACCACACGCTGCCCCGCTTCGAGAGGCACGCTCAGCACACGCATGTGGACGCCGTCCACGTATGAATCGGTATAAATGGTCGTGGCAGCTCGAAGACCGATGGGATCGAGCGAGCTTGACATTGGTCCGATACTGGGGGAAGTTTCGACGAGCGTCCCATCTGCGTTCCAGACCTGGAAACGGGCATTGGGGTTCATATCCAATGGGAGTTGGTCAAGGACGATCAATTCCCCCACCGGGTTGACGCGGGTCACGCCGATGATGTCGCGCGCAACCGCAGCCAGCATGGTATCCACCTGATTGAGCAAAATAATGCTGATGAGGACATACACTGCCGCGCCAAAGATGAGCAGTATCCCGCCCATAATGGTGGTGTAGAGCAATGTAAGGCGCAGGCGCAGGGACATGGAACTCAGTGTAATGGTGTGAGTTTAAGGCAACCTGAGAGCATACAAAAAGCGGCAGCTTTCACTGCCGCTGATGATTTACGGGTTTTCCCGCAGGACGTATCCCACTCCGCGCACGGTATGGATGAGGCGCTGCTCGTTCTCGGCTTCCAACTTCTGGCGCAGGTATCGAATATACACTTCCAGCACGTTGCTTTCGCCGCCAAAATCATAGCCCCACACGCGGTCAAAAATGACTTCGCGCGTCAGCACCTGTTTGGGATGGCGCAGGAATAACTCCAGCAATTCGTATTCCTTCGCCGTCAGCGCCACCACACGGGTCCCGCGCGATGCCTGACGCGACCCGGTATCCAGCGAAAGGTCGGCAAATTTCAGGACGGGGATCCGCTCGGGCTGGGTGCGACGCAACAGCGCGCGCACCCGCGCGAGCAATTCATCCAGATTGAACGGCTTGACCATATAGTCATCCGCGCCGGCATCCAATCCCTGGATGCGGTCCTGCACGGTGTCCTTGGCGGTCAGCATCAGGATGGGAATCGAACCACCCTGCCGCAGGCGATGGCAAACTTCCAAACCGTCCATCCCGGGCAACATCCAATCCAAAATGACAAGATCGGGAGTGTGGTCGCGCGCCGCGATCAGCCCCATGCGCCCGTCAACAGCGGTATCCACCGTGTAGCCTTCATAAGCCAAACCGCGTTGCAGCAACTTCAGGATCGCCTGGTCGTCTTCGATAATTAGGATTCGCTCATTCATGGCATTACTCCTGTTCAAAATATACCATAATTTCCATTCGGGTTTATTCGCCTCTCAGCGTGTTCACAGCCTTCTGAAAGTCATTAGGATAGTCCGCTTGAAAGGACATCATCTTACCTGTGACCGGGTGGCTGAATTTGAGCGAAAATGCGTGCAGTGCCGCGCGCGATATGACATCCGTTTCCGGCGCGCTGTACAGGATATCGCCCAAAAGCGGATGACCCAGCGCGTACGCATGGACACGGATCTGATGCGTCCGCCCCGTCATCGGCATCGCTTCGACCAACGCCGACGCCTGCCAGCGTTCCAGAAGATTAAATCTCGTCTCCGAACGGACTCCTTTGCGGTCATCCACCATCGTGCGATGCTTGTGCCCCACGTTCACCCGCAACGGATGCTTGGCGGTTTTCTCATCCCATTTTGGCACACCGTTGAAAATGGCGTGATATTTCTTTTCCACCTGATGCTTCTCGAATTGGATGTTCAATGAGCGATGCGCGTCTGCCGTCAACGCAAAGATCACGATCCCGCTCGTGGATTTGTCGATGCGGTGCACGACCCAGACCTTTTCGTATTTTTCTTCAAGGAGTTTGACCAGATACGGCGCGTCCTTGTCCCAGCCTTCGGGGAGCACGGAAAGCCCCGCGGGTTTGTTCACCACCAGAATATCAGAATCCGAAAAAATGATCTCCATGCATACATTGTACTCCAGCGGCTTGACATCCCTTCCGAAACTGGCGTATGATGGTTCGCATGAACCAGCAATCTCCCAACGAACCCCATAATCCCTTCCTGATCGATTCACTCAACCATCCGCTGGCGGGACCCATCCGCAAACTGCTGCATCGGGACGGGCGGCGTGAACTCAATCAAATTCTTATCGATGACGAAGAGAATATCTTGCAGGCGTTGGAAGCGGGCGTGGAAATTGAATCTGTTTATTATGCCGGGGAGGAAGTCATTTCGGACGAATTGCGGAACAAACTGACACCCGGCGCGACCATCCATGAAGTAGCAAAACGGACAACGAAAAAAATCTTCGAGAACGACAAACTCTCACGCATCTTCGCAATAGCCGAAACGCCCAAACCCATTGGCTTGGAGGCGTTGAAAAGCATCAAAAAGGACGTGGTCGTACTGGAAGATCTGAGCATTTCAGGCAATATCGGCAACATCACGCGCACATCGCTTGCGCTGGGCGTGGGCGGCATCATCCTGCTCAACATGGACCCGATCGACCTGTATGACCGCCGGCTGATCCGCGCCAGCCGTGGGTATATGTTC
>CAYPHR010000052.1:0-13762 GCA_964410375.1 uncultured Anaerolinea sp. | reverse complement strand
GGCTGTCAGCGTTGCGTCCGGCATCCCTTCTTCGATGGCGACCTTCCCGCCTGCTGCGTCCACATCGATGCAGAAGCGCGGCGCATCCAGCGCGGACTGCGGATCAAGCCCCGCATCCACCAACGCGGATAGCACCTGCACATGTCCCTGCGGCTGCATGAAGCCGCCCATCACCCCATACGACGCATACAAAGAATTATCCGCAACTCTCGTCACCATGGCAGGGATGATGGTGTGATACGGTCGTTTGCCCGGCGCAAGGCAATTGGGATGCTCCGGGTCGAGGCTGAAGTTATGTCCGCGGTTTTGCAGTGTGAAGCCCCAGCCCTTCGGTACGATGCCCGTGCCAAAGCCCATGTAATTGCTGTTGATGAACGAACATGCATTCCCCATCCCGTCCACCACGCTCAAATACACCGTCGACGATGACGCAACCGGCGCGCCGCGTTGCGGGTCGAGCGTGGCGCGTTTCAGGTTGATCAACTTGCGGCGTTCAGTCGCATATTCTTTCGATAGCAATTCTTTCATTGGAATGTTCGAGAACGCGGGGTCACTCACATACCATTTCGCATCGGCGAACGCCAGCCGCATCGCTTCGATCATCAGGTGCATCTTCCCGGGCGAGAGCAGTTCCAACTCCGCCAGCCCAAAGCCTTCCAGGATGTTCAACGCGATCAACGCCGTGATGCCCTGTCCGTTCGGCGGACATTCATACACGCGCAGTCCGCGATACTCAACGGACAAAGGCGTCTCCCACGTGGACACATGCGATGCCAGATCATCAGCGGACATGCATCCGCCCGCCTCTTTGATCACACCGACAATTGCCTCTGCAACCGCTCCCTGGTAAAACCCGACGGCTCCGCGCTCCGCCACAGCCTGAAACGTGCGCGCCAGACCTTTGTTGCGGAAGATTTCGCCCGCTTGCGGTGCGCGCCCGTCAATGGTCAACTCCTGTCCGTTCAGCGCGGACTTCAACTGCCGTTCCGCGCCGCGCCCCCAGAAGTGAGCCGTAAGCGGTGCGACGGGAAAGCCCTCGTCCGCGAGCCGGATGGCAGGCGCGAGAATATCACCCATTGAAAGCGAGCCATGCTTTGCGATTAGGTCACACCAGCCCGCGCACGCCCCCGGTACCGTCACCGTATGCGGATGGAAGGGCGGCAACGTATCAGCGGAGAGTCCCTCACGCTTTAGCCTCTCAAGCGTCAGCGCGGACGGAGCGCGCCCCGATCCGTTCAAGGCTGTGACCTGTTTTGTCCCCGCGTCAAAATACAACGCGAACATATCCCCGCCAATCCCAGTGGAGGTTGGCTCGGTGACGTTCAACGCAGCGGCGGCGGCAACTGCGGCATCGGCGGCATTACCGCCCTTGGAAAGGACTTCGATACCGGCGGCGGTAGCCAGCGGCTGGGACGTGGCGACAATGCCGCGGCGGCTGTACACAGGCGAACGATGGGAGGGGAAGGTGGTTGGGTTCATGGGTTCTCGTGGTTTGGGTTTGCTGAAAGCGCGAGCACTGATTCCTGCACAGCGCTCAGCCTTCAGCGTTCAGTCGTGGATTTCTCGAAGTATAATTCCGTTTATGAAAGATTTCCGCAAACTCAAAGTGTGGGAAAAAGCACATCAACTCGCATTGGCTGTATACAAAGTAACGAAAAGCTTCCCCAAGGAAGAACTGTACGGACTGACTTCTCAAATTCGCCGTGCAAGCATGTCCATTCCAACCAATATCGCCGAAGGCTGCGGACGTCGAACCGATGCAGAATTCGCGCGCTTCCTTCAAATTGCCATGGGCTCCGCCAGTGAAACCGAATATCAACTCCTGCTTGCCCGCGACCTTGAATTTCTTTCCAATGAACAATACCAACAACTTCATAACGATGTCACAGAGGTGAAACGAATGCTCACATCCTTCATGCAAACCCTGCGAGCTGACCGTTGATGGCTGAATGCTTTGATTACGTGATCATTGGTTCGGGGTTTGGGGGCAGTGTTTCGGCAATGCGTTTGGCAGAGAAGGGCTACTCGGTACTGGTTCTCGAAAAAGGCAAACGCTTCAACGACAACGACTTCGCCACATCCAACTGGCAGTATTGGAAATATCTCTGGATGCCCGCCCTGCGCGCGCACGGCATCATGCAGATCAGCATCCTCAAAGGCGTGATGGTCCTGCATGGCGCGGGCGTCGGCGGCGGCAGTCTCGGCTATGCCAACGTGCTCGAAGTCCCCAGCGATGAAACCTTCGCCACCCCCGCCTGGAACTCGCCCCTGCCGTGGGGTCAACTGCTCAAGCCGCACTACGAAACCGCCAAGAAAATGCTCGGCGTCGCCCGCAACCCCAAACTCTGGAAGGCGGACCTGCTGCTCAAAGAAATGGCGGACGAACGCGGCATGGGTCATACCTTCCGCGCGACGGATGTCGGCGCATTCTTCGGGGAGGCTGGCGCCACCGTCCCCGACCCCTACTTTGGCGGAGACGGTCCCGCACGCGCGGGCTGTCAGCACTGCGGCGGCTGCATGGTGGGATGCCGTCACAACGCGAAGAACACCCTGCCGAAGAATTATCTGTATTTCGCGGAAAAGAACGGAGCGAAGGTTGTTTCTGAGGTTGAAGTTACTGACGTAAAACCGTTGGCAGTGGACGGTGGACAGTTGACCGCCAACCACCAACCATCAACTGCCAACTACGAAGTAACCTACCGCAACTCCACCAAACTCTTCAAGCGCACACAAACCGTCCATGCAAGGAACGTCATCTTTTCGGCGGGCGTGATGGGCACGATGAAACTGCTGCTGAATTTACGCGACGTGAAGAAGTCCCTGCCGAAACTGTCCGCGAAACTGGGCACGATGGTCAGAACCAACTCCGAAGGTCTGCTCGGAAGCGTGGCACGTAACTCCGATGTCAATTATTCGGAGGGCGTTGCCATCTCCTCCATCTACAATCACGATGAAATGACGCGCATCGAACCCGTGCGCTACCCTGACGGCTCGTCATTGATGCGCTTCCTTGCCGCGCCGCTGATCGCCAAAGACGTAAGCGTGCCTGTCCGCATTTTGCGCTTCTTGTGGTGGGCGCTTACGCATCCCATTGATTTTGCCAAGGCGCTCATCCTGCCGGGTTGGGCGCACAATGTGACCATTCTGCTCGTGATGCAGCACGCCGATAACCGCATGCGCTTCAAGATTGGGCGCAGTGTGTTCACGCTCTTCCGCACCGGCATGGTGGCGGAGGAAGAACCCGGCTACACCATCAACGCGCAGGTGGAAGGCTCGCATGAGATCACGCGCGAATTTGCCAGGCGCACGGACGGGATCGCGCTCGGCTCGCTCGGGGAGAACCTGCTCAACCTGCCAACGACCGCCCATATTCTCGGCGGCGCGCCGATCGGGAAGGACGCCGACGAAGGCGTGATCGATGAGAATTTTGCCGTGCATAACTACGAAGGGATGTACATCATCGACGGCTCGGTCATGCCCGCCAACCCGGGCGTCAACCCGTCGCTGACGATCACTGCGCTGGCGGAATACGCCATGAGCAGAGTGCCGAATAAAAAAGTCCCGCGCTGATGCGGGACTTTTTCTACTCAACCGGTTCCATAAAGTAATTGGGGAAATTCAACGGCGCTTCCGCCGACCAACCCTCGCGCCCATCCGCCATGCGGAGGTTCCACCACAGGTACGCCCTGGGCGGGTTTCCGCCCTGCAGCGTGCAAACGGGTCCATCGATCACTTCCATTTGTGTGCCGGGGCGGTTCGTGGTCTGGATCGTCTTTCCAAGCCCCGGCGCGGCGCGGAAGTTCAGCCAGTCCAGCACGCGGACGGTCATGCCGACTTGAATGCGCGTCGGGTTGGACGGACATTCGTTCGGGTCGGAGACAGGCTGCGGGTCGGCGGGAGGCGTCTCCGTTGCCGCTGTCTCGGTCGGCGCTGTTTCAGGCGTCTCGGTCACTGGCGGCTGTGTGGGGGCGCTCTCTGTTTGCGTCGGTTCGGGCATCGCAGTGGACGCAGGCGCTGGAATTGTCGCGGTCGGTGCGATAACGTCCGCAACCACCGCTTGTGTGACGCTCATGGAAAGCGCTTCAAAACGCTTGTCGCGTTCGCGCAGGAGCAGAACGATCAAGAGCACCGTCAGGAGGATGGCAACGATCAGTTTGAACAGATCGTAACCCGGAGCGTAACGCGTCCGCAGCGGCTCTTTCATGCCGCATCTCCCTGCCGTTTCGCGTCCGCCAGTTCGCGCGCGTGGCGCAGAATGGCGCGTTCATTGATGAAACGCTGAAGCAGGTCGCCGAGCGCTTCCTCGAATTCGTCGAGCGTCAATTCCGCAAGCTGTTCGTATTTATAAAGCCCCGCTTTGTTCAACTGCTTTTCGATCACAGGACCGATCCCCTTGATCTTCTTGAGGTCGTCCGCATCGGCGGGACGTTTCGAGTAACGGACCTTCTGCGTCGGCACAGACTCCGATGCGGGCACGCCGGCTGGCTCCTGCCGCGGACGCCGCCAATAGAACCAGTCAATCACCCACTCGATCAACCAGCCGATCAATATACCGAGGACAAGTGCAATGGCAATGTTCATGGTGTTTCCTTATAAAGTGGAACGATATACGGGTTGGATTTGACGATTATAACAGGCTGGCAATTGGAAACTCCACGAATAACCAGAATGAAACTGTTGAGCCGCTCAAGTGACAGTGATATTTTCAGGATGATGCCTTCTTTACAAATCCGCAAATATTACCTTTGTTTGATTGATATTCTGCGGGGAATACCGTACAATTACTCGAAATTGGATAAAATCAGTCTGATTTTGATTACTGGTTTCTCATCTCCATGCTTGCTTCAAAGGTCATGCCTGGAACCGCATAAAGCATTGGAGGCTTGACATGAATAATCTTGAATCCATGCTCAAGGATGAAAAATTTCTCCGCCTGTTGGAGGCTGCCCCTGATGCAATGATCATTGCTGACGGGCAAGGGGGGATTGCGCTCGTTAATTCGCAGTTTGAAAAACTTTTCGGCTGGTCCCGTACCGAGGCGCAGGCGCAGCCTGTCGAGTTTCTTATCCCCGAACGCTATCACAGCACACACAAAATGCACCGCTTGAAATACACAGCCGATCCCCGCGTACGACCGATGGGCAGTGAACTTCAACTGCATGGCTTGCGGCAGGATGGAAGTGAATTTCCAGTCGAGATCAGCCTAAGTCCCCTGAAGACGGACGAGGGTGTTTTCATCATCGCCACAATTCGCGACATCACAAAGCGCAAAGCCACGGAGGCGAAATTCCGCGGCTTGCTCGAGTCCGCGCCGGATGCAATGGTGGTGGTGAACGGCTCCGGGACAATCAGCCTTGTCAACTCGCAGGTGGAGAAATTGTTTGGATATAACCGGAGCGAGATCGCGGGCAAGCCCGTTGAAGTCCTGGTTCCAGAGCGTTTCCGGAAGAGACATATTGCCCATCGCGAGGAATATGTCGTCGAACATCCTGCGCGCCCCATGGGCATTGGCTTGGAACTCTTTGGCTTGCGGAAAGACGGCAGCGAATTTCCGATCGAGATCAGCCTGAGCCCGTTGGAGACGGACGAGGAGCTGCTGGTGATCGCCGCGATTCGTGATGTGACCGAACGGAAACGAGCCGAGACTGACATCCAAAAATTGCACCTTGATCTAAAACAATACGCCGCCCAATTGGAGGCGTCCAATCAGGAGCTCGAGTCGTTCAGTTATTCCGTCTCGCACGACCTGCGGGCGCCGCTGCGCAGCATCGACGGGTTCAGCCAAGTGCTGCTCGAGGACTACAGCGAACATCTCCCGCCGGAGGGACGCGGATATTTGGAGCGCGTACGCACCTCCGCACAGCGCATGGCGCAGTTGATCGACGATCTCATCAACCTTGCCCGCGTAACCCGGTCACCTTTGCAGCCGGAACTGATCAATATCAGCCAGATCGCCCAGAATATTGCCGATACCCTGTTGGACGAACATCCCGAAAGAGATCTATCCATTTCCATCGAGCCGGACATGCAGGCGAGCGGCGACCCAAACCTGATACGCATCGCACTGGAAAATCTCTTGAACAATGCCTGGAAGTTTACATCGAAGAGGGAACAGGCGGTCATCGAATTCGGTCAGCAAACCATGGATGGCGAGCCGGCGTTCTTCGTCCGCGACAATGGAGCCGGCTTTGATATGACGTATGCCGGAAAATTGTTCGGGGCGTTCCAACGCCTGCATTCGGTCAGTGAGTTTCCCGGCACGGGCATCGGACTGGCGACGGTCCACCGCATTATCAAACTCCACGGCGGGCGCGTATGGGCGCAGGGCGAGGAGGGCAAGGGCGCAACATTTTACTTTACGCTCTAACAGAGAGGAAACATGGATAAAAAGATGATCCTGCTGGTGGAAGACAATCCTGATGACGAGGAGTTGACCCTGCGTGCGCTGAAGAAGAACAATATCGTCAACGATGTGGCTGTAGTGCGCGACGGCGCGGAAGCGCTGGATTATCTGTTTTGTGCGGGACGATACGCCAGCCGCAACTCCAGCGATCTTCCCCAAATCGTACTATTGGACTTGAACCTTCCAAAAATGGGCGGGCTGGAGGTGCTGCGCCGCATCCGCGAGAACGAAAAGACGCGCCTGCTGCCGGTCGTCATCCTGACCTCTTCAAAAGAAGAGCAGGACCTCATTCAAGGCTACAGCCTCGGCGCGAACTCCTACGTCCGCAAGCCCGTGGATTTCAACCAATTCGTGGACGCGGTGCGCCAGCTTGGTTTGTACTGGCTGGTCTTGAACGAAGCGCCGCCAAAATAACCATGAATGTGAAAAAGAGTGTACGCATCCTTTTGATCGAAGACTCCGATGACGATGCCGCACTGTTGCTGCGGGAACTTCAACGCGCAGACTATCAGGTGGAGGTCGAACGCGTCGAAACCGCGGAGGCGATGCGCTCCGCTCTGGCGCATCAGACGCTGGACCTGGTCATCTGCGACTACTCCCTGCCGAGTTTCAACGCCCCCAGCGCGCTTGCCATCCTGCAGGAAGGAGGCTACGACCTGCCGTTCATCATCATCTCCGGCACGATCGGGGAGGAGACCGCCGTCGAAGCGTTGATCTCCGGCGCGCACGATTTCATCATCAAGGGCAGCATGTCGAGGCTCCTCCCCGCCATCCAGCGGGAACTAAAGGATGCAGAAACCCGCCGCAGACAAAAGGAGGCGGATGAGGCGCTGCGCGAAAGCAATGCGCGCTTCAGCAGTCTGTTCGAAAATACGCCGGTGTCCATTTGGGAGGAGGATTTTTCACAGGTAAAAATGTACATCGACAGCCTGATGGCAAAAACCGGGGCAACGGATCTCGAAACCTACATCACGGAACATCCGCTGGTGGTGATGGAATGCATGAGCCTCGTAAAGGTCAGGGATGTCAACCAGGCATCCCTGAAACTGTTCGGCGCCAACAGCAAGGATGAACTGATCAAAAGCCTCGAGTTGACCTTCGATGTTGACTCCATCAACGCCTTCCGGCAGGAACTGATCGCCGTAGCCAGCGGAATGCAGCAATTGGAAATGGATGTGGTGATAAAAACACTGCACGGAAAGAGGCGCGACACAAGACTTAGCTGGGCGGTCGCGCCGGGTCACGAAGAGACATTCTCGCGGGTGCTGGTCTCGCTGGTGGACATCACCGAACGCAAACAGCATGAGAGGGAACTGGAAGCGATCGTATCCACCAGCCAGGTGCTGCGTACCGTCAAAACACTTCAGGAGCTTTTGGACCGCCTGTTGGATGAATCCATCCGCCTCGTCAAGGCGGAAGCGGGCGGCATCTGGCTGCATGACCCCGCTTCCAACCAGACCAGCCTCGGGGCGCACATCAGCTTCAGTTCCAAAGACATGGCGGCGACAAAACAAGGAGGAGAGATCGCGGCGCTGGTCGTGAACAAGGGACAAGCGATCCTCTCCAGTGAATTTTGTTCCGACCCGCAGATCGGTGAACAATATCGCAGCGGCATCCCGCAGGGCATTGGCGGCGTGTGCATTCCGCTGCATGCCGCTGAAAGCGTGACCGGCGCCATGTTCATCAACATCCATCTGCCGCGCGAACTGACAATGGATGAAGTGCGCATCCTGAACGCCTTTGCCGAGATCGGGGGCAGCGCCATCCACCGCATGAGACTGCTCGAACAAAGCCTGAAACAGATCAACCGCCTGAGCAGCCTGCGGACGATCGACCTTGCGATCAGCAACAGCCTCGACATGCGGGTCTCGATCAACACGGTGCTGGAACAGGTGATCATGCAGCTCAACGTGGATGCGGCTAGCGTGTTATTGATGCAGGCGGATACCGGACGCCTCGAGTTCTACGAAGGCAGGGGCTTCCGAACCCAGGCAATCGCCTCCACCAGCCTGCGCCCCGGCGAAGGTCTGGCTGGACAGATCATTCTCGATAAAAAGATCATCCATGTGGAGGACCTGGAACAGGAAGACAAATTCGCCCGCCGCGATCTGCTGGCGGACGAAGAGTTCACCGTCTATTTTGGCGTTCCTTTGATCGCAAAAGGCGAGGTGAAGGGCGTGCTCGAGATCTTCCACCGCTCCCCCCTGCACGTGGACAGGGAATGGCTCAACTTCCTCGATTCCCTCGGCTGGCAGACCGCCATCGCCATCGACAACGCCCTGCTCTTCGAGCGGATGCAGCGCTCCAACTTCGACCTTGAAATGGCATACAACGCCACCATCGAAGGCTGGTCGCGCGCGCTCGACCTGCGCGACAAGGAAACCGAAGGACATACCCAGCGCGTCACCGAAATGACGGTCAAACTTGCACGCCGCATGGGCATCGGCGAAATCCAGATCGTCAACATACGGCGCGGCGCGCTGCTGCACGACATCGGCAAGATGGGCG
Organism: uncultured Anaerolinea sp.; assembly: GCA_964410375.1. Taxonomy (GTDB): domain Bacteria; phylum Chloroflexota; class Anaerolineae; order Anaerolineales; family Villigracilaceae; genus Villigracilis. The sequence goes on along the minus strand of CAYPHR010000052.1, from coordinate 4,851 downwards.
TGGCAGACAACATCCTGCTCAAACCCGGTCCGCTCACGGATGAGGAATGGCAGATCATGCAAAGGCATCCGCAGTTGGCGTTTGACCTGCTCGCCCCGATCACCTACCTGCAATCTGCGTTGGAAATCCCCCTGTGCCACCATGAAAAATGGGACGGCACAGGCTATCCGCGCGGATTGAAAGGCGAACAGATCCCGCTCGCCGCGCGTCTCTTTGCGTTTGCCGATGTGTGGGATGCCCTGACCAGCGACCGTCCCTACCGAAAAGCATGGTCACGCGCCGAAGCCATGCGCTACATCCGCGACAACAGCGGCAGCCACTTCGACCCGCAAGTGGTCGATATCTTCCTGAACGAGATCATCCCCTCAGAATAACGTCCCCTGTTCGAAAACATCCGAGCTCGCATCCTCCCACGGCAACGGGTCAAGTTTTATTTGACCCGCGATCCGTTGATGGAATTCGCGCGCAATGTACGGAGCCTGCAAGTTATCCGGCGTGTGACAAAAGACGTACGCATCCTTCCCCGCCGACAGTTGGTCGGCAATTCTCGGAACCCATTCCTCCATCCAAGCCTTGTTCTGCCCCAACTCGGGGTGACCGATGAAACGCAGGAAGGTGAAATCGGTCGTCACCTCCTCGAAGACCGGCACATTCGGCTTGCGTTCGCGCGCTTCCAGCAGGCTCTCATAGGCGCTGCCCTTGATGGATGCATCCCCTGCCAAGTTGCGGATCGGACGCGTATCGATGACCACGCGCGCCATATCATGGTCTGCGAGTAATTTGTTCAACGCATTCCGGTTCAGCTCATCGAACCAATCCAGATGGCGCACTTCCACACCGAGGCGGATATCCTTTGGGAACGCGTCCAGAAAAGTGGCAAGGTCAGGCAGCAGACGAGGCGAATAACCGGGGGGAAGCTGCAGAAACATCGGTCCAAGCCGCGAGGCGAGCGGACGCATGGTCTCCACGAACTGATGTGCACGGTCAATATAGTCCGCGAGTTTTCCGTTGTGACTGATCGCTTTCGGTATCTTCAGGCAAAACCGAAAGGACTCCGGCGTCTGCTCGATCCATGACTCAATGGTCTTCGGAGCGGGGACGGCATAAAAGGTGGTGTTGCCTTCGATGGTGTTGAGACGCTTTGCGTACTCGCGCAAGAACTCCGGCGGCTTGGCGCCTTTCGGATAGAAATTCCCCACCCAGCCCTTGAACGACCAGATCGGACAACCGAGATACAAAGCCATTACGATTCCTTTCATTGGCTTGCGCCAAACACTTGAATTTCCTTCCACGCCACCCAGGAGGGACTGCTGATGGTTTGAATACGGATCTGAACGATGTTCGCAAGCGGTTCCTCCGGGGTAAAGACCAGCCATTCATTATCCTGCGTGGGACCGTTGAATTCATGGATCGTAGTATATGCGCCATCACTGGAAGAACGCACCTGCACGCGGTGAACCGTGTTCCCGTTCGGATACTGCGCCACCTGCAAACGGATCTCCGAGATGCTGTATGTGCCCTGCAGATCCACTTCGATCCATTGCACGGGAGATGCGCCGGCTCCCCACTGCGTGGCGGAGTTATCGTCCACCGCATTGGAGGGAGGTTCTCCCGGAAGGCTGAGCGAAGCGCGGACCGGCTTTCCATAGGCGAGATTGTCATTGGGGATCTCGACTGCCACGCAAGGATCAGGCTGGTTGACCGGCGCAAATAATTCGAGCATGTATCCGTCATCATCCGTCAAGCCCCAAGTGCGGTCACTGACGGTTGCGGCGGCGGGATAATACGTCCAGTACAGCCAGCCGTCGAAGCCATACTCGCACGACTCGGCAACCCAGTTCGTGGTCACACGCGCGGCGGAGTCGATCTCGGCGTAGATGTGACGAAACGCGCCGTACTCTCCGAGAACGATCGGCTTGGCGTCATATCCCAGCATCCCGAACGATTCCACGTAGGCGCGCAGTTCATCGAAACCCGAATAGGTGTGGAAATCGAAGAAATCCAACTCCGACCGCTCGAGCAGGGACGCCGTCTCCACATACCAGTCCGGCGCGGCGATGGGCGCAAAGAAGCCCATCGTGACCAATGCCGTCGGGTCGTGGAGGAGGATCTCTTCCTTCATCTGGGCGATGTAATAGACCAATCCATCGCTGACCATCTGCTTCTTTTGTTCGGGATCGCTCATATCATACGAACCTGTGGTGGTCTCCACGATCCCGCTCGTCAGGGAAAGCGGCGGCTGGTCGATGAACATCCATTGCTCATTGAGCAATTGCCAGCCCAGTACCGCGTCGAATGCGGCATTGCGCTCGACCAATCCGGTCAGGATGTCGCGCCAATAGCGGCGGGTGGCGGAGATCGCCTGAGGGCGCAAATAGAAAGAGTTGCGGTACCCTGCAAAGTTGCCGCCCGAACCGCGGTTCGCCTCGTCCGAGTAACCGCCGTCATCCGGCAGGTCATTGGAGGTGAACAGGATATAGATGCCCGCTTCCCGTGCGGCGAAGGTCATATCCGCGATGTTGTCGAGATACTGCGGATTCAAACCTGCCGAATCGGAGTTGGCAATACAGCCCAGTCCGTGGCTGCAGTGATCGAGAAAAACGCGCACGGTGTTATATCCCAATCCGGCGAGCCGCGCAAAATCATCCCGCGTGCGTTCAGGGTCGTAGGTGTTCACGCGCAAAAGCAAGTTCGTATTACCGCCGCCCGCAGGGACAAAGACATAATTCGCCCCGCGCGGAATGAAGCGAGCACCCGTCGTTTTATCGTAAAATTCCCCCACGCCGCCCACCTGGCGCACTCCAATGCGGTGCTCGGCTTGCGGCTGTGGACTGGCTGTCACCTCTTCGAGCGGCGGCGTTTCGTTCCCGCCCTCTTCCGTTTCAAGCGGCATATTGCAAGATGACAGCAGCACAGCCAGGATCAGGCATAGATTTAATCCAAACGATGGTTTTTTCATTTGTCACTCCTTGGCGAAAAGACGACAAACACAATCCCATTATATAATGGCATTTAGGAGAGAGCATTATGACCGTTAAAGTTTCAGTTTACATTGCTGTCAGCCTGGACGGCTTCATCGCCCGCAAGAACGGGGACATTGACTGGCTGACAGGCGGCGAAAGCGGCGAAGATTACGGCTACGCGGACTTCATGTCCACGGTGGACCACGTCGTGATGGGACGCAACACGTTCGAGAAAGTGCTGTCCTTCGGCGGCTGGCATTACGAGAAAAAAGTGATCGTGCTCACCAGCAGGGACCTGACCCTCGCGCCCGAACTGAGCGACAAAGCCGAGGCGCTTCACCTATCTCCCCGCGAGTTGATTCACGAACTCGAACGGCGCAGCGTCCGGCACATCTACCTCGACGGCGGCGTGACCGTCCAGCGTTTCCTGCGCGAAAGGCTCGTGGACGAAATGACCATCACCACCATTCCCATTCTCATCGGCGAAGGTCTGCCGTTGTTCGGCGCATTGGAAAAGGACGTCCGGTTGGAATTGCTGAGATCCCAATCCTTCAAGAACGGATTCGTACAGAACATCTACAAGGTCTTATAACGCATCATGGACATTTCCAAGACCTTATACGTCACAGACCGCAAGACATGGCGGGACTGGTTGAAGAAGAATTACAAGACCGAGCCGGAGATCTGGCTGATCTTCCCCAAGAAAGCGACGGGGGAGCCGCGCATCGAGTACAACGACGCGGTGGAAGAGGCGCTGTGCTTCGGCTGGATCGACTCCATCATGAAGAAACTCGACGACGATCATTCTGCACAGCGTTTTTCACCGCGCAAGGCAAAGACCAACTATTCACAACCCAACATCGAACGCCTGCGGACCTTGGTCGCGCAGAAGAAGGTCATCAAGGAAGTGGCGGATACGCTGGATGACATATTGAAGGCAGAATTCATCTTCCCGCCCGATATCGTGAAAGCCATCCAGGCGGATAAGGAAGCGTGGAAGAACTATCAAAGGTTCTCGGAGCCTTACAAACGGATACGGATCGCCTTCATCGAAACGGCACGCAAACGTCCCGAAGAATTCAAGAAGCGCCTGCGTCACTTCATCGAGATGAGCGCGCAGAACAAAACCTTCGGCTTCGGCGGAATCGAAAAGCATTATTAGACAGTGTCTGAAAAGGATTAATTCACCACAGATACCCATTCGGGTACGATGTGAACACAGATAAATATCGATAACTTGATCGAGCGATCCAAACGCCCCTTTCATCTGTATTTATCCGCGGTTAAGAACAGGGCTTCAGGCACTTTCCCAGTGAGATCGAAGCGGTAACGAAGTGATCAAAGCGTCTCCCCTTTTGCCAGCATCTCCACAAATTGACGGATACGCTTCTCGCGCGTTTCGGACCTCTTTGCCGTGGTGATCCTGAACAGGAACGAGTAGCGTCGTGAGGCGGTCAGCGTCTCAAAGAAGGCTTTGGCTTGCTTGTTCTTATTTAATGCGGACTGAAAATCTTCCGGCACAGAGATATTCTTCTGTGACGAATACGCCGCATCCCAACGCCCGTCCTGTTTCGCCGCTTCGACCGCCTTCAACCCTGCCGGTTTCATCTCCCCATTTGCAATGAGACGTTCGACATGCCCCACATTGATCTTCGACCAGATGCTCTTCGGTCTGCGCGGCGTGAATTTCTGGAGAAAATACTGGTCGTCAAAGCCGTTCCGTTGACCATCGATCCAGCCGTAGCACAAAGCGACATCCAACGCCTCGGCATAGGTGACCGTGGGAATCCCCGCCGCTTTCTTGGCGATCTTCAACCACAAACCAGCGGACACCTCGTGATTCTTCGCAAGCCAGTCTGCAAATTTCTTTTTGGATTCAAAGGGAAGG
>CAYPHR010000051.1:0-13800 GCA_964410375.1 uncultured Anaerolinea sp. | reverse complement strand
CGGCGCATGGAATTTAAATGTGGATGCGGGCAAGCCAGGCTTGATGATCGCTGTGTGGCAATGGTCGAATTACCTTGGTGAGGAATCGCTGGCGAAAGGCATTCGTGCGAATATCTCGTCGTTCACACGCCATCATCCGAATGTGATGATGACCAAGGCAAAGATCGCGGGAAATTATGTCAACAGCATTCTGGCAAAGACCGAGTCTGTACGGTTGGGATTTGAAGAGGCGATCATGCTCGACCCGCAGGGATACATCGCCGAGTGCACGGGCGAGAACCTGTTCATCGTGAAGCGCGGCAAGATATTTACCCCGTCAACCGCGCCTGTGTTGGAAGGAATTACGCGCCATTCCATCCATACGATTGCAAAGGACTTGGGATATAGTGTAAGTGAAATTCCCATTTCGCGCGATCAGCTGTATAACGCCGATGAGGTCTTCGTGTGCGGCACGGCGGCGGAGGTGATCGGTCTGTGCGAGATCGATTTCCGCAAGATCGGCGACGGCAGGTCGGGCAAGGTTACGCGCGAGATTCAGAATGTGTATCACGATGCGATTCGTGGCAGGATTGCGAAGTACGAAGCGTGGTGCGATTACGTGGGGTAGCGGATGATGGACGGTAGACCGTGGACGGCGAAAATGGTCTACCGTTTTTTTATCTACGGTCTGATTCTTGTGTTATAATCCCGCCGCCCTAAGAAGGGCACATTCTGCTTGGGACGGGCAATAAGCGTCCCTGAGCGGGTCATCAACCCCGCTAAACCCATTCCGTTCCGCGCCAGTTAATGAATTGCGCGTTGGAGAACGGCACAAGTTAAGGAGTAACAATGGCTGTCATTTCCATGAAAGCCCTGCTTGAGAGCGGCGTCCACTTCGGGCATCGTACGAACAAGTGGGACCCCCGTATGAAACCGTACATTTTCACGGAACGTAACGGGATTCACATCCTCGATCTGCAGCAGACCGTCAAGCTTGCAAATCAGGCATATAACGTCATCCGTGACGCGGTTGCGAACGGCGGAACCGTCCTGTTCGTCGGCACGAAGCGTCAGGCGCAGGAAACCGTTGCCGAAGAGGCGACCCGCTGCGGCATGCCTTATGTCACCGAACGCTGGATGGGCGGCATGCTCACCAACTGGTCGACCATGTACAAGCGCATCCAGGAACTGGAACGACTTGAGAATCTGCGCGATAGCGGCGAGATCAACCGCCTCACGAAAAAGGAAGGCTTGTTGATCGAGCGCGATATTACCCGCCTGCAGACTCGTCTCTCCGGCGCGCGCGTCATGAAACGCGTCCCCGACCTGCTCTTCATTGTCGATGTCGGACGCGAGGATTCCGCTGTGCGCGAAGCCAATCTTCTCAATATCCCGATCGTTGCGCTGGTGGACACCAATTGCAATCCGCAGGATATCGATTACGTCATCCCTTCCAATGATGATGCCATCCGCGCCATCAAATTGCTGGTCTCCAAAATGGCGGATGCTGTCCTCGAAGGACAAGCCATGCGCAAGGAAGACGAGCCCGAACAGGCTGAAGGTGAAAAGCCGGAGAGCAGGGCGAAATCCCGCCCAGCCCGCAAACCTGTCACTGAGGCTGAGCAGGACGAATCGATGGACGATGATGTTCTGCTTGGTGAAGCCACGCTTGCCAAGTTGAACGTCAACCGCAAAGTGGAGGATTCCGGATCGGCGGAGGAAACTGTAACTGAAACGCCAGCCGCACCGGTCAAGGAAGAGGCGCAGTCCAAGTCATCCGCATCCGCGGAAGGTGCCGACACGCCTTCGCAAGAATAATCAACAGATGGAAAGTCAAGTTTAAGGATTGTAAAATGGAAATTACTACAGAGATGATCAAGCAGCTTCGCGCTGCAACCAGCGCCCCCATGCTGGATTGCCGCAAAGCGCTTCAGGAAGCAAATGGCGATTTTGACAAGGCGGTGGATTGGTTGCGCGAAAAGGGAATGGCAACCGCTGCCAAACGCTCTGACCGCGATGCGTCCAACGGCGTCGTTGAACTCTACTCCCACGGGAATGGACGTGTCGGCGTGATGGTGGAGATCAACTGCGAGACCGATTTTGTGGCGCGCAATGAGCAGTTCCGCACGCTGGCTCATGAGATCGCACTGCAGATCGCTGCAAGTTCCCCGCGTTATATCACCGCCGAGGAAATACCCGCTTCAGAACTTGAACACGAGGCGGAGATCGCCCGCGCCCGTGCCAAGGAGGAAGGCAAACCTGATAACGTTCTGGAGAAGATCGTGGAAGGTCGCATCGAAAAGTTCAAGGATGAAGTCTGCCTGATGCGTCAAGCCTACATCCGCGATGAGTCGATCACCATTGAAAAACTCATTTTGCAGAATGTCGCCGCTATTGGCGAGAACGTGATCGTGCGCCGCTTCCAGCGTTGGGAGCTGGGTGAAAGCACCAAGTAAATTCATTAAGAAGCCAGCCTTCGGGTTGGCTTTTTTTCTGCATGGAATTATGATGTAGACCAACGGAGGCATGAATGACTGGACTGAAGTACAAAAGAGTTCTGCTGAAATTGAGCGGCGAAGCGCTTGGCGGTCAATTGGGCTATGGCATCGACGTGGACGAAGCCGAGTCGATTGCCAGCCGCATCAAGGAAGTTCATGAAATGGGCGTGGATGTTGCAGTGGTGATCGGTGCGGGCAACTTGTGGCGCGGCAAGCAGGGACTTGAACGCGGCATGGATCGCTCCACGGCAGATTACATGGGAATGCTTGCCACTGTCATGAACGCCATGGCGCTGATGGATGCGCTCGAGCGGCAGGGCGTCATGACGCGCGTCATGTCTGCCATTGAGATGCGTGCCATTGCCGAACCGTATATCCGCCGACGTGCCATCCGGCACCTCGAAAAAAAGCGTGTAGTCATCTTCGGTGCGGGCACAGGCAATCCGTTCTTCTCCACCGATACTGCCGCAGCCCTGCGCGCTACCGAGATCGATGCGGACGTCGTCATCAAAGCGACCAAGGTAGATGGCGTGTACGATGCCGATCCCAAGAAAAATCCCGATGCCAAAAAGTTCGACAAATTAAGTTACATTGAAGTGCTCAACCGCCGCCTTGAGGTCATGGACAGCACCGCCATTACATTGTGCATGGAGAACAGCCTGCCTATCTTCGTCCTAAACCTGTGGGATTCAAAAGCCCTGCTTGGGGCGTTGCGTGGCGAGCAAGTTGGTACGCTGGTAACAACCTGAAAATCCGTTGTTCGGGCTTATTCCTCCCGCTGTTTTCCGTTTTGGAAGCCGCGGGAGGACTGTTTTTTCTTTGCGAGTCTCTCCATTTTTTGCATAAACTCTCATAACAACCGCTTCCCATAGCCTAAATTCTCGTTTTAAGGTATCCTTGTAACGTAATCAATTTCAGGAGGAAGATCGTGAGTACTGACGAAATCAAAGATCTATTGAAAGACGCCGAACATCGTATGCAAGGCGCGATCCAATCCCTCAGTGATGATCTGGCGGGTATCCGCACGGGGCGTGCCAGCCCCGCCCTTGTGGAAAAGCTCTCTGTGGAATATTACGGCACGCCGACCCCGCTCATGAATCTCGCTTCGATCAGCGTTCCCGAGCCGCGCTCCCTGATGATCAAACCGTTCGATGCCGGTTCTCTAAAAGATATCGAACGGGCGATTCGCACCTCGGACCTTGGGCTGAATCCCAATTCTGACGGCAAGACCATCCACCTGAACCTGCCCCCGCTGAACGAGGAACGCCGCCGCGAACTGGTCAAGCACATGAACCACCGTCTCGAAGAGGCGCGCATTGCTGTCCGCAACATCCGCCGCGACCTCCACAATGACCTGCGTGATTACGAAAAGGAAAAGCTCATCACCGAAGACGACCTCAAGCGCGGCGAAGACGACCTGCAAAAACTGACCGATAAATTCGTGGAAGAGATCGCGCGCCTCGGACAGAATAAAGAAAAAGACATCATGGAAGTCTAGCCTGTGCGCCTTTCGATGCGTTTTGCATCGAAAATGGTATCCTACAAAATGACAGAAACCCCACAACCTATTCCTCTTGAAAAGATTCCCCAGCATGTTGCCATGATCATGGACGGCAATGGACGTTGGGCGCTTCAACGCGGTTTGCCACGCCTCGCTGGTCACAAGGCAGGGACCGAAAACCTCCGCCGCGTCATCCGTTCGACGGTTGAGTTCGGGATCAAATATCTCACCATCTATGCCTTTTCCACCGAAAATTGGGGACGTCCGCCCGAGGAAGTACAGGGGTTGATGTTCATCTTGCAGGATGTGATTGACCGTGAACTGAGCGAACTGGACAAAGAAGGGGTGCAGTTGCGTCACATCGGGCGGCTGGAACGATTGGATCCGAAGATCCAGCAAAAAGTCCTGAAGGCGATCGATCTGACAAAGAACAATGACAGGCTTGTTCTGAACGTCGCGTTTAACTACGGCGGGCGAGATGAGATCGTCTGTGCCATCCAAAAGATCATTCGGGATGGCATCCCTGCCGAGGATGTGACCGACGAAATGGTCAATAAATATCTTTTCACGGCTGGTGTGCCCGACCCCGATCTGATTATCCGCACATCGGGTGAATTGCGTGTAAGCAACTTCCTGATCTGGCAAGCCGCCTACTCCGAATGGTACATCACCCCCACCTATTGGCCCGATTTCGATAAGGATGAATACCGCCGCGCGTTGGATGCATTCGCCCACCGCGACAGGCGCTATGGAAAGGTATCTTCGGGGGAACTACAGGAATCTAATGCGTAAAAGAGTTTTTACAGCACTCGGATTAGCAGCAGTAGGATTGCCCGCCATCATATTTGGCGGCATCTTTTATTATTTATTGATGGGTACGTTTCTGATCGGTGCGGCATGGGAATATGTGCATTTATTTCGTGCGGTGAAGTTCGAAGCGAATATGGCTGTCACTTTGGGCGGCGTGGCGGCTGTCACTGTGGCTCGTATGTTCTTCCCGCAGTATGCGCAGCCCATATTTGCCGCCATCATTCTTTTAGCGATGACGGTTCATCTAATCCAATACGAGCGCGGACGCGACCAATCCGCGCTTGATTTCGGAGTGACTGTCGGCGGCATCGTATATATCGGCTGGATCGGCTCATATCTGCTTGACCTCCGCAACCTGCCCGAGGGCGGCTGGTGGTTCATGCTGGTGATGTTCTGCGTCTGGTCGGGGGATTCGGGCGCCTACTCGATCGGCAGGGCATATGGAAAACATAAGATGGCGCCGCGCCTCAGCCCCAAGAAAAGCTGGGAGGGCTACGCCGCCAGTGTCTTCACTGGAGCCGTTACCGGCGGTTTTTACGTCTACGTCTTTACCACATTCGGAAACCTGACGAGCGATATCACAATATTGCAGGGCGCGATCATGGGGTTGTTGTTGGGTTCCATTCCTCCGTTGGGTGATCTTGGCGAAAGCATGATCAAACGCCAGTCTGGCATCAAGGATTCAAGCGATATCATCCCCGGTCACGGCGGTTTCTTTGACCGCATCGACTCGTGGCTGTGGGGGGCTGTGATCGGCTACTATTATCTGACCTGGTTCATTCTATAACTGGAGGAAACATGGACGTACTTGGCGCGACACCCACACGCAACCTCGCGCTTGAACTGGCGCGGGTGACCGAAGCGGCGGCAATGATGGCAGGTCGCTTCATGGGACGAGGCGATAAAGAAGGGGCGGATCAGGCTGCGGTGAATGCGATGCGGCTCGTCCTCGGCACAGTGGACATGAACGGAATCATCGTCATTGGTGAAGGGGAGAAGGATAAAGCCCCGATGTTGTTCAATGGCGAGATTGTGGGCAACGGCTCAAAACCGGACGTGGATGTTGCTGTGGACCCCATTGACGGGACCCGCCCTCTGGCGTTTGGACGATCCAATTCGCTGGCGATGGTGGCGGTTGCCCCGCGTGGGACGATGTTCGATCCCGGTCCCTTTGTGTATATGAACAAGATCGCAGTGGGACCGCAGGCGAAGGGAAAGATCGATATCGAGAAATCGATCACTGAAAACCTGCATGCCATTGCAAAGGCAAAAGGCAAGGATGTGAAAGACCTAACCACCATTATCCTTGACCGCCCGCGCCATGAAGCGATGATCGCCGAGATCCGCAGGGCGGGTGCGCGCATCCGTTCGATCCCGGATGGGGATGTTGCTGCGGCGTTGATGACAGCGCGCTCCGATTCGGGCGTGGATGTGTTGTTCGGCGTTGGCGGGACTCCCGAAGGCGTCATTACCGCTTGCGCGCTGCGTGCCATGGGCGGTGAGATTCAGGGCAAGTTATATGCGCGTGACGAGGACGAACTTCGGCGCGGGCGCGATGCGGGCTTTGATTTCGACAAAGTATTAACCATGGATGACTTGGTCTCATCTGAGGATGTCTTCTTTGCCACTACGGGCATCACGGATGGCGAACTGCTCAAGGGTGTGCGTTATTATGGTGACCACATCACGACGGATACGCTGGTGGTGCGCGGCTTGACGGGAACTGTCCGCCAGATCACCGCTACGCACACAACCGATAAACTGGATAATTTGAGCGCAATCCGGTATTAAGGTTTTTTTACTTGACATACCCGGCGCTTATACATATAATACCGTTCGCGTTCCTGGCTAGCTCAATCGGCGGAGCGAGCGGCTGTTAACCGCTAGGTTATAGGTTCAAGTCCTATGCCAGGAGCCAAATAGAAAAAGCCCCTGTTTTCAGGGGCTTTTTTTTGTTAACGTCCAGTCAGTTGCCGCAATAGTTTCTGATGTTCGTTGATAAGGGATTGATAAGCTGGGTCCTGGATCAGGTTCTGTAATTGATAAGGATCATTGAGCAGGTCGTAGAACTCGGATATATCACCCAGGGTTTCGGCATAAACGTGGTTCCCCGTGTGGACAGCGGTGTAGGTTCCGCGGGGGGGCCAGCCTTCGATCAATACTCCGTCACGCCAGTCGCTTGTTCCGTTGAGCAAACGTATTAATGACAAGCCGTCCATGGTTTCAGGGATAGGAATGCCCGCCAGATCCAATGCTGTGGGGGCAATATCGATGCTCGCGACCACATGTTGTTCATCAATATACGGTTCGGAAACCAGAGCCGGGTAGCGGACAGCGAAGGGGACCCGGCTGGCTTCATCATAAAATGTGTTTTTTGAGAATAATCTATGTTCCCCCCAATGGGCGCCATTGTCCGATAGAAAGATGATCATGGTATTGTCGAGCATTCCCAAGTTGTCAAGTTCCTGTATGATGTCATCGATGGCACGGTCAAGTGATACCAGGGTGCGAAGTTGGTTGAGACGATACTCGTCGATCATTTTGATGATGTCAGGATGCAATCGACCATCCCTGAGCATCCACTCCGGTTTATCCGCAATATCCGGTTCGTCGAAGCTGGGCGGACGGTGAGGGGGCAGATCTGTAAAGATGTTCAAGTCTTCATTGGCAGGCGTGGCTGGGTTGTGAGGCGCATTGGGCGTATAAAGCAGAATGAAAGGCTTGTTCGTTTTTGCAGCTTTTCCAAGAAACTCGATCACATAATTTCCCAGTGCGTAGGTGACATATTCATCTTGGTGACGTATCCACTCTCCATTCACATTCAGGCGTGGATGGTAGTATCTCGTCTCTCCGAACTGGAAGGATACCCAGTAGTCATATTCAGGGCGCGGATCTCCCTTCCATGAATTGAGATATTTTCCCACCAGCCCAGTGTAATAGCCGTTTTTCTTCATTAATTCGATGAAAGTTGGCTCTTCCAATTCATAATCATTGTTTGTGACTCCGTGGTTGCTGGCATATTTCCCGGTCAGGATGCTGGCTCGGCTGGGACAACACAGCGGCGTAGTGACAAATCCATGCTTGAAGGTTGCGCCTTGGTCGAAGATAGCCGCCTGCGTTTGCGGCATGAACTCCATGGTGTCATAGCGCTGATCGTCGGTGACAATGATGAGGATGTTCGGGCGGTCATCCTTTTGGAAGGGCATGATGCATCCGCTGGCGATCAGCAGCAGCGTTGCGGTGGCGAATATCCGCAAGCGGATGGGAAAGAAGAACTTCATTCGGGTTAGATTCCTTTATGTATATCCTGACGGAATTGCCTGTCAGGGAGTTGTATGCGGGGGCCACGGGATATCGGCAGGACCGGCGTAACCATGCTTCTCTTGAACGTATACACGTCCGCGGGAAGGCTCGTTGCAGCCAGTTTCATCCGTGAAACTGATGAATGGGAAGGTGGAACCGAGCGTCTCGAAGACGATCTCGTTATTCTCACAACGCCAGACTTCCACAAGGTAAATAAACATGGTAGGGCTTTCATAATCACCACGATCGATAGTGATTTCGATCCACGAAACTGTGACCTTGCTGCCGTCCCGTTTGGCGTTTAGAACGGTGGTAGGTCCATAATAAGGCGAGACGATCAATTTGAAGCCGTCAGGGTACATGGAACGGAGCATTTGCGGATCGCCTTGAATATCGACAAATTGGGCGTTGATCCAGCAACGCTGGGGCGAGTTTTCCACCAACACCCAATTATTCCCCGCCGCGCGCCCGATGAGTTTGATGTTTGCCCCTTTGACGAACGCAAAAAGATATAGATAATTCGCGCCGGGTCCATACCGACAGCTGAGTCTGTCCACGTTGACAGTGGCTTTCAGTTCGTCCACGGTTGGGACGGGCGTTTCTGTCGGGATGGCAGTTTCCGTGGCGGTTGGCGGAAGCGGAGTGAATGTCTCTGTGGGCGGGGGAGCAGTGAAGGTGTCCGTTGGGATAAAAGTTTCGGTAACGGAATCAGGTTGTGATGTTGGGGCAGATGCGGGCATGTTGCACGCGGTCAAGGAAAATATTATCAACGCGATCAGCAGTCGAGTCTTCATTAGATTTATCTCATTCTTCTCAAAAGTTTCAAGATTGTACCTTACATGGACGATTCTTCCCGTGGCGTGCATTAATGGAAACTAAAACTTGGTTTAATCTTCACAAGATAAACCGGATTTTTCGTTATAATCCTTTGTATGATGAATACATTGGCTTTTCGTCGAAATCCGATCCGGCAAAGTTTTGCCGCTCTGGTGGGCGGTGCCCTGCTATTTTTAGGGATCGTAACGATATGGATGGTTGGCTACCAACTGGCATATGCCGGACGGATCTTCCCCGGTGTCTCTGTCGCGGGCGTGGATCTTTCCGGGCTTTCCCCGAACGAAGCTGCATTGAAGTTGAACCAAACCCTTTCTTATCCGATCACGGGTAAAGTCCTGTTCCGTGATGGAGAGCAGATCTGGGTCGCTTCGCCCGTGGAACTGGGCATGATCTTTGATCCATCATCCAGCGCGCTGGCGGCGTACAATTACGGCCGCAAAGGCGGCTTGTTCAATGCGCTTTCCGGTCAAATCGGTGCGCGCGGACTTGGCGCGGACGTGGCTCCTGTTGTGCTGTTCGATCAGCGTGTGGCGTATACCTACCTGCAATCCATTGCTTCGCAAGTGAACCAGCCGGTTCTGGAGGCAAGCCTGCGCGTGGAAGGGACGAATGTCGTTGCGGAGCAGGGACGCCTCGGTCGTGCCCTCAATCTGGATGCGACCCTGATCTATCTTGGTGCGCAGCTGCAAACTTTTCGCGACGGCGAAGTACCGCTGGTCATTTACGAGACCGCGCCGAAGCTCATGGACGTCTCCTCGCAGGCGGAAACTGCGCGCCGCATCCTCAGCCAACCGTTGACAATCACCATTCCAAATTATCGTCAGGGTGATCCCGGTCCGTGGTCGTTTGATATTCCGGTCCTCGCCAATATGCTTGCTGTTCAGGTTGTGGATAATGGCGGTGCGGCGGAGATGCAAGTCGGGCTGAATCCCGCCGCTCTGCGCAATTCTTTGAACGATCTCAAGGTTCTGGTGGATCGCACTCCCGAAAACGCCCGCTTCGTCTTCAACGATGAAACGGGTCAGATCGAACCCATTGCTGCCTCCAGCATTGGCCGCACCATGGACGTGGAAGCCAGCATTACAACCATCAATGATGCGCTGTTGAGAGGCGAACATAACGTCACTCTGGCGGTTGCCGAACAACTCCCCGCCGTCGTGGATACTGCCACTGGTGGGCAGTTGGGCATCACCCAGCTCGTTGCCGAACAGACGACGTATTTCTACGGCTCCAGCGCGGCGCGCATTCAAAATATCGTCGCCTCCGCAAACCAGTTTCACGGAGTCCTGGTCGCCCCTGGAGAAGTGTTCTCCATGGGCAGCATTCTCAGGGACATCAGCCTCGAAAATGGATTTGCTGAGGCACTCATCATCTACGGCGGACGCACCATCAAAGGCGTGGGCGGAGGCGTCTGTCAGGTCAGCACCACGCTCTTCCGAACCGTATTCTTCGCCGGATATCCGGTCATCGAGCGGCATTCGCACGCCTACCGGGTGACCTACTACGAAATGGATCGCAGCGGAGCGAAAGATGCGAAACTGGCGGGCTTGGATGCCGCTGTCTTCTTCCCGCTTGTGGATTTCAAATTCCAGAACGACACCCCCCATTGGCTGTTGATGGAGACCTACGTCAACGCGGCGGCGCGCACCATCACATGGAAATTCTATTCCACCTCCGACGGGCGCAATATCACCTGGGAAACCACAGGTCCCAGGAACGTGGTCCCGCCCAAAGCGCCGATCTTTGAAGAGAATCCGGAGATGAAAGAAGGCGAGATCAGCCAGGTGGATTACGCTGCTGAAGGCGCGGATGTTACCGTCAACCGCACGGTCTGGCGCAATGGACAAGTCTATTTCACGGACAGTTTCCAAACCCACTACCAGCCCTGGAGCGCCATTTGTCAATACGGTCCCGGAACGGAAGATCCGCAAAGGCTTGCAAGGCGAAACAACCTTTGCCAGGGCGGGAGCACCTAGTCCAACCGTCTCGTTCCGGCATGGTACAATCCTCCCCTGAAAAAAGGAGCTTACATGGTCAGTTCTGAACTGCTTGAAATCCTACGCTGTCCCAATTGCGTCCGCGAAAAGGACGGCATGCTCACACTCCACAAGGACGCCTGGCTGATCTGCCAGGATTGCGGACGGAAATATCCCATCGTGGATGACATCCCTGTCATGCTCATCGACGAAGGCGACAAATGGATCAACACCGCACAGGATGCACTGCCCGTCCCGCCGCCTGCGCGATAACGAATGGAAGAACTTCTCGCTGATCTGACCAGTGGGGACGACGACCGCGCAGAGCACGCAATCTCCGCCCTTGTTGAACTGGGAACGGCGGTCATCCCTCCGCTGTTGGATCTGACCCGCTCGGAAGATGCAGACTTGCGCTGGTGGGCGGTACGTGCCCTCGCCGCCTCGCCTCACACCCGGACCGTTGACCTGATCCCCCTCCTCAGCGACTCTGCCCCCGAAGTGCGTGCCGCTGCCGCGCTTGCCCTGTGCGCCCATCCCGGCGAGGATGCGGTCAAAGCGCTGGTCAACTCCCTAGCGGATGAAGACTCGCTTACAGCAGGGTTGGCGGGAAACGCTCTGAGCAAGGTCGGAGGTCCCGCGGTGCCGAGCCTGCTCGAGGTCATGAACGATGCGCCGACAGGCGTCCGAATTCTGGCACTGCGCACGCTGGCGGAGATCCGCGATCATCGCGCGATCCCTGTTATGATGAAATGTCTAAGCAATGAAGATGAGTCTGCTGTGATCCAATACTGGGCGCAGCAGGGATTGGAACGACTTGGGCTGGATATGGTATATATGATGCCCTGAGGTTTTGAAAAAATGACTGAATTTCTTAAGAACATAAAATTTGGACGCCCGTCCGTTAAACAGATCGTCTTTTGGGGTGTGACGTTTGTTTTGGGTATTGTGGCGTTCATTGCCGTCAAGAATTTTACAGAATGTTGGAGGTTTACCAACCTGCCCGGTATTCCGCCTGATCGTTGCGGTATTGCCGAAAGTGGCGATGGGTTTACGGTTACGGAAAACGGAGCGCCCGGCGTGGACCTTCCACCCGCACCTCTCCCGATCGTTTCCGACCTGCCTCCCGCTTGGGATGGCGCCAGCCGTATCAATATCCTGTTCATCGGCATGGATGCGCGCGATTTGGAAGAAAATACAGGTCCGCCCCGAACCGACTCGATGATCCTGTTCACGGTGGATCCCATCAGCAAAACGGCGGGGATGATTTCCGTCCCGCGCGATATGTGGGTGAATATTCCCGGTTTTGGATACAGCCGCATCAATACCGCTTATCCAAGCGGAGAGGGCGCGAGGCTGCCCGGCGGTGGAGCGGGTCTTGCCATGAAAACCGTCTCCCAGTTTTTGGGCGTGCCGGTGGATTATTATGTGCAGGTGGATTTCTCGGTCTTTGTGACCATGGTGGATGAGCTGGTCAAGATCGGCGGTTGTTTGGATGTTTCTCCGACCGAAACCATGATCCTTGACCCGATCGGCCCCGGACCGGATAAAATTCGGTTGACAGCTGGTAATCGTCAATTGTGTGAAGGCTGGAAAGTGCTGGCATATGCCCGTCACCGTAAGACATCCGGCGGGGATGCCGACCGCGCCCGTCGTCAACAGGAAGTAATTCTTGCACTGCAAAAGATCATCTTCGACCCGCAGAACTTCCCCGAATTTCTTGCGAAATCATCTTCGCTTTACAAACGGCTTGGATGGGGCATCAAGACCAATATGTCCTTTGATGATGCCATTGAACTTGCCGTGCTCGGCAGGGATATCTCGCCCCAGAGCATCAAAACCGGCGTGATCGATCCTCAACTGGGGATGGCGGTCTTCGATGACACCACCCTCGGCGGAGAAAACGCCAGCGTGTTGAAACCCATCATGGACCAGATCCGCGTCCTGCGGGACGAGATATTCACCACGAGTGGACCTCTCAGCCCGATCGCGCAGGGCGACCCTGCGACCTTGATGCGCGAGGAAGCGTCGCGTGTCCGCATCATGGACGGGACCTACTCCGGTTTGGACCAACGCGCCGGGGCGCTCTTCCAATCCTATGGCATGAACGTCACAGAATTAGCTGGTTCCCCCGAAGGGTATAGTCAAACTCTCGTGATCGTATATGGTCCTGATCTCTACACTGTCAAATGGCTGCAAAGCACGTTTGGGATCTCCAGCCGCCAGATCCGCTTCACGCCTGACCCGAACGCAACGGTGGATGTAGAGATCCGGCTTGGCACGGATATTTCGGGCAGCATCCCGTAAGGTTGGAATATAGAAGATCCCCTTCACGCGAAGGGGATTTTTCTTAGCCTGTCAGTGTTTTGCGCACCCAATCACCGATCAGCCAGTATTTGAAATCCTGTCCCTGACTGGTTTGGATGCCGCCGTAAATGCCGTAGCCGAGAGCCACGATCGGCATGGCGCTGAAAATGCAGGCAATGGGTGATTACACAAGCAAGGGAAGGAAAATTTACAAACAACGATATTGAACAACAATTGGCAACGTTGACGTTGCAGGAGATAAGTTACAAGCGCGACAGAGTCTGCATTAGATCAGACGATAAATATCAACGCGCTCAATAATTGGGAGGCGAAATTTGAGGAGTACTTGGCGGATTTACAGTCGGGCGTTGTGGAGTTAAAAGGAGCCGCTCCTCAAAATGAAGAGGAGCGACACCAAGTGTTTTTTCTAAAGAAACAGATTGTTGATACTTTAGTTTACAGCGCAACTATCGACAGAAATCGAAAAATTATGGTCGATATTCGCCTAAACCTTCTTGCTCTCCTTGATCAGGAAGCCAAATCAACTATGCTTGATTTGGCATATATCGGTAAGGGCGAAATTTATACCCGT
>CAYPHR010000050.1:0-13897 GCA_964410375.1 uncultured Anaerolinea sp. | reverse complement strand
GGGCTGGGTCAAACCCTGTTCGCGCGCTGGGTCATCACACAGGTCATCTATTCCTTCAAGTGGAAATGGTTCCAGATCCTGCTCTGGCGTTTAATGAAACCGATCGTCCTGCTTGCGGCTTGGGTCTTTGTTTTGAACTGGAGCCGACGGCTGCCGAAACTTACGACTTCACGCGCTTGATGAAGCCGGGCGTGTTCAACTCACGTTCGAGCAGATAGGTGAAGTAGCCCTGCATGAGCGTCTCCGCCTCTTTCTTGACCTCAATGCCGGGATGTGCGCGCGAGGCATCCCTGTAACTCGAGCGTTGGAAGTGACGCAGATATTTGAGCGCCTCCAGCGAGATTTTGGACAGGTTGCGCAAGCCTTCGCCGCAGCGCGGACAGATGACGCCGCCCGCCGTGAACGAAAAGAATTGGTCTTCGGCACGGATCTCGCGGCTGCAATTAGCGCATTCGAACAACTGCGGACGAAACCCGACCGCATCCAACAATCGCATTTCATAATAACGGACTGCCAGCCAGGCATCCTCTTCGGCTTCGATGCGACCAAGCGTTTCCACGAGCAGGCGGAAAATCGCAGGATTTGCGCCTTCGTCTTCGTAGGAAAAGCGCAAAAGCAGTTCGACCACGTACGCGGCATGACTTGTCTTCAGCAGGTCATCGTGCAGTGGAAGAAAAGCATTAACCGTCTCCACCTGCGTGACGATCAGCAGGTCGCGCCCCTTTGCAAGCTGAACAGTGATGTGAGTGAACGGCTGTAAATGTCCCGCCTTGCGCGAAGTGACCTTGCGTGCTCCCTTCGCGATCGCACGCACCATGCCCTGCTCGCGGGTATAGAGCGTGAGCAGGCGGTCAGCTTCGCCCCAATCCGCGTGGCGGAGGACGACAGCAGAAGCGCGGAAGGAGCGGAAATCAGTCATAAGGGAGTGAGAGTGGAGAGCAGTCGCTTACTACTCTCTATTTTCTAATTGTCTCTCACCAAATGCTTCGGCGTGAAGGCTTCGGGGAGCAATTCACTTACCGTCATCTCTTTCACAAGTTGACCGTTCTCATTTGCCAGCAATACAAGTATATCCAATCCGAATTCCGCCATCACCTGACGGCACCCGCCGCAGGGAGAGCCTCCATTCTTGGTGACAACAGAAATCACTTCAAACTCGGTTTCACCTTCTGAAACAGCTTTGAAAATGGCAACCCGCTCGGCGCACATCGTCTGCGGGTAGGCGGCGTTTTCGATGTTCACGCCGGTGTACAGACGCCCGCTCTTCGTCCTCAGCGCCGCGCCGACGGGATAGTTCGAATACGGCACATATGCGCGGCGGCGCGCTTCGTTGGCAAGGTCTATCAGGGCTTGTTTTTCTTCTTTGGTCATGGTCTGCTCTATTTCTTCTTTGCTTTGCGTTCCAGTTTTTTGATCGCGCGGGCGGGCATGCCGACCACAAGGGTATCATCCGCCACATTTTTAGTCACAACCGCGCCTGCGCCTGTCCGCGCACCGTCACCAATTTTTAGCGGCGCGACCAACATGGTATCCGAACCGATGAACACGTCTTCACCGATCTCGGTGGCGTGTTTCTTTTCGCCGTCATAGTTGCAGGTGATCGTTCCCGCGCCGATGTTGGTGTTCGCGCCGATCTGCGCATTGCCAATGTACGAGAAATGTCCCATCTTCACGCCTTCGGCAAGATGCGAATCCTTCACTTCGCCGAAATTCCCCATATGGACGTGGTTGCCAAGATGCGCTCCCTTCCTCAGCCGCGCAAACGGACCCATGTCCACATCATCTTCGAGCACTGCGCCTTCCAAAACGGATGCGAGAATCTTACAACGATTCCCAATTTTGGTGTCACGGATGATCGTGTTCGGTCCGATCAAGTTCCCCTCACCGATCTCGGTCTTGCCATGCAAATATGTGTTTGGCATGAGGGTCGTATCCTTTCCGATGGTCACATCCGCTTCGATGTAGGTGGAAGCGGGGTCGATCATTGTCACGCCGTCGAGCATGTGTCCTTCGTTGATGCGCTGACGCATGGCAGCTCCCACTTCCGCGAGATGGATACGGGTATTGACGCCAATCGTCTCTTCGAGATTGTCCATCACCGTGGCTTGGACGGGCAAACCGTCTTTGGTCGCCAGTTCAATTGTATCGGTCAAATAGTATTCGCCCTTCTTGGGATTCTTCGGGATGCGTTGCAGGGAATCCCACAACCAATTCGCATCGAAACAATAACCGCCGACGTTCAATTCCTTGACCTGCAATTGTTCGGGCGTGGCGACATATTCCTCCACGATGGCTTCCACCGAGCCGTCCGACTTGCGGATGATGCGCCCAAACCCGCGCGGGTCGTCGGCGACGACGGTCAGCATCGAGATCGGTCCGCTATTTTTTTTCTGCGTCTCCACCAGTTGTTGTAACGTCTCACCGCGTAACAAAGGCATGTCAGCATAGCAGACGATGACGAGATCCGTCTTCCCTTTGAGCATGGACTCGGCTTGCATGACCGCATGTCCCGTGCCAAGCTGCGGCTCTTGCAGGACCGTTTGGGCTGATTCGCCCAGCCAGGCAGTTACCTTGTCCGCGCCATGTCCCACCACCACGACAGGCTTCTCGGTGGTGGATTGCTGGATGGCTCGCAACGCATGCCAGAGCATGGGTTTGCCCGCAACCGGGTGTAACACCTTCGGCAGGGATGATTTCATGCGGGTCCCCTGCCCGGCGGCAAGGAGGATGGCGGTTATTTTCATAAAGTCACCTCAGAACAAAACAGGATTTGTGCGACAGTGCCTCCGCAACAAATCCTGTTTGAGAAAAAATATCCGCTGGTGCGGACGGTTCAGGCTGGGGCACCTGGATTCGAACCAAGATCCACAGCTCCAAAGGCTGGTGTGCTGCCATTGCACCATGCCCCAGTGCGGGCAAAATTGTAACACAATTTTTTTCAGTTTCCGTCGGGAAGGATGCCAAGTTTCCGTGCTTCTTCGAACGATATGACTTCCGGATTGCTGGATTTGTTGGCATGTTTCTGCGCTGCCTCATTCCAAAAATCATCCGCGTTGTTGACCTTCGTCTTTTGAGTGGCAGCCTGGTTCAGCAGCGCTTCCATTTCAGGTGCGGGAGTGGCGCTGGCAAGTTTATCGGTCTGTCTTTTGGGAGCAGGTTTCGACTGGGCAATGGCGGCGTTCAGTTCCCCGGTCACACCCATGGATTTGAGCGCCTTTTCTATCTGATCCCGCAAAGCGAGCAGCCCGGCAACAGACTCGAGTATCCGCGCTTCCGTGGCTAGCCCATTCCCAGCCACAAGTAACGCATACAACGGAGTGACCGGAATGAAGAGCAGGTCATGGTCTCCGCCGCTGAATACATGGTAGGAATCAAGCGTCTCTTGATGGTTATGGCGCGCCACCTTCAAGCTGGCGCTGTGGATCGCCATCAAGGTCGAGATGAGCGAAACCTCCATGCTTGAATCGCGGAATGCCCCGGTGCGTGCCTGTACCAGACCGCGCTCATTGATGAGAAAAACCGCATCGGCTTGGATATCCTGCCGGAAGTTGGCGAGCAGGTCGGAGAGGCGGGTGTGGCGTTCCTCCACCATGCCGCCCGTTTTTTCCGTGGGGAAGATGGTTTGCACAAGTCCCAATCCGCGCTCCACAGCGTCCAGAAAATCTGCCATGGAGATGGGTTTATCGAAAATGGCGAGCGCGCCGGCATTCAGCATTTCGTCACGCATCTTCTTGTCGGTCATGCCGGTGATGAAGATGACCTTTACCTCCGGGTGGCGCGCGCGGACCTTGTGCATCAGTTCCACGCCGCTCATGCCGGGGAGTTTGTAATCTGTCACAAGCAGGTCGATCCGATGACGGATGGACTCCAGTAATGCCTCCTCCCCCGAAGGAGCCTCGAAGATCGTCAACTTCTCGTTCTTGAGCGTATCGAGGGTGGAGTGCAGGAGACGTAAAATATCGCGGTGATCATCAACAACCAGAATATTGCGATCCATAAAAATAAGCCTGTCATACCTTTTTATAAAAATCTATAGATGCATTATAGCAAAATATGCAACCCGAAAAACAATCACTTTTGACAGGTGTCACCAACAGCAATCGCTTCCATGTTCCAGAGGGGATTGGCAGTCGGATCAAGGTCAAAGTGGCAGACATCCGGGCGGGCGGCGGCGATCCGCAGTCGGTAAAACAGCGGGATCGCCGGAAGTTCATCTGCAAGGATGATCTGTGTTTGACGATACGAATTGAGATATGCCTGCTCATCCCGCAGGGAGGATTGCGCAGCAAGGCAGGCGGCATCGTATTCGTCATTGCGAAAGCCCGTTACGTTCACGCCGATCCATGAGTTTTCGCTGGAGGGAATCTCCGTGCTGGTAAACCAATTGCAGGGAGGTTCGATCGCATTCACGCCAAGACCGTACTGGGCAAGTTCAAAGTCGCGCCCAAACAGAAACCCCTCGGGACCGGGCGCATAAAGATCGCTTTGCGATACATATTGCACGACAAGCCCAACACCGCATTCGGAAAGCGAATCCCTGATGATCTCCACCACCTGCCTGCGCTGGGTGGATGCCGTGGTGTAATACGTCAGTCGAAGTTCGGTATTGAACGGCACGTTGCGGACGTTCACAGCGCGGCGCGGTGTGGACGGGTCGTCGTCCGAATCCCGCCAGCCTGCCTGTTCGAGAAGTGAAATACCCGCATCAGGATCGTAGGGAATCGGCTCAATATTCGAATCGAAAACCGGATGTCCGGGCGGAACATACGTCGTTGGGACGGTGGTCAACCCATACAGCACATTTTGAACAACCGATTGCCGGTTGAGACAATAGGCGATCCCCTGACGGGTGTATTGGTCAGCAAAAAGATTTGGGCGGTCTCTTGCGGCATCAAAGCCGTCATCGTATGCGGCGGGCACAAGACCAAATCCCAGCCATTCAATGCTCATGCCATTGGCGTGGAAGATCTGCGCCTGCTCGGATGACTGCATCTCCTGCAGCAAGCCCACGTGGTTATCCAGGTTGATGGATGGGTCGAGAATGTCGCAGCGACCTGCGATCAATTCGCTCAGAGCCAGGTCCGGGTCCGCGGTGAAGCGGAAGGAAAGTGTGTCAATTTTTGGGTAACCATCCACCGCCCGGAAGTAATACGGGTTCTTTGTCAATGTAATGCGATCCCCCGGCACCCATTCCTCGATCATGAAAGGACCCCAGCCCGTCGGCACGCGGGAGGCGATATCCACAGACGCCAGTTCATCCGCCGAGAACTGGCTCCACAAGTGGCGTGGAGCGGGAGCCCAGAAATTCGTGAAATAGGTCGGGTCGATAAAACCGGGAACGCCCCACCATTGCAAGGTTTGCGCGTCGGCGATCTCGTACACTTCGGTGCGTTCGGTCAGATAGGAATTCACGCCCGTTTCCGATTGGATCTCGAATGAGTAGATCGAATCCTCGGCGGTGAGCAAAGCGCCGTCCGACCACGCCAGGTCGGGTCGCAAATGGAAATTGACGATCATTTGATCCATCTCAAGCGGGGTTGTGCCGTCATATGTAATAACGCAATCATCCTCACGACATTCGGCGGGACGCACCTGCATCCCGGCCGCCAACGAGACAAGATCCCCGTCCGCATCCACGATCTGATCTCCAACCTGCACCTGCGTCCTGACAATTTGTGCCTCGCCGTTCTCCAATGAAGGCAGTTGTGCGAGTATGACCGGCTGATATTCATAACTGACCGCGTCAATCGGTCCATTGTAGACGGCTGCCAGGACCGTCCGCGCGGCGGCATTCAGTTCACCGAATGGGTAGAGACTGTTCGGTTCCTGCCCCAGACACACCGTCAGTGAACTCAACTCCGGGGGAGGCGGAGTGCGTGTTGGCAAGGGTGTAGAAGACGCAACTGCGGGTGTCGATATCGGAGCTTGCGCAGGCAGGCAACCGCCAAGGACGACCACGGTGATAAGCAATAGTAGGAGGCTTTTTTTCATAAGTTCCTGTCAGGACGAATACTTTATTACGGACGAGCAACGAGAAAATGGAGCATAAGGATAATTATAACGGTGAAAAACAAAAGAGACCGCCTGCACATCGCGGTCTCCTTCGCATATCTTTTTTTCTATTCTGCAAGCCAGCAAGCCACCCAGTGACCGGGGCGGATTTCCTTGAACGCCGGCTCCTCCTGCGAGCACTTATCCACCGCAATGGGACAGCGCGTATGGAAGCGGCAGCCCTTGGGCGGGTTGAGCGGGCTGGGCACATCGCCTTTGAGGATGGTGCGCTCCCGCTTAAAATCCGGATGGGGCTTGGGGATGGCAGAGAGGAGAGCCCGCGTGTATGGGTGAAGCGGTTCCCGATACAACGATTCGCGGTCAGTGAGTTCCACCATTTTGCCCAAATACATCACGGCAACGCGGTCGGAAATATGCTCCACGACGCTGAGGTTGTGCGCAATGAAGAGGTAGGTAAGTCCAAATTCGCCCTGCAGATCCTTTAGAATGTTCAAGACTTGGGATTGAATGGATACATCCAGCGCGGATACCGGCTCATCACAGACGATAAATTTCGGGTTGAGAGCCAGGGCGCGGGCAATGCCGATGCGCTGGCGCTGTCCGCCGGAAAATTCGTGCGGATAGCGGCGGGCATGGTATTCCTCCAAGCCAACTTTCTTGAGCATGTTAAGAGCGACTTCCCAGCGTTCCTTCGGCTTGCCGATCCTATGGATATGCAAGCCTTCCATCACCGCTTCGCCGATCGGTATGCGTGGATTGAGGGATGCGTAGGGGTCTTGAAAGATGATCTGCATATCGCGGCGCAGGGGCTTGAGTTCCCGATTGCTCATCTTAAGGATGTTCCGCCCATCGAAGGAAATCTCGCCCGCAGTCGGTTCCACCAGGCGCAGGATGGCGCGCCCGATCGTGGTCTTCCCGCAGCCTGATTCGCCCACCATGCCCAGCGTCTCTCCGCGCTTCACCGAAAAACTGACCTTGTCCACCGCCTGCACCCAGGCAGATATACGCTGCAATATCCCCGAACGAACGGGGAAATGCTTTGTAAGATTATTTACCACCAATAAATCCGGTCTTCCCTGAGTTGAGCTGGTTGTAGTATTCATTTGGCAATCGTCTCTTTATATAAGATTTTTTCCAGATTTCAATGGGGCAGTATGCCCGCCTGCATCCTGATACAGCCAGCAGCGGACATGATGTCCTTCTGCAACTTCAGCCAGGTCGGGACTTTTTTCAACACAGATCGAAAGGTTGTGCTCAATGCGCGCCTTGCAGCGCGGGGCAAACCGACAGCCGGAGGGAGGGTCGATCAAATTCGGAACGGATCCGGGAATTACCTCCAGCCGCTCGCGGAGTTCGCCCAAGACCGGGATGGAACCGATCAAGCCTTGAGTGTAGGGATGAAGCGGCCTGTCAAACAATGACTTGACAGGAGATTGTTCGACGATCTCGCCTGCGTACATGACCGCCACGCGGTCTGCCATCTCAGCGATCACCCCAAGGTCGTGGGTGATGAGGATCATGGCGGAACCAAGTTGTTTTTTCATGTCGCGCATCAGGTCGAGGATCTGCGCCTGAATGGTCACGTCGAGTGCAGTGGTCGGCTCGTCTGCGATCAGCAGGTCGGGGACGCAGGCAAGCGCCATCGCGATCATCACGCGCTGAGCCATGCCGCCCGAAAGTTCATGGGGAAACGCATCTGCCCGTTGTTCCGGCTCGGGGATGCCGACCAGTTTCAGCAATTCAACTGCACGGTCTCTGCCCGCTTCTCTACCAAAATCCTGATGAATGTTCAGGACTTCCGAGATCTGATCACCTGCACGGAAGACGGGGTTAAGCGACGATTGCGGCTGCTGGAAAATCATGGAGATGCGGTTTCCGCGCACCTGCATCATTTCTTCTTCCGTCACTTTGACAAGGTCCTTACCATCGAAAAGGATCTGTCCGTCCACGATCCTGCCGGGCTGGCTGATCAACCGCATGATGGAAAGAGACGTGACGCTTTTTCCACAACCGGATTCGCCCACAATGCCAAGCACTTCGCCGGGATAGACGCGAAAATCCACGCCATCCACCGCATGGACAACGCCGTCCTCTGTGAAAAAGTGTGTCTTGAGATTCTTTACCTCGAGCAAGGGTTGTTGGGTCATCAGTTGGTCGCCTTTATTGGTAAGGATTAGGGTAGGTTATAACAAAAAAACGTAACCTTCGCCATTCGATGAAACAGGACAAAAATAATTAACAATCCCTGCACTTGTGTTGCAGAAACGGCAGGGATTGTGTTGTAAGCAACGAGCAGTTGTTACGGGCGGTTCTTATCGCGATTGTACATTGCCGCCCCGATGATCCCGATGAAAAGACCACCTGCCGACAAGACGTATGAAAGGAAGTTCAGGAAGAATGTCGACTCGATCACACCGGTCACGATCAGGAACGGGATGACAACACCCAAAACAAGCATAACAAGGGCGATGATCAGCAAGTTCCTAGGGTGTGTCAAATTTCTCATTTATACAACCAGCAAGCAACCAAATGCCCGGGTTCGGGTTCAAAATCCGGTGGTTCCTCCACTTCACAAAGCCCTTGAATGGCTTTGGAACAGCGCGGGTGGAAATGACAGCCTTTGGGCGGGTTCACCAAACTTGGCGGTTCACCAGGGGGCAGTTCGCGGTAGGTCTCGGCATTATCCGCATCCGGGTCGGATGTGGCGGCGAGAAGCGCATGGGTATACGGGTGCAATGGATTGTGCAAAAGCTGGTTCACATTTGCCTTTTCCACCAACTGACCCGCGTACATGACGAAAATACGCTCCGAGAAATAACTGACGGTGGCAAGGTCGTGGGTGATGTAGATCACCGAAAGGTTGTGGGATTTCTGCAGACCGCGCAGGAGTTTGAGAATTTCCACGCGAACGGATGCATCCAGCATGGAAACCGGCTCATCCGCAACGAGGAGTTTGGGCTCCATGATCATGGCTCGGGCGATCACGATGCGTTGCTGCTGTCCGCCGCTCAACATGTGCGGGAATTTAGGCAGGAAGTCATCCTGTGGGGTCATTTTGACTTCTTCCAACGCCTTGCGGATGCGGCGCTCGCGCTCCGCCTTGTCCTTGACGCCGTTGATAATCAAAGGTTCTTCGAGAATACGCATAATGGACATAAAGGGCGGCAATGCCCCATAGGGGTCCTGTTGCACGTAGCCCACACTGGAGTGATACCAGCGCATGGCTGAACGGCTGAAATTTTCCATCTTATTTCCGTCAAAGGTGATATTGCCTTCGGTGGGTTTATTCAAGCCCAAAATGGTTTTCATCAGGCTCGATTTTCCACAACCACTCTCACCTACGACAGCAATCGCCTCCCCGCGTGCCAGGTCAAAGTTCACGCCGTCGACAGCACGCACATAACCGGCATGCCCAAAACCAAAACGGCGCAACTCGAACCAGACCCGCAGTCCTCGAATCTCAAGCAGGTTATCTTTCTCATTCGCATCAGCCACGCGTTCGGCGGCTGCTGTTTTTGTGTTCACTTCACTCATGCCATGCTCCTAAGTTGATCTATGCATACAACCAGCATCTGACTTTGCGGCCGTCTTTTTCAATGGTCGGCGGATCTTCCGTGCATTTTTCAAAGCGTTTCGGGCAGCGTTCGGCAAACCTACAACCGATCGGAAGATTTAGCAAACTCGGCGGCTGCCCCACGATGAATTCCGGATCCTTCTCCTGCCTCAGGCGGGGGACGCTAGCCATCAACTTTTGGGAGTAGGGATGAAGGGGTTGCTCGAAGAAACGCCTGGCATCGCTGACTTCCACGATCTGCCCGGCGTACATGACTGCAACATCATCCGCCAGTTCACTCGACGTGGCAATGTCATGAGTGATCAGCACAAAACTGGTGCCGAGCATCTTTTTGATGCGCTTCAGCACGTTGAATATATTTGCCTGGGTCAACACATCCAATGCGGATGTGGGCTCATCCAGAATAATGAGGTTGGGGGAGGTCACCAAAGCCATGGCAATCGCCACACGCTGGCGCATCCCACCGCTCAACTCGAACGGGTAACGGTCGATGAAATCAGAAGGGACGCCCACATGCTGGAACATTTTGAGCGCCGATTGAAGCGCTTCCTGCTTGCTCAAGCCGAGGTGGATCATCGCAGGCTCTGCAACCTGCTCGCCGACGCGAATGACCGGATTGAGGGCGTTCATGGCTGCCTGCGGCACAATTGACATGGCAACCCAGCGGACATTCTGCCGGTATTCCTCATCCGAAAGTTTCATGACATCGTCGTCTTCGAAGAGGATGGAACCGTCGTATGTTTCCACATTGCGGGGCAACAGACGCAGGATGGCTTTCGCCAGGGAACTTTTCCCACAACCAGATTCGCCCAGGATCACAACCGCACGGTTGTAGTCCAGGTCAAAGTCAACACCATCTACAGCCTGAACCGGTCCCTTCTCCGTACGGAAGTGAAGCCGCAAATTTTTAACACGAAGTAAGTTCTTTTCCTTTGAAGTCATTATTGCCCTCGTAAGCGTGGATTAAAGACACGGTCAAGCGCAAAGCCCAACATGGAAAATGCGAGGCCAGTAATCATCAGTAAAACGGCAGGCTGGATCACCCAGTAGTAATGCCCCTGATATAAGGCGCCATTGCTTTGGGCGTCGTTGATGATCTTGCCCCAAGTCGGCAGGACGGGATCGCCCAAGCCAAGAACCGCCAGAGAAGCCTCCAGGAACACGAAGGTCGGGATCAAGACAACAAGCTGCGGCAACAAAAGAGGCACGATACGGGGAACCAGGTAGCGCATGATGATACGCCAGTCGCTCGCGCCATAGGATTGGGCAGCTTCGATGTACGGTGATTCGCGGGTTTGGAGGAAAATCGCGCGATATGTGAGGATCGCACCGCCAAAAATACTCAACAGGATGGTCACCCCCAGCATTAACCAAATACTGCGGGAATAGAAGGTGCCGACCATGATGAGGATGGACAGGAAGGGCAGAACCAGGTTCACATTTGTAATGCGTTGAATAAGAGTATCCACCCATCCGCCATACCAGGTTCCGATACCGGCAATGATCATCGTCGTCAAAGACGTGCCTAAGGCTGCCAGCAGACCGAACGCCAGTGCGATCGGCGTTCCCCATAAAAGGGCAACCGTCAAATCGCGGCGCAGATGATCCGTCCCGGCAATGCCGTGTACCTTTCCGTACATGACGATCTTGACATCAAAATCGGAATCTTCCTCAAATGCGACACCGTCAACACGCAAATGATAGGTTCCGGGAACAGCTATGGAAACTGGTGTCTCCACAGTGAGGTCCATGAACAAACCTTCCTGGGGATTGAGTCCACCGAGTCTGCGCTTCAGGCGATCATCCTGCGACGCGTAGTATCCCTGAGAAGGTTTGAGCGAAAAATTGCCCAGATTAACTTCCGTACCATCCGGCTTAACCCAGGTCAAACCGACAAAGGGGGATTTTTCAGCATACTTTGATGTGAACAGCAAAACGATTTCCTGCGGGAAACCGTCGTAAGAATAATCAAATGTAAAATCGATGGAAATACTCTTACCCGACGAAATGGTTTCCACAGTTTTGTTCGACCGTTCATCATCCGCATCCCGGCTGTTCAGCACGATGGTGGCGGGCAGATCCACATTGCGGAACATATTGGTCCATACAGGGGGAGCCAAACGCGGGTTATCCTCCCATACCCCCACGCCACCGCGCCACAATCGAATTGCCTCGCTATACGGCATCACAATGGGAGCATAGATCGAAATACCAACCAATATGGCAATGATCAACAAACCAGCAACAGCAGACGGGTATCGAGTGATCTCCCGTAATGATCTGGAAAGCATATTCATGCTCTTCTGCCTCCTTCGTCGATTCTGACGCGAGGATCGACCAAAGCGTAGATAATATCCAAAAGGAAAACAGTAATCGCGAGCAAATAGGCAAAAATGACCGTTGTACCTACAATGACCGGTGTATCGAAAAAGCCGATGGCGGTAAAGGTTGCGCGGCCAAGCCCGGGCCAGTTAAAGACCGTCTCGAAAATAGGGGCGCCGGTCCACAAACCGATCAGCAAGAGGGCGAAGTTCGTA
Source organism: uncultured Anaerolinea sp. (assembly GCA_964410375.1). Lineage (GTDB taxonomy): Bacteria > Chloroflexota > Anaerolineae > Anaerolineales > Villigracilaceae > Villigracilis. The sequence goes on along the minus strand of CAYPHR010000050.1, from coordinate 1,774 downwards.
ATAATGGTGGGAAGGGTCGGGCGCAGCACATAGCGGCGTTCGATATCGCGGGATGTCAAGCCCTTGGCTTTCGCCATTTCCACATAATCTTCACTGGAGTAGATCAGGAAGAACGTGCGCCAGTTATATGCTGTCAGGAAGACCTGGCTGATAATCAACGCCATCACCGGCAGGGTCAGGTGACGAAGCACACTGAGGGAATAATCAAACCACCCTTCGGGCGGCGGAGCGGAAACCATGCCTCCAAAGGGCAGCACCTGCCAGACCGCGGCAAACAGCAGGATCAGGAAGATCCCATAGAACCAGCCAGGGGCGGCGGAGGTGGGCGCAAATGCCACGATAATCCTGTCCAAGAACCCGCCATATCGCCTGGATAAATACAACGCAATAAAGATGCAGAAAAAGAAGAGGAAAAGGTTCGATGTCGCAAATAATAACAATGTAGCCGGGAGACGCTCCAAGATGATCAAGCGCACCTGCTTGGAGCCCGTATCACTGGTCATCTGTTCGGCAAAACCGAGATCGAGCACCAAGGCTTTCACCAGGAACCGCAGGCTTCGGATTGCGAAAGGTTGGTTCAGACCGAGCCGCTCCTCTTCAACAGCGATCATTTCGTTCATGATCGCCGTCCGTTCTTCCAATCCAAGTTGGCGGATCGTCTGGTCTCCCATGAGCTGCAACGACACCCCTTCGCGGATCTGGGCACGGCGAATGGTATCCACATAACCACCCATATTCGCAATCAACACCGTCAGATACACCCCAATGGTGACGGTAAAAAACAACATGACAAGTTTAAACGCAGAATAACGAAGAACTCTGGAAAAGGTGCTCGAACCGGACCTTTTCTTCCGAGGCTGCGCCGTCATGCTTTCAGCCTGTTGTGTATCAAGTTCCATTGACTAGTACCTCAGCACTATGTAGAAAGTGACCCGGCAGGGTCAGTAGTGCAAGTTGTGCCCTGCCGGGTCGTTAGTATCAGACTGTTGTCGAGGTTACGGTGATGCTACGAACTCAACAGTCGCAAAGGACGGAATACTCTGGAGAGCGGAGACGACAACGACGGTCAGCTTGCTCGCACCAGCGGTGAGATTGGACGTCTCAGACGCAGGCAGAACGATCTGGTACAAGCCGTCTTCCACTGCTTCAGCCGCACCCTTGAACGCCAGTTCGCCGGCGCTGTTGAAGACCAGGAAGTTAACCGAGGTCAGGTCAGCGGCAGCGTAGGGCTGGTCGTTGAAAGTGATGAACACTTCAAAGGTGGCATCGGCGCCGCCAGCAACCTGGGCGGGACCTTCCACATCAACCACGGGGATCGGCGGTTCGCCGAAGGAAGCCCAACGGTCAGAGAGGTCGACGAATTCAGGATAGTTGCGGAGCACAACCTGACCTTCCACGGGGAAGGCGCGCTGCAGGAAGTACGGACCGGTTCCGAGCCAGAAGTGACCCCAGCGGCGGTTGAACTCAGTGTAGTTCGCCCAGCGGGCAGCGGCTTCATCGGCGGTAACGTATTGTCCGAGGGTCGCAGAGTAGGGGATGTAGCTTTCCGCAGCAGCCTGATCCAAGTACTTCTTGAGGATTTCGAGGCTGGGTCCGGAGATGTAGCTCATCCATTCCACTTCGAGTTCGCCGGATTTGGCTTGCGAGAACGCAAGTTCGCTATTGGCTTCAGCCAGCATACCGATCGAAAGGCTGTGCCAGGAAGCAGGTCCGAAGCCATAGGTGGGCCACAGGGTGGTCACAATGTTTTCGGCATCAGCCTGCCAGGCATCGC
>CAYPHR010000049.1:3908-13987 GCA_964410375.1 uncultured Anaerolinea sp. | reverse complement strand
GCCGTCACTTCGCATCGCTCCGGAGAGACGGAAGACGCAACCATTGCCGACCTCGCTGTTGCCCTCAACACCGGTCAGATCAAGACCGGCGCCCCCGCCCGCTCAGACCGCGTTGCAAAATACAATCAACTTCTGCGCATTGAAGCAGAACTGGGCGGCGATGCCAAGTACGCAGGCTGGGATGCGTTGAAAATAAAGTAAAGAAAAAGCCCTGGAATCAGGGACAGGCTCAAGGTCCGGAATGAAGCGGATGTTGAGCCTGTCTTTTTATAATAGTTGACAAACATTCCAAGTTCGCTATAATTAGTTTGTTGCTCCAACATACTAAACTCCGATGATATCCAAAAATACGACTGACCAAACTTATGTCCGCGAGAAAAATCTCTCGCTGGTCCTGCGGTTGATAAACACCCAATCACCGATATCCCGCGCACAATTGGCGGTTATTACCGGGTTGAACAAGTCCACCATTTCCAGTTTGGTGGATGAACTGCTGGAGCGCAATCTTATATTGGAGACCGGCAGCAACACCGGCGGGACCGGACGCCCGGCAACACTGCTGGAAATGAATCCGCATGCGGGTTCCATCATTGGCGTGGAACTCGGCGTGGATTTTGTATCTGTGGCAGTAACAGATCTTCTTGGAAACATTCTCTGGCGCAGGCGTGAGGATGCCGACCCAACCGAAGATCAGGAAAAGATGATCAACCAAACTTTGCGCATCGTAAAAGAGGCGATGACAGTTGGTAAAAAGAAAAATCATCATTTTCTGGGACTCGGTCTTGCCACGCCCGGAACTGTGGATGTGAACGAAGGGGTTTTAATCTTCGCCCCAAACTTGCACTGGCGGGACGTGTCGTTCGGAAGGATCTTTTCAGAGCAGACAAAATTAAAGGTCTTCGTTGAGAACGATGCAAATGCCGCGGCAATTGCAGAGAATCTCTTTGGAACCGCGCGGCACTGCCAGGATTTCCTGTTCGTTTTTGCAGGTGTCGGCATCGGCGGAGGCTTGTTCCTCAACGGGAAGTTGTATCGCGGCAGGAACGGGTACGCCGGGGAGATCGGTCACTCCCCCATCACAGCCGAACCGTCACAGACGGTCTGTCATTGCGGCAACCGCGGATGTTGGGAAACATATGCAAACCAATACTCGATCATCCAGCGCGTACAAGCACGGTTGGAAGTGAAACGCTCCAGCATTATCCCGAAATTAATGGCGGAGCAAAACGCCGCGCTAAGCATCCCGCTCATCAAACAGGCGGCGGACGCCGGCGACCAGGAAGCCATTGAATCGTTCGAAGAGGCGGGTCATGCCATGGGGCAGGGATTTGCCGGTTTGATCAACATCTTCAACCCTGAAAAGATCATCCTTGGCGGACCGCTGAGTATCGCGGGCGAATATCTGCTTCCAGCCATCAAAGAGACGGTTTCGCGCCACGCCATGCCCGAACTTATCCAGCAGGTGGATGTAGTCCTCTCTCCATTTGGACCTGACGCAAGCCTGATCGGCGCGATCGCCATCGATGCGGATGATGTACTTTCGCGCCCACCGGGCACACGACCAAAACATTGACGTGGGGACATTGAACGACCTCCCCACACACTGCATATTCAGGTGGGCAAAAAAATGAAAACTTCATCAGGCGTAGTGAATCGCAGTACAGCCTGAACCACAAAAAATCTATTCTTCGGACAACCCATTCATGACGAAACAACCGCTCAAAAACACCACCCTCCTCATCACGGCAGGATGTTTCCTGTCATTCTTCGTATTCGGCTTCACAGATAACCTTAAAGGTCCCACCCTGCCCGCCATGATCGACGAGATGGGCATCAGCTACGGCACAGGCGGAAACATCTTTTTCGGGATTTACCTCGGTTTTTTGATCACCACACTGGTCACAGGCATCCTTGCAGACCGCTTCGGGCTGAAACTCGTCCTGATGCTGGCAGGCGGACTTCTCATTCTCGGCGTGGGCGGATACAGCGTCTCTCAAAGCGCCTTCCTGCTTGGTGCGTCCCTGTTCGTTGTCGGGCTGGGACTGGGAGCCATCGAACTTGGCGCAAATGCCGCCATCGTGCAGGCGCATCCGCGAAACAAAGGGATGTACCTCAACCTGATGGCGGTCCTGCATGGACTCGGCGCCATGCTTGCCCCGCTCTTTGCCGGCTGGCTTCTCAACCTCGACGTTTCCTGGCGCGTCATCTACCGCTGGGACATCCTGCTCATCCTCACATTCGTTCTGATCTTCTCTTTCATCCGCTTCCCGAAAGTGCAGGAACAAAACAGCCTAGATTTTCGGCAGATCCCAAAACTCGCCTTCAAAGGCTACCTGCCGTGGTTCTATGCCGCGCTCATGTTCTATGTCGCCGCGGAAGTTGGGATCGGCTCATGGCTGGTCACGTTCCTTCAGGATGTGCGCGGTGAAAACGTTACTACCAGCACCGGCGCTCTTTCACTATTTTTCGGATTGCTCATGCTGGGTCGCCTGATCGGCAGTTTCTTCGTCCAAAAGCTTGGCTACCTGCGTTCGATCGTCACCGCCTCCATTGCCAGCCTCATCTGCATCATTATCGGGACGTTCACAAGCCTGTCCATTTTTCTCCCGATCACGGGCTTTTTCTTCTCGATCATTTTCCCAACCTTTACTGCCACGGTCTCCGAGATCCAAACTGAAAACACGAACACAGTACTCGGTGTGCTTTTCACTTTCGCAGGCGTGGGCGGGCTGGTCGGTCCCTGGGCAATTGCATGGGCAAGCGACCTGCTCGGATTACAGGCGGGTTTTGCAGGCGGCGTGATCTTCACGATCCTGCTCGTCATCTCCGCATTCATTTTGATGAAAGGAACCAACGATGGACAACCAACTTAATTGGGGATTGCTTTCGACAGCAAACATCAACCGCGCTTTGATCGATCCCCTGCGCGCCTCAAAACGGACCCGCCTGCTGGCGGTGGCTTCGAGGAGCCTTTCCTCCGCTGAAGCCTACGCCCGCGAATGGGACATTCCCCGCGCGCACGGCAGTTATGACGACCTGCTCGCCGACCCGGACATTGACGTGATCTACAATCCATTGCCCAACAACATGCATGCCGAATGGACGATAAAAGCCCTGCGGGCGGGCAAGCACGTCCTGTGCGAAAAACCGCTTGCGCTCTCTCTGGAAGAAGTGGATGCCATGATCGCCGCCGCGCAGGAAACTGGAAAAATCCTCACCGAGGCGTTCATGTACCGCCATCATCCACAGACATTGAAAGTAAAAGAGATCGTGGACAGCGGGGCATTGGGAAAGATCCAACTCATCAAAGGCGCATTTACATTTACGTTAACGCGTGCGGGAAATTACCGTCAGATCAAGGAGATGGGCGGAGGCAGTCTTTGGGATGTGGGATGCTATCCCATCTCCTATGCGCGGACGATCGTCGGGGAGGAACCGGTTGAAGTATTTGGCTGGCAGGTTGAAGGTCCGGGCGGAAGCGATGATTCGTTCTTCGGGCAAATGCGGTTTGGGAACGGAGTCCATGCGCAATTCGACAGCGGTTTCACATCCCCCTATCGCAGTCATATCGAGATCGTTGGAACAGAGGCGGTATTGAACATCCCGCAAGCCTTCAAGCCCGGCCTGAAGACCGAACTATATCTGAAGCGTGGAGATAAGGTCGAGACGCTCAACGTTGAAGGACAGGAGCTTTATATTGGGGAAGTGGAGGATATGTGCGATGCGGTTTTGCTCGGCAGGACGCCGCGCATCTCACTGGCAGACAGCCGCGCGAACACTGCTGTCATTCTGGCGCTGCTCGAGTCGGCACAGACCGGAAAAACCATGACAATTTAATACGATTTTGTTTTCCCGGACAACAAACTGCCTTTAAAAAAATATAGGTCAAAACCAACCTTATGGTTATAATAAAAGTACCATATTCTTAAGACTGGAGGTTATCATGGCAAGCGTAACATACAAGAACGTAATCAAACGATTTGGTGATCTGGAGATCATCAAGAGCATGAACATCCACGTGGAGGACAAGGAATTCCTTGTGCTCGTGGGTCCATCAGGCTGCGGCAAGACCACCGCCCTGCGCCTGTTGGCTGGACTGGAAGAGATCACTGACGGTGAGATCACCATCGGTGACCGCGTGGTGAACGATGTTGCGCCGAAAGACCGCGACATTGCCATGGTCTTCCAGTCGTATGCTTTGTATCCGCATCTTTCGGTGTACGACAACATGGCATTCGGCTTGAAGCTGCGCAAGACCCCGAAGGATGAGATCAAGCGCCGCGTGGATGAGGCGGCAGAGATCCTGGGCATTACCGACCTGTTGAACCGCAAGCCGCGGCAGCTCTCAGGCGGTCAGCGTCAGCGCGTGGCGGTTGGACGCGCCATCGTCCGTGAGCCGAAGGTCTTCCTGTTCGATGAACCGCTCTCGAACCTTGACGCGAAACTGCGCGTGCAGATGCGCGCCGAGATCAGCAAGCTCCATCAGCGTCTGCAGACCACGTTCATCTACGTCACCCATGACCAGACCGAAGCCATGACGATGGCAACCAGAATCGCCGTGATCAATAAAGGCATTCTCCAACAGCTCGACACCCCCCAAAACCTTTACGACAAACCCAATAATATCTTCGTAGCCGGCTTCATCGGTTCGCCCGCCATGAACTTCTTCCCCGCGAGACTCTCCGTCAGCGGCGGAAACGTGACGGTGGATACGGGCGATTTCCAGGTCAGGGTGCCCGATGCGCTTACCGGACCGTACAAGGATCTGGACGGCAAGGAAGTGGTCTTTGGAATCCGCCCCGAGAACATCCACGATCCCGAGTTTGCTCCGCCGAACATCCATGGAGAAAAGGTTTCCGCCAAGGTGGATGTGACCGAGTTGATGGGCAACGAAACATTCCTGTATCTCGTCAGCGGAAAAAATACTTATGTAGGACGTGTCGACCCGCGCTCCAAGACGCGCGTCGGCGATACCATGCAAGTCATCTTCGATATGGACAAATTCCATATCTTCGATGCCACAACTGAAGAAGCGATCCGATAAACTTGAAGTGAAAGGAGGTGGTCTGTTAAAGAATAAACGCCGAGTATTTTCACCACTTCCAAGTATGAACGATTCTTCAACTATTTCAAGGAGTATAAGAGAATGAAAAAGAACTTGCTCGTTTTGTTGAGCGCACTGATTATTGCGTCGCTTGCGCTCTCCGCCTGTGGAGGCGGTGGCGGAGGTACCTCCGGTGATGTGACCGAAGTTACCTTCTGGCATGCGTACGGCACCGGTTCCGCTGAGGAAGAAGTGCTCGCCAAGATCCTCGAACAGGCTGCCACGGATTTGCCGCAGTACAAGATCAACGTCCTGCAGGTGCCCTTCAATGACATCTTCAACAAGTACAACACCGATGTCGCCGCGGGCGGCGGTCCTGACATGTTCATTGCCCCCAATGACGAACTTGGTAACCTGGCACGCACCGGCACCATCCGCGATATCACCTCCGTTGTGGAAGGCAAGCTCGGCGATTACAGCGAACTCTCCCAGGGCGGCATGATGTACGACGGCAAGATGTACGGCATCCCCGAATCCCTCAAGGCTGTGGTCTTCTGGTACAACAAATCCCTGCTGCCCACTCCTCCCGCCACGACCGACGAACTCAAGGCTCTGATGGAAAGCGGCACGCCTGTTTCGATCAGCTACGGCTGCTACCACCACTGGGGCTTCTACGGTTCCTTCGGCGCCCAGATCTTCGATGACAGCTTCAACTTCGTCACCAGCGATGCCAACCAGGCAAAGATGACGGAATCGATCTCCTATCTGAATGACCTGTATGCGCTCTCCGTTGCCAACAACTGGCCCAAGAACGACAGCGATGGTCTCGCCCCCTTCACGGAAGGCACCACGGTTGCCATCACGAACGGTAACTGGGCAATGGGCGATTATCGCAATGCGCTCGGCGACAACCTCGGCGTTGCTCCGATCCCCTCCGGACCCGGCGGCGCAGCCAACCCGCTCCTCGGTGTTGACGGTTTCTACTTCAACCCGAACAGTGAGAACATCGAAGCCGCCGTTGACGTGGCGTTGTACCTGACCAATGCCGCCTCGCAGACCATGATGATGAACGAAGCCGGTCATGTCCCCGCCAATATCACCGTCGAAGTGACCGATCCGCTCATCCAGGGCTTGCTCGATGCCTTTGCCACCGCCTACTTCCGCCCGCAGGTGGAAGCGCTCGGCAACTACTGGGGCAACTTCTGCGGTACCGACCAGGTCTTTGAAGCCGGCGTCGCTCCTGCCGAATGGGTATCTGGCGCGTTCGAGAACGCAACCAAGTAACACCTGTAAAGCGTCAATGTAATAAAATTGGGAGCGGACAAGGGACTCTTGTCCGCTCCCAATTAAAATCCGTCTTTTTTATCAGGAGAGAGACATGGCAATTGCAAAACGATCCAGTTCCCGCCGCACAAAAATGCAGCGTGCCATCCTGCCTTATCTATACCTGCTGCCTGCGTTCCTGATCATGGGGGTCATCACGTTCTATCCGCTTGTCTATCAGTTCATTATTTCATTTACCAATTTTGACACCACCCATCTGCTGCTCGGGTTGAAATCCCCCGAACTGCAAGTTATTGGCTTCAAAAATTATGTGGATATTCTGACCGGAGCCTTGCCCGTGGAGAATTTCAACTTCTTCAGGGTACTGCTCTTCAATTTCTGGTGGGCGATCAGCAATGTCGTCCTGCATGTGCCGACCGGTGTCTTGATCGCGGTACTGCTCAACACCGAAGGTCTGTGGATGAAGCGCATCTACCGCGCCGTTTACATCCTGCCGGTGGTCGTCCCCCCGCTGGTTGTGGCAACCGTCTGGCGCAACATCTTCGACGAGCAATACGGCGCAATGAACCAGTTCCTGACCGCATTAAGCGGCTTCTTTACACAATCAGATGCGGCGGTGCGCATCCGCTGGCTGAATGAATACACACCACCCATCCCGGGTTTTCTGCCGGGCGCGCCATTGACGCTCGCGTACTATGCCATGATGATCGCCAACTTCTGGCTCGGCTGGCCCTTCATGTCCGTCGTTGCGACAGGCGCGCTGCAAAGCATCCCGCGCGACCTGTACGAAGCCGCCTCCATCGACGGCGCAACCGGCAACCAGTAGTTCTGGAATATCACCGTTCCGCTCCTGCGCCCCGTCATGATCCCTGCCGCAGTGTACGGCTTCACGCTGACATTCAATCTATTCAATTTCGTCTTCTTCATGACAGGTGGCGGTCCCGCCCGCTCGACCGAACTCCTTGTCACGTTTGCTTATAATCTTGTCCGCAACCTGCGTTGGTACGGTGTAGCCGCCGCCTTTGCAGTCATCATCTTCATCGTGGCGTTGATCGTGTTCCTGATCACGAACCGCATCACCCGCGCCACCCAAAACTATCAGGAGGCTTAACATGACAACCGCCTCGCCTACAAATAATAAAAATCCAATCGTCCGCTTCCTGAACATGAACACCTCCGGGCAGACCAGCGGGCGCAACCTGCCGCTCTGGCGCCAGTTGCTGCTCCAGATCCTGTGCATCTTCATTCTGATCACCGTGATGTTTCCAATTATGTACATCGTTACGATGTCCTTCAGTTCACAGACATCACGCCCGTCCTCGCTGGACCTGTTCCCGAAGGAGATCTCCTTCGTCGCCTACAAACAGGTGTTGGACCGTCCCACAGGAAACCCCGTCACCTTCATTGAACTTCTGGGCAACAGCTTCAAGCTCTCCGTTGGAGTGGGCATCGTCGCCCTCTTCGTTGCGGTCACTGCCGCGTACGCCTTCTCGCGCTTCAAATTCAAAATGCGGGAAGTGATGATGGTCATGGTGTTCATTCCGCTGCTCATGCCCGCTGTGGGTCTGGCGACGCCGCTTTATCTGCTGCTCAACCAATTCCGAATTTCCGAATGCAGCGGCGGCGCGATCTCCATCCTGCCGCTCTTCGCCTGCGCGGGCGACGAACGAGGCAGGCTGCTCTTCAACCTGCGCGATTCACTGCTCGGCGTCGGCATCGCCATGACCGCCACCGCCCTGCCCTTCGCCGTGTGGAACCTCAAGGGCTACCTCGACACCATCCCGCGCGAACTCGAAGAAGCCGCCGCCATCGACGGCGCAGACGCCAACCAGACCTTTTGGAAGATCGTACTCCCGCTTGCGGTGCCTCAGCTCGCCGTCACCTTCTTCCTTGGCTTCATCGGTCACTGGCAGGAATTCGTGCTCACCTGGCTTTTCCTCTCCCAGCCAAAGGATTACACCCTCGCCATGACACTCTACAACATGACCGGTCAATACGCCAACAGCATCCCCTGGAACCGCTTCGCCGCCATGGCGGTCATCGTTGCGCTTCCCGTTGCCATTGTGTACATTGGTCTGCAAAAGCATATCGTCGGCGGGTTGACCAGCGGAAGCGTCAAAGGCTAAACCTTCAAAGAACATCCCATTTTCCTCTTCCTTCAAAGCGAAGGGAGAGGAAATTTTTTCTCCCGGATACCTATGCTTAAACGGATATTTCTCACGCTTCTGCTTTTATCGCTTCTGACATCTTGCGCTCTTCCCGCGCCGTTGGCTGGTTCCAACCATTCAGCCGATTCCGACTGGTGGCGGACCGCCGTCTTCTACGAGATATTCGTCCGCTCGTTCTACGACACGGACAATGACGGTATCGGCGATTTCAACGGCATTATCCAAAAGCTGGACTATCTCGAAGCGCTCGGCATCACCGCCATCTGGCTGATGCCCATCCACCCATCGCCGTCCTATCACGGATATGACGTGCTCGATTATTACGCCGTCAACCCCGAATACGGCACAATGGACGATTTCAAGACCCTGCTCGAAGAAGCGCACAAACGCGACATCCGCATCATCATTGACCTGGTTCTCAACCATACCTCCAGCCAGCATCCCTGGTTCGTAGATGCGAACAGCGACCCGAACTCCCCATATCGCGATTACTACGTCTGGGAGGATGAAAACAAGGGCAATGGCTGGCACCAAGGGGAACAAGGTTATTATTTCGGTCTGTTCTGGGGCGGTATGCCCGACCTGAACTACAACAACCCCGCTGTGACCGAGGACATGCTCAAAGTAACCGATTACTGGTTGAACGAGATCGGCGTGGACGGCTTCCGCGTGGACGCCGTGAAGCATTTGATCGAAGAGGATGGCGAGACCGAAAATACGCCTGCCACCTACGCATGGCTGGAGGGATTTTACGAGGCATACAAAAAGCAAAACCCGAACGCCTACACCATCGGCGAAGTGTTCAACGCGGGTTCATCGGTGGTCAAAGCCTACACCGGCGATAAAATGGACCACATTTTCAACTTTGAGATGGCAAGCGGATTTGTCAACAGCGCGAACGGCGGCGCAAATTCGGGCGTCAACAGCGCGATCAAATTCGCGTTGATGGACATGCCCGATTTCAACTTCGCCACCTTCCTCACCAACCACGACCAGAACCGCGTGATGTCCGTCCTGAATGGCAACGTGAACAAGGCAAAGATGGCATCGTTCCTGATGCTGACCTCACCGGGCACGCCCTACATCTACTACGGCGAAGAGATCGGCATGCAGGGACAAAAACCCGATGAAGACATCCGCCTGCCAATGCAATGGAGCGCGGACGAATTCGCAGGCTTCAGCACGGCAACTCCCTGGCGGGCTGTTCATATTGACTACACGCAAGTCAATGTAGCGGCGCAGGAGGGCGATTCAACCTCCCTGCTGGAGCATTACCGCACGCTCATTCAACTGCGGAAAGATCATACAGCATTGCAAACTGGTGACATCGCCCTGCCGGATTCGGGAAACTCTGGTATCTTTGTCAGCCTGCGGAGCGACAGGAGCGGGACATTTCTCATTCTGGCGAACCTGACAGACGAGGAAATTTCGGAATACGGCATCAAACTCAACGGCACAGACTTGGAAAAATCCGCTTTCAGCGTGGAAACTCTCTTTGGAACTGGGCAGGCACAGGGTCAAGGAAGAAGCGGCGAAGCCGTCCCCTACAAACCGTTCGAGAGTTTGAGTCCGTATGCAATGTA
>CAYPHR010000049.1:1329-3808 GCA_964410375.1 uncultured Anaerolinea sp. | reverse complement strand
AAATCCATAACAACGAGGCATCATGACGACACCAGACTGGGTGAAGGACGCAATTTTTTACCAGATTTTCCCCGACCGTTTTGCGAAGAGCAAGCGGCTGCCCGACATTGGTTTTGAAGCGTGGGACAGCCCCCCGACACATTACGGGTTCAAAGGCGGCGATCTGTACGGCGTGATCGACAAGCTGGATTATTTGCAGGAGTTGGGGATCACTGCGCTCTATTTCAACCCGGTGTTTGCTTCCGCTTCGAACCACCGTTACCACACCTTTGATTATTACAATGTTGATCCGCTGTTGGGCGGCAACGACGCGTTGAAGAAATTGCTGAACGCCGCACACAAGCGCAATATCAAAGTGATCCTTGACGGCGTGTTCAACCATGCCTCGCGCGGATTCTGGCAGTTCCATCATGTATTGGAAGTCGGCGCCGGTTCGCCCTACAAGGATTGGTTCCACTTCGACGAAGAACGCCTGAAGGGACACAAGCATTGGGGCGCATACCCCACGCCGCACGAACAGAAGTTATTGCATCACGAAGACAGCCTAACCGCCATCGGCTACCGCGGCTGGTGGAATATGCCCGCCCTGCCGAAGTTCAACACGAACACACCGGCTGTGCGCGAGTTTCTTTTTGACGTGGCGGAGTTTTGGATCAAGTTCGGGATTGACGGCTGGCGGCTGGACGTGCCGGGCGAGATCGATGACGACGAATTCTGGCGCGAGTTCCGCCGCCGTGTACGGGCGATCAATCCTGAGGCGTATATCGTCGGCGAGATCTGGCACGAGGCGCAGAGATGGCTGCAGGGCGACCAGTTCGATGCGGTGATGAATTATCTCATCACGTCGGCGTCGCTGGGATTCTTTGCCAACTCACACCTGAACATGGACGTGCTCCATCATGCCGGCGGCTTGAAGGACCGCGTCCGCCCGATGCATGCACATGATTTTGCGAACGAGATCGACCGCATCCTGCATTTGTATCCGCAGGACATTACCTTCGCGCAATTCAACCTGCTGGACAGCCACGATATGCCGCGCTTTCTCTCCTGCGCAAATGGAGACAAGGACGCGCTGAAACTCGCCTGGCTGTTCATGTTCACCATCCCCGGCGCGCCGTGCATCTACTACGGCGACGAGATCGGCGTGGACGGCGGTCACGACCCCGATTGCCGCAAGTCCTTCCCGTGGGATGAGACAAAGTGGGATCACGATCTCCTTGATTACGCGAAGGCATGTATCGCTTTGCGGAAGGAACATCCCTCCCTGCGGCGCGGCGAATACAAACGCATCCATGCCGAAGGCGATGTGGTGGTATTCTCCCGCTCGTACAAAACCGAAACACTGACCATCGCTTTCAATGTCGCCAAGGAAGAACGGACGGTCAACCTGCATTTCGAAAAGAATCCAAACGTGCTGTTCGGCTCGCCGAACATAGCAGGTGACCAAATTACCATTTCCCCGCGCAGTGGAGTGGTGTTAAAGTAATACAATCGCTGTTGCAAAACCGAAGACGGTGGAAATCCCACCGTCTTTTTCATTCAAAACAGCGAATTTTGGCTATAAAAACCCGATTTTTAAGGGATAATAGGGGAACAAGCCAAACCAGAGGAGGAAGCCTTGCAAAGACCATCAGAGGAACGGCTGGCAAAAGCCGCCTATAACTGGCTGAGAATCTCGCCGGTCGTTACGATCCCCACGTTATTATTCATTGTCGGAATGAATATTGCATCCACATTCTGCCTGGAGTACGGGCTCAATGTGTGCAATTCCCAAACCAGCGACGCGATCAATTACACCTTCGGCGTGCTTGGGTCGGCGCTGTGGCATCTGGTCCTGCTCCAATATGCGAATAACAAAGACAGTGAGTTCGTCCGCAAACACGGACAGCAGGCGGCGATCTACGCGGGCATCCGCACGGCGATTCCGCTGGGCGGGGTGATCCTGAGTTATTTTGCAGGCGCAGGCATCATGCTTATCTGCCTTGTCGTTGGCTTGCTTGTCATTCTATGGTTCGTTCTTCCAAACATGGGGATGGCACAGATCAAAAAGGAACTCGCAGTGGACAGCGAGATCTCGCGCGATGAAAACCTTCCGCGACCTGCACAGGAAACTACTCCGCTTCAATCCAATCAGGTTGTCAGTATCGAGGCTGAAATGAGCGATCCGAACAAACAAAACCCGGAAGAGGTCCTGAACGAAGTTCTTTCAGGATTAAAAAGCACAAAAGTGGAAGACCGCGCGGAAGCGATGCGGCGGTTAAGTGACCTGAACTTCAGCAGTGAAGCCGTCCGCCGCGAACTGGAGATCATCGCAAGCAGTGACGAGAACAAATACAACCGCGCGAATGCGCTGGCGGCATTGAATCTGCCGTCCAACCGCATGGTGCAAAGACGCAGCAATGCAAACAGGCTCGACCGCGGTACACGCTACGCACTCTTGCAGGAGATCAACGAGTGGGTTAGAGCCAACCTGCTGGAC
>CAYPHR010000049.1:0-1229 GCA_964410375.1 uncultured Anaerolinea sp. | reverse complement strand
GCCGCCGCGACCTTCGTCGGCTGGGCGATCCCCGAATTCCGCCTGCCCATCCTGCTGTTCGGCACCTTCGCCTTCGGCATGTTGTCGGTTGCCATCAAAAAGAGATTGCCGCAACCGAGTTTTGCGCTTTTCATTGTTTTCTCTTTCCTGTTAATTATCACGGCAAACAATATCGAAGATACCCTGCGCACAGCCATGGATCTTTCGAGCACGTTCAGCGCGGGATATTGGGTGGTGGTGTTCCTGCTGATGGCGGTCGTGTGGGGCGCGAGCACGTGGCTGTATCAGTCGCGGTTGTTCAGCATCACGGCGTTCGGCTCGCTTGTGTTGTCACTGTACCGCATCGGCGACATCTTCAACGCCAAGCCCGAATTTTATACCAGCATGGTCGGGGTTGCCGCGCTGGCGGGGCTGGGAGGCGTGTGGCTGGTGAAAAAATGGAAGGACGAGAAATTCGCGCTGCCGCTCTTTTTGTCGGCACAAGCGGTGCAGGGCATCACCCTGATCTCATCCATCTCGATCTTTGGCATCAACATTGTCGACCCGTCCAACCCGGCGCTCTGGCATTTGGCGGCGTTCATCACATGGGGCTTGGCGTGCGCGTTCTTCATACTTTCGAACACGCTGTATCCGTTCTTTGCCTTTCCGTGGCTGGCGGCAGGGACGCTCGTCCCGATGCCGTGGTTCATCGCCGCCGCATTCGATTTGGAATCGCTCGGCTCGACCATCGTATTGATTCTTTGGGGCACAGTGCTGGCAATTGCAAGCGAAATCCTGCACAGACTCGAAGCGGCGCGCAAATACAGCCTGTCCGTTCTGCTGGCATCCATTCCCGCCTTCGGGTTGGGACTGATCACAGGCTTCGCCTACGGCGCATGGCTGGGCATGGTCGCCGCACTCGGCATCGCGGTCATCTACGCCGCCCTGCACCTGCTTCGCAACCGCTGGTGGCTGTGGACGATTGCCCTGCTCAATTTTGTCTTCGCCTATTTCGCCTTCTTCAATCTTGAGATCATCAAGGGTTTGAGCATCTTCATCGGTTATCCATTGCTCGGCATCACCATCCTGTTCCTGCTGCCCGACCTGTTCCTGAAAAAGGACTGGCAGGATGTTCCCGTGTGGCGGCTGCCTCCGCGCATCTACGGCGCGTTGTTCACAGCGTACACATCGCTCATCCTTCTGATCCAGGATAAAACAGGGCATGTCGCCGCAGTCTATGCAGTGATGGC
>CAYPHR010000048.1:13014-14097 GCA_964410375.1 uncultured Anaerolinea sp. | reverse complement strand
GTTTGAACTCATCTAAAACTCCGTTTCATTATCTGACATGATTATACAGCGAATATGCGGGGTGAAAAACAGATGTTTCACAAGGGTGTCATCGTGGTTATAATGATGAAAATCCACTTTAGAGGCTATTTCCAATGTTGAAAAAATACTCCATTCCCCTCTTCTTTTTTCTCGCATACCTATTTACCTGGTCAAACTGGCTCCCACAGGCGTTGGCGTCACGCGGAATTGCGACGTATGAACCGACAGAGGCGATTGCCCTGCTGGCGGGATACGGTCCCGCATTGGCAGCAATTATCGTCGCGCTTCTCACCGCTGGCAGGCAGGGGCTTGGCGAACTCTTCGGCAGGCTGTTGAGGTGGCGCGTCGGACTTCAATGGTATGCCGTTGCCCTGTTCCTGCCCGCATTTATCATCTTGGTCGCTCTGGCATTAAATGCCATCACGGGCGGTCCGGCACCGGACCTGTCAAAAGCAACATATCCTTTCGGACCGCAAGATACATCCCTTGCGATCAAGATCATCGTTCTGATTCTTGTCTTCATACTCGGCTTCGACGGTTTGGGCGAAGAAATAGGCTGGCGCGGCTTTGCGCTGCCAAAACTCATGGAAACCAAAACACCGCTGATGGCAAGTATTATTCTTGGGACTCTTTGGGCGGTTTGGCATTTTCCTTTTGCACGGACGGAAGGCGTCCTATTGAATAGTGTCCCGCTGGTCATCTTCGTCCTCAACTTGATCGCATCTGCGATCATCTATACCTGGATATTCATCAACACAAAGGGAAGCCTTCTGCCCGTCATGCTTTTTCACGCCGCGGGGAATACCGCGTCCAACCTCCTGCCGTTCCTGCCTCCCGTCGCAGGCAACCTGAATATTTATTTCTTTTCATTTGCGGTCAACTGGGTTATTGCATTTATCTTAATCTACAGAAGAAGTGAATTGCGACAATCTCAAAAGATATAACTGGGCGCTTTTTTTTCTGCAATTTCATTGTCAATAACCAAGTTTATAAACAGGAGGCTAATCATGAACATCAGCGATGCACAAAAGGAAGTACGAACTGTCTACCTCGGCGCGTTCT
>CAYPHR010000048.1:0-12914 GCA_964410375.1 uncultured Anaerolinea sp. | reverse complement strand
CCTCGGCGGATGGGTCGGCGCGGCAGTCTATCTCGCATTTGCATTCCCCTTCCGCGCGATCGCCCTGCGAAAATGAGTTTGCCGTATTTCATTGAATCATTCGTAGATACGGGACTCGGCAACTCCGCCTATCTGATCGGTTCGCACGAGACAAAAAAGGGAATTCTGATCGACCCGCTTCGGGACGTGGACCGTTACCTGCATGCCGCATCCGAACTTGGTCTTACGCTGACGCATGTCCTCGACACCCACCTGCACGCGGACTTCGTCTCCGGCAACCGCGAGATCGCAAACCAAACCGGCGCGGTGATTGGCGCCAGCGCGGACGCAAAGGTCGGCTTCGACCACAATCCGCTGACCGAAGATTCGGTCATTGACCTGGGCGCGTTCCAAGTCCGCGTGATGTCCACGCCGGGACATACGCCTGAGCACATCTCCTTCCTGATCGTTGAACCGGACAGAAAGACGCCGTCTGCGCTCTTCAGCGGCGGCGCGCTCATCGTCGGCGGCGCGGCACGCACAGATCTGCTCACGCCAGAACTGACCCAGCCGCTGGCAAGGCATCTCTATCACACCTTTCACGAGAAATTACTGAAACTTCCTAATGAACTGGATGTCTTCCCCACGCACGGGGCAGGGTCGTTCTGTGTTGCGCCTGTCTCCGCAGACAGGACGACAACCATTGGGCGTGAACGTTCTTCAAATCCGCTGGCATTGGCTGGTTCGGAGGAAGAATTCATCAAACGCGTGCTGACTGGTTTGCCGTCGTATCCCACCTATTATAGATACATGCGGGAAGCGAATCAAAAAGGTGCAAGGATCCTTGGCGGTGTTCCCATTCTTAGACCTTTCTCCGCGGGCGAAGTCAAAGCGATGATGGAGGAAGGCGTCGTCGTTTTGGACGTTCGCCACAACAAAAAATTCGGCGCGGGACATATCCCCAACTCGTACGGCATCCGCGTGGACGCGCCGCTCGTTACGTGGGCGGGTTGGATGATTCCGTTCGGGAGCAGGATCCTGCTCGTAGCGGATGATGCAGACCAAAGGTCCGAAGCGACGCGGCAACTCATCCGCATTGGATACGATGACTTGGTCGGTTATCTCGAGGGCGGCATCGAAGCCTGGACGCGGGACTATCCTGTGGAAACAGTTCAAAGCATGGATGCGAGAGCATTGCGCGAACGACTTAATGAAGTTTTTCTGGTGGATGTGCGCATGAAATCGGAATGGGATGCGGGGTGTATTCCCGGCGCGGTTCATTTTGAAGGCGGACGCATTGCGTGGGAGGAATTACCGTTTCCGCACGATAAACCTCTGGCGATCCAATGCGCCAGTGGGAGCCGTTCGATGGCGGCGATCTCGGTCTTGAAGCGGCGCGGGTATGGGAATGTAATTCAGGTGGAGGGAGGAATTAACAAATGGGTGATGCGAGGCTTTGAGGTCGAAAGAATACAGCCTTAATCGTCCGACGCAGAAGCGGTGGAAAACCATTCGGCGGGGACTTCGGTCTGCGCCGCTTTCCATGCATCTACAACTTGTTGCAGCATATCCGCTTTGCGATGGCGCAGGACTTCGATGGTCTCGGCGTAACGTTTGTACGCGGAACGTTCCCGCGTCTGCTCGAAACTCAATTGCCTGTGGATCACCTTGAGCAAAGCCAACGCCAAATTCACATTGATCTCATCGGCATCCAACAGCAAACGCAGGAGCGATAATTTATCAACGATGGCAGGGAGGCGAAATAAGTCTTTGTACAATGCGTTCATCATGTTCCTGTTTTTATTGCATCCCAATTATAAGCGATGGATGCAAATCCCAGTACGTTATAATCCCTAAAAAGGATTAAAAATGAAGTTTTCTCCTCCATCCCCTGAAGAATATGCCCCGTTTTATGCCGACTACATCCAGCGCGCCGCTGCCCGCGGAGATGTAGCCGCCGCGTTTCCGCTTCAAATCGAAGAGATGAGAGCCGCGCTGGGATGTTTATCCGACCCCCAAGCCCGCTTCCGTAACGGACCTGCGGAATGGTCCATCAAGGAGATCGTCAGCCACCTGATCGACGGCGAACGGGTATTCTCATATCGCTTGCTGCGCATCTCGCGCAAGGACAAGACACCCCTGCCCGGCTTCGAGCAGGAGGAGTACGTCCGTGAATCAGGCGCGGATGAGATCCCGCTCGAGGATCTGCTGGGCGAATTCGAGTATCTGCGGCGCGCGAACGCGCTCGCGGTGAAACATATCAGCGAAGATTCTGCGTCACAGGTTGGAACAGCCAGCGGCGCGGCGGTGAGCGCACGGGCGTTGATCTACATGCTGGTCGGTCATGTCGAACACCACATGGAGAGTCTGCGCAAGAAATATCTTCCATTCATCCCATAATTTTTACAGGAATCAAATGCTAAACCATCCAATCCCACCCAAGCGAGATTTTCACATCACCCAGCATGGCATCACCCGCAACGACGAATATTATTGGATGCGAAACCGCGAAGACCCCGAAGCATTGAAATATCTGCGAGCCGAAAACGAATATCTGGAAGCGACGCTGGCGCATCTCAAACCGCTGCGGGATGAACTTTTCAACGAGATGAAGGCGCGTTTGCAGGAATCGGACAAAAGCGTGCCTTATAAAGATGGAGAATATTTCTACTACACGCGCACCGAGGCGGGCAGACAATATCCCATCTTCTGCCGCAAAAAGGATTCGCTCGACGCGCCGGAAGAAATATTGCTCGATCAGAATGTCCTTGCCGAGGGGCATGAGTTTTGCAGTGTCAGCGCGTTCAGCGTCAGCCCCGACCAAACCAAACTCGCCTACTCCATCGACTACGAAGGCGCGGAGGTGTACACCGTCTTCATCAAGGACCTGGTCAGCGGCGAACTGTACCCCGAACGGATCCCGCGCGTCTACGGTAGTGTCTATTATCGCACGGGCATCGAATGGGCGCAGGACAGCCAGACCTTCTATTATCTGACGCTGGACGAATATCACCGCTCCGACAAACTCTTCCGCCACAAACTCGGCACCGGCACCAAACAGGATGTTTTGCTCTTCCATGAAACGGACGACACCTACTCGCTCTCGTTGCACAAGTCGCGCAGTAAAGCGTACATCATGCTCTATCACTACAATACCATCTCACAGGAAATGCGCTTCATTCCGACCGATGAGCCTGATCCTGAACCCAAACTGATCCAACCCCGGCAGCACGGACTCGAATACTACGCCGGGCATCACCTCGATTCCTTTTACATCCTCACCAACAAGGATGCCCACAACTACAAATTGGTCAAGGCGCCCGTCTCCGCGCCGGGCGCGGAAAACTGGCAGGACGTCGTCCCGCACCGCGAGAACGTCTTGCTCGAACACTTCGACCTGTTCGAGGATTATATTGTTCTCCATGAACGCCAAAACGGACTCCGCCATCTGCGCATCAGCAAACCGGACGGGATCAGCGGTATAAAGTATATCCAATTCCCTGATCCGACCTACGATGTGGTTGCTGAAACTAACCTGGATTTCTCGTCAAAGGTTTTCCGCATACGGTACTCGTCCCTCATTACCCCCAACTCCATCGTTGATATTCACCTTGAAACAGGTGAATGGGAGTTGTTGAAAGAAGACAAAATCCCAAGCGGATATGACAAGACGCACTACATCACTGAATTTATCTTCGCCCCCGCAGCGGATGGGAAGCAAGTGCCAATCTCGCTTGCCTACAAAAAAGGACTGGCACGGAACGGCAACAACCCGACCCTGATCTATGGCTACGGCGCGTACGGCGGCTCGAGCGAAGCGCATTTCAACCCCAATATCATCAGTCTTCTGGATCGCGGATTTGTATACGCCATCGCGCACGTCCGCGGCGGCTCGGAGATGGGACGCGATTGGTACGAAAACGGGAA
The DNA here is from genome assembly GCA_964410375.1 of uncultured Anaerolinea sp. Lineage (GTDB taxonomy): Bacteria > Chloroflexota > Anaerolineae > Anaerolineales > Villigracilaceae > Villigracilis. The sequence continues at coordinate 9,008 of CAYPHR010000048.1, read as the reverse complement.
GATGCTCCACAAGAAGAATTCCTTCACCGACCTGATCGCCTGTGCGGAACACCTGATAAGGGAAGGATTCACTTCATCCAAAAAACTCGCCATCATCGGCGGTTCCGCGGGCGGATTGTTGGTCGGTGCAAGCATGATCCTGCGTCCCGATCTATTCAAGGCGGTCATCTGCAAAGTCCCATTCCTTGACGTGGTCACCAGCATGAGCGACCCGACCATCCCGTTGACCACACTCGAATACGACCAGTGGGGCAACCCCGATGAAAGCCGCGAAATGTTCGAGTACATGCTGTCCTATTCGCCGTACGACAACATTCAGGAAGTTGAGTATCCGCACCTCTATCTGACAACGGGCTACAACGATCCGCGCGTGGCGTATTGGGAACCCGCCAAATTCCTTGCGAGACTTCGCGATAAAAAGCAAGGCGACAAACCCGCCCTGCTCTACACAAACTTCAGCGCTGGTCACGCCGGCGCCAGCGGACGGTATGATTTCCTGAAAGAAAACGCCCTGGATTTTGCCTTCTTGATAGACACAATCGGGACAAAATAACAAACTTCCCAAACAAAAAAACTCCCGAAGCCTTCTTGACTTCGGGAGTTTGACTTTATCGCCTACGCGGGCTGACTTGCCTTCGCGACCACATCTTCGAGCATCTTCGTCGTCAGGGACTTGGGTCGCTCGATGGGCATGCCCAGCGCGCGAGACCAAACATAGTTAGGCGCCACACCAAGTGCGCGCCCAATACCGAAGAGCACGGTGTAGAAGTCGAAATCGCGCACACCGTAATAATATTGGAGCGTACCGCTGATGGCATCCACGTTCGGAGCGGGATTCTTCGCCTTGCCCTGCTCGCGCAGAACCTGCGGAACCACGTCGAAGACCATATCCGCGAGACGAACCAATTCGTCATCCGGGAAGCGCTTCTTGGCGAATTCCATCTGCGCAGTGAAGCGCGGATCAGGCACACGCAGAACCGCATGACCATAGCCGGGGATGACGTGCCCGCTATTGAGCGTATCCCACGAGAACTGGTACAACTGCTCGCGGGTCGGCACGCCGCCGAATTTCTCTTTCACATCGATCAACCAGCCGAGGCACTCCTGATTTGCCAGACCATGCAAAGGTCCAGCCAGACCGTTGAGCGCAGCGGAGAAGGAGAGGTAGGGGTCCGAGAGGGCAGACCCGACCAAATGCATGGTATGAGCCGAAACGTTCCCAGATTCATGGTCACTGTGCAGGATGAAGTACAGTCGGGCAAGGTCGGCATATCCCTTTTTATCCGCAACTTTCATCATGCGCGCAAAGTTCGCGCCGTAATCCTGCTTGGGGTTATATTTGGGTTTGGAGCTTTCGCCGAAATATTTCATGCGGTAGATATACGCCGCAATGACGGGGAGTCTCGCGGTCAGATCGAGGCTGTCCTCGAGCGCGGCTTCCCAATACTGGTCTTTCTTCATTTCATGATATTTGTTCGCAAAGACCGAGCCGCTTTGGAGCGCAAGCACTGCCTGCGAGAAGAGCGTCATCGGGTGCGTCTCTTTTGGCATGGACTTGAGCATTTTGTAGACATGATCGGGGACGGATGCGCGCTTCGCCCACTCCGCCTCCACTTCCAACGCCTGTTCCTTGGTGGGCACTTCGCCGATCAAGAGCAGGTAGAACAATCCGCCCACCATCGGCATTTTGCCGCCCTTCGCCTTGGGCAATGCCTTCAACACCTCGGGGATGGACATGCCGCGGAAGCGAATCCCCTCGGCAGGATCCACGAACGAGACATCGGTCAACAGGGATTTGATATCACGCATCCCGCCGATGACCTGCCCAACCGTTACCTTGTCCACGACCACGTCACCATGCTCTTTGGCAAGGGATTTGACGCGCTCACGCCACGCGGGCAATTGAGCTGAAAGTTTTTCGTGAAGAATCATGACCAGACTCCTTTTTTAGTTTCATAACAAAGGTCGAAAGTCCGTTTGACCTTCGACCTTTGACCAGTTATTTTACAGACTTACCACGCTCTTGAGCGCATCGTGCGATTCTTTTACCGAAGCCGCCGACTTCTCGAACATGGCTCTTTCCTCGTCATCGAACTGATACTCGACGATCCTTTCCATGCCGCCAGCGCCAAGCACCACCGGCACGCCGAAGTACATATCGTTCAAACCGTATTCGCCATTCATATAGGTGGCGCAGGGAACGATTAATTTCTTATCCTTCAAGATCGCTTCCGCCATCTGCACACAGGCGAGCGAAGGCGCGTAATAAGCAGAACCCGTCTTGAGCAAATTGACGATCTCGCCGCCGCCCTTGCGCGTGCGGTTGACGATCGCTTCGAGCTTGTCGGCAGGCAGGTATTCCTTCAAGGGAATGCCCGCAATGTTGGAATGACGGGTCAACGGCACCATCTCATCGCCGTGTCCGCCCAAAACATAGCATTGGATATTTTCCACGCTCACGCCGGTTTCCATCGCGACGAAGGCGCGCATACGGGCAGAGTCCAAAATTCCAGCCTGACCGATCACACGTTCGCGCGGAAGACCCGTCAACTTCATGGTCAGGTACGCCATCGTGTCAAGCGGATTGGTCAACACAATGAAGATCGCGTTCGGCGAATACTTCAACGACTCAGTGGCAGCCTTGCCCACGATCTCGGCGTTCGTCTTCAACAGGTCTTCGCGGCTCATGCCCGGCTTGCGAGCAATGCCCGCCGTGATGATGACAATATCGGAATCCTTCGTATCGGCATAATCGTTCGTGCCGAGCACATGCGAGTCCTTGCCGATGATCGGCATCGCTTCGAGCAAGTCGAGGCTTTTGCCCTGCGGCATGCCTTCCACCACATCCAGCAAAACGACATCGGCGATCTCACGTTCGGCAAGCCAGTGCGCGGCGGTCGCCCCCGTATTCCCTGCTCCAATGATCGAGATTTTCTTCATCATTCCTCCAATGGGATTCGGCTTCCAAAGCCGTTATTTTTTGTTAATTTTATCCGAAAGTAACACAGACCAAAAGTACAAAATGTCACATTTTTGAAAAAACGACAAAAAGAAGGACTCCGGCTGCCGATTCGGCACAGGAGTCCTTCTTCGCTTCAATTCCGACCTCTAGCCTGATTCGGCTTCGAGGAACCTTGTCGCCTGAATGGCGGCTGCCGCCCCCATCCCCGCGGACGTGATGACCTGCCTGAAATGCGGGTCTGCCACCTCCCCCGCCGCATACACACCGCTGACATTCGTTTCCATCTTGTCATTTACCTTGATGTAGCCCAAGTCGCTCATCACAAGTTTATCCTTGAACATCTGCGTGTTCGGCGTGTGCCCGATGAAAATGAACAACCCATCGGTTTCAAGCGTCGATTCCTCGCCGGTCTTGACATTCTTCAACTTCAAAGCATCAAGCTTATCCGAGCCCACCACTTCGGTCACAATCGTATCCCAGATAAAGTTGATCTTGGGGTGCTCCTTCGCGCGCTTCTGCAGGATCGGACTGGCGCGCAATTCGTCACGACGATGAACGATCGTCACGCTGGAGGCGTAACGGGTGATGAACAACCCTTCCTCCAGAGCCGAATCCCCGCCGCCCACTACTACGACCCTCTTATCCTTGAAGAACCAGCCATCGCAGGTGGCGCAGTACGAAACGCCGCGCCCGGTCAATTCCACTTCGCCGGGGATGTTGAGATGGTTCGGACTGGCGCCTGTGGTGATGATGACCGTGTCAGCGGTATATTCGCCGCTATCCGCCGTCACCTTGTACGGACGCTGGGAGAAATCCACTTCGTGCGCCATGTCAAATTCGACCTTCGCGCCAAAGTGTTCCGCCTGCTTCTGGAACAATTCCCCCAACTGCGCTCCACCCACGCCTTCGGGGAAACCGGGATAATTTTCAATGGTATGCGTCAGCGCGGCTTGACCGCCCAACTGCATCCCCGTCAGCACAACTGGAGTCAACTCCGCGCGCGCCGCATACAGCGCCGCTGAAAGCCCCGCCGGTCCCGATCCCAAAACTAAAACTTTTACATGTCTCTCATTTCCATTATTGGACATTGCAACTTCTTCCTTAGGCTTTCCGCCTGAAATGTAATTTTAACCATCATTGAGACGCTTTTCACAGCTTCGATATTACCGTTGGATTGTATCAGAGGCTTGCAGGGATGAAAAGTTTACAATCCTCTTACACATTTCAAAGATCGACATGAGGCATCCCTGACCGAGTTGCCAGAACAAATTTCCTAATTTTGACAACAAGCGGTAGAATTACCGCCAATGGAAATTTCGGAGAAACTGCAAGGCATTCTCGCCACCCTGCCCACCAAGCCGGGCTGTTATATCTACCGCAACGCCGAGGGGACGATCATCTACATCGGCAAAGCCATCAACATCAAGAACCGTGTGCGGTCGTATTTCCACGCGGATAACAGTCACGATAACAAGACCCGCCGCTTGGTGCGCGACATTGCGGACATCGAATGGATCGTGGTGGGATCGGAGCTCGAGGCGCTCATCCTTGAGATGAACCTCATCAAGAAACACCGCCCGAAGTACAACATCCGCCTGAAGGACGACAAGCGTTATCCATACATCAAAATCCATTGGAACGAACCGTTCCCCAAAGTGACCGTCACCCGCCAAATGGAGGAGGACGGCTCGCGTTATTTCGGTCCGTATACCTCGGCGTGGGCAGTCTATCAGACGCTGGAAGTATTGCGCAAGATCTTCCCGTACCTGACATGCGACCGTGAGATCACGGGGAAGGACCCGCGTGCGTGCTTGTATTACGATATCAAATTATGCACCGCCCCATGCATCGGTGCGATCAGCCAGCAAGGCTACCGCCAGATGATCTCCGACCTGATGGATTTTCTCAGCGGACACAGCGAAGGCATCATCGAGCGTCTACAAGTTGAGATGCAAAAAGCATCGGACGAGATGCGCTTCGAGAAAGCCGCCGCCCTGCGTGACCAACTCAAAGCCATGCAGACCATCATCGAACGGCAGAAGATCGTCTTCGGTTCGGATTACGAAGACTCGGATGTCATTGCGATGGCGCGCGAGGATGGCGAAGCCTGCGTGCAAATATTCTTCATCCGTGGCGGGAAGTTGATTGGGCGCGAGTATTTCATCCTTGAGGGCACGGAGGACAGCGCCGACAACGAAGTGATGGCAGAATTCGTCAAACAGTTCTACACCGAAGCCGCGAACATTCCCGAACAAGTGATGCTGCCGCAAGAGATCGAAGAACGCAAGATCATCGCGCAATGGCTCAGGTCCAGGCGCGGCGGCAAAAAGGTGGAATTGTTCGTCCCGAATGAAGGTCAACCGAAGGATCTGGTACAAATGGCGGCAGAGAATGCGTCCGAGACTTTGCAGGCGCTGCGCGCCCAATGGCAGGCGGACACTCATCGTCAGGAGCAGGCGCTCAGCGAACTGCAAACTGCGCTAAAATTATCCGCGCCGCCGAACCGCATCGAGTGTTATGATGTCAGTCATACGCAGGGCGTGGCGACCGTCGGCGCGATGATCGTCTTCGAGCAGGGCGTCCCTGCCAAAAGCCTGTATCGTAAGTTCAACATCGAGAGCACCAGCATCGGCGCGCCGGACGACTTCGCATCGATGGAAGAAATGCTCACGCGCCGCTTCCGGCGTTGGAAAGGCTCACAGGAAACCGAGGCAAATGTCGGCGCGAAAAAGGATGCGTCGTTCTCCATCCTGCCTGACCTGATCATCATCGACGGCGGAAAGGGGCAGCTCAGCCGCGTCGTCAAAGTCCTGGAGCAGTTCGAGTTGTTCGATAAAGTCCCCGTGGTGGGTCTCGCCAAGCAGGAGGAGGAGATCTTCTTCCCGCACAGGAGCGAGCCGTTGATATTGCCCCGCCATTCGCAGGGACTATACCTCGTGCAGAGGATCCGCGACGAGGCGCACCGCTTCGGGATCACGGCGCATCGCAAAAAACGCTCGAAGCTGGGTCTTGCCTCCCAACTGGATTCCATCCCCGGAATTGGTCCCACGAGGCGGAAAGCGCTCTTGAAACATTTCGGTTCTGTGGATAAGATTAGGGAAGCAAGTGTCGAAGAGATCGCGACAGTGAAAGGCATGAACGAGTCTGCCGCGCAAAGTGTAAAGGCGAATTTAGAATGAAAGAAGTCTGGATCGTTGACGATGATGAGGAGATGGGCGAAGCAATTGGTTTGATGCTCCAATTGCTGGATTACGTCCCGAAGAGATACCCCAACCCGCGCCCCGCGGCGCAGGCTCTGCTGGCGGGCAAACGCCCCGACCTGCTGATCCTCGACATCAACATGCCCGAGGTGACCGGGCTGGACATGCTTGAGTTCCTGCGCCGCCGCAAGGAGTGGAAGAACCTGCCGATCATCATGCTTTCTTCGGAAGCCGCGGATGTGATGGTGGATAAGGCACTGAAGCTCGGCGCGGACGGATACGTGATGAAGCCTGTTACAATCGAGGAACTCGAAAAGGCAATGTCGCAGGCGTTCTATAAACATATTATGAAGTGAGAGTACGATGGCTGGAAAAGGAAAAAAGAACAATAAACAAGTGAAGAATACCGAGAACAACGCTCCGCAGCAGAACCGTGCGGCGCAATGGCTGTTCGTCATCTTTGCCCTGCTCATCATCGTTTCGATGGTGCTTTCGGCAACCGCAAGCTATTAACATCCTGCAACTGGTATAATCCCGCGCGCGGCTCCTTCAGCCGCGCTTTAATTCGTGAGAATGTCGTTGCGATGAAGAAGTTTCCCCTCGCAAAGGCATGAGGAATCTATATGCTCGACAAATTACTGGCAATCGAAGAAAAATTCGAACAGCTCGGCAGTGAACTGCTTGAGATAGGCAACGATTACAAACGCGCCGCCGAGATCAACAAGGAACGCGTTGACCTGGAGCCGCTGGTCGAGAAGGCGAAGGAATATCGTCAGGCGATGAAAAGCCTCGAAGAGGCAAAGCATATCCTCGTCAATGAGAATGACGCGGAGTTGATCGCCCTCGCCAAAGCGGATATTGACGACCTGGAACCGAAGATCGAAATGCTGGAAAAGGTCATCAAAGGCATGCTCGTGCCGAAAGACCCGCGTGACGACAGAAACGTCATCGTGGAAATTCGCGCTGGCGCAGGCGGTGACGAAGCCGCCATCTTCGCCGCCGACCTTTTCCGCATGTATATGCGCTACGCCGAAGATAAAAAATGGAAGACCGAGATCCTTTCTGAAAACGCCATCGGTGTCGGCGGTTACAAGGAAATCATCTTTGAAGTCAAAGGAAAGGCGTATTCGAAATTAAAATACGAATCGGGTGTGCATCGCGTACAGCGCGTGCCCGCTACCGAATCACAGGGACGCATCCACACCTCCACTGCCACAGTTGCTGTGATGGCGGAAGTTGACGAAGTCGAAGTGGATATTCCCGAAAGCGACATCGAAGTTGAGGTCTATCGTTCCTCCGGCGCGGGCGGACAGAACGTGCAGAAGAACTCCACGGCTGTGCGGTTGTATCACAAGCCCACAGGCATGATCGTTACCTGTCAGGATGAACGTTCACAATTACAGAACAAACTCCGCGCCTTGAGCATTCTCCGTGCACGCTTGTACGAGATCGAAGTGGCAAAACAGCAGGCGGAAGAGGAAGCCAAGCGCCGTTCACAAGTCGGCTCGGGTGACCGCTCGGAAAAGATCCGCACGTATAATTACCCGCAAAACCGCGTCACCGATCACCGCGTGGGCTACTCAAGTTACAACCTGCCCGCCGTGATGGACGGCGACATCGACCAGTTCATCGACGAACTCTACACCCAGGACGAAGCGGGCAAACTCGCCGCCAGCGGTGTGGAAGACGATGAATAATTCGGGGAAAGGCGCGGCAACGTGCCTTTTTATTTTATGAACAAAAAACTTGCCTTCGGAATTTTGTCCATTCTGCTCGTCGCCGTCCTCGCATGGACATTGCGGATGCGCGCCGTCTCCATGCTGCCGATCGACTGGGATGAAGACGACTACATGCGCGCGGGACAGGAATACGCGCATCTGATTCGGACTTCGGACTGGTCTGGTTTTCTCGAAACGAACTACCGCCCCGAGCATCCCCCACTGGCAAAGATCGCCTACGGGATTCTCTTTTCGTTCTATCCCGAAGCCCCTCTCGTCCCGGACATCTCGATCACGGATGCGCCCGCCTCCTCCCTGCCCGATGACTTGTTACAGGCAGGACGCACCCAATCCGCCGTCTTCGGCACACTGACTACAATCCTTCTCGCCGTCGTGAACCCGCTGGGCGGATTATTACTCGCCCTCCACACATTCACCATTAAATACACCAGCCAGGTCATGCTGGATGCGCTTTCCGCGTTCCTGAGCCTGAGCGCGATCCTGGCGTATGCGCAATTCAGGAAAAAAAATCAAAACGGCTGGTTCATCGCTTCGGCAATCCTGCTCGGGCTCGCCGCAGACTCAAAATACCTGCACGGCACGGTCGGTCTCGCCATCGTCGCGGACTGGCTGATAACAAACAAAGAAACCATCTCTTTCAAAAAAGTAAAAACCTTCCTGCCCATTTTAGGCTGGGGCGTGTTGTCGCTGGTGGTGTTCTTCGCCTTCAACCCTTATCTCTGGGCAGATCCCATCGGGCGTTTGCAGGAATCCTTCAACGCAGTGACCGTCACGACCACCAACGCGAACGTGGAAAATGCAGGCTATCCGCTCTGGCAGCAACTCAACTGGCTGACCATGTCCGTGCCGTGGCATAACAATCCGCGCGTGTTCGTCGTCATGCTGGATACGCTCATCGCGTTCCTTGCCGTGCTCGGCTTCAAGCGCATGTGGGAACGTCACCGCATCTTCGCGCTCTGGCTGGTCATTGATCTTTTCATCCTGCTGGTCTGGCGCACGAAATGGCCCCAGTACCTGCTGATCGTCACTGCGCCGTTATGTCTCTCCGCCGCAGAAGGGATCATCCTGATCTGGAAACAAACGCTCGAAGCATGGAGAACCCGTCGG
>CAYPHR010000047.1:0-14131 GCA_964410375.1 uncultured Anaerolinea sp. | reverse complement strand
TGTCAAGGATGGCAAGATCATCCGTGTAACTTCGACCGAGAAGGCGCCTGCCAACGGCAATCACCTGTGCGTAAAAGGACGCTACGGCTACGATTTCATTCACCATCCGGATCGGCTGGTGAAGCCGAAAGTCCGTCGCTACCTGCTCGAAGGCGGTAAAAAGGAATTGAGCGGTTCGCCGTGGGATTGGGTCGAAGCCGAATGGGATAAGACTCTCGAGATCGTGGCGAACAAACTCGCCGACACCCGCTCGAAATTCGGCGCAGACTCGATGGGCTTCCTGACATCGGCGAAATGCCTGAACGAAGAAAATTATCTGATGAACAAGCTGGCGCGGCAGGTCATGGGAACGAACAACATCGACCACTGCGCCCGTCTCTGACACTCCAGCACGGTAGCCGGTCTGGCTGCCTCCTTCGGTTCGGGCGCGATGTCCAATTCCATGGACGATGTCGCCAGTCAGGCGCAAGCCTTCCTTATCATTGGTTCGAACACCACCGAACAACACCCCGTCTTCGGCGCGATGCTGCGCCAGGCGGTACGTCAGCGCGGAGCAAAACTTGTGGTGGCTGACCCGCGCAAGATCGATATCACCGAATTTGCGACCCTTCATCTGCGCCAAAAACCCGGCACGGATATTGCCCTGCTCAACGGATTGATGTACATCATCCTCGAAAAAGGCTGGGAAGACAAAGCCTTTATTGAGGAACGCACCGAAAACTTCGACGAATTCAAAGCCACTGTGATGCAGTACCCGCCCGACAAAGTGGCGGAGATCACGCGCATCCCCGTGGAGAAACTGTATGAGGCGGCTGAGATCCTTGCCACATCCAAGCCGATGGCGGTGATGTGGGCAATGGGCATTACGCAGCATATCGTCGGTGTGCGCAATGTGATGGACCTCGCCAACTTCCAGATGTTGCTCGGCAACATGGGCAAAGCCGGCGGCGGCGTCAACCCGCTGCGCGGACAGAACAACGTACAGGGCGCATGTGACATGGGCGGTCTGCCGAACGTATACCCGGCATATCAACCCGTCACAAGCGAGGAAGCGCGTGAGAAATTCCAGAAAGCCTGGGGGGCAACTACAGAAGCAAAAGTCGGGTTAACCGTTACTGAGATGATGCCGGGCATTCTCGAAGGCAAGATCAAATCACTGTACATCCTCGGTGAAGATCCGGTCATGTCGGACCCGGATACGAATCACATCCGTCACTGTTTATCGTCAGTGGATTTCCTCGTTTTGCAGGAGATATTCCCCTCTGAAACAGCGGTCTATGCGGATGTGCTGCTGCCGGGCGCGTCGTTCGCCGAGAAGACGGGCACTTTCACGAACACCGAACGCCGCGTGCAGATGGTGCGTCAAGCCATCGAGCCGCTGGGCGACTCGAAGCCGGATTGGTGGATACTCTCCGAACTGGCGAAAAAGTTGATGGTCAGAATCAGTGACCGGGTCCAGAAAGATGCGCCGCACGCCAGTTGGGAGTACACATCCACAGCCGAGATCATGTCCGAGATCAACGCGGTCACGCCATCCTATGGCGGGATCACACACACAAGGCTGGAAGCAGGCGAACGCTTGCAATGGCCCTGCCCGACGGCAGATCACCCCGGCACGCCGATCTTGCACACAAAACAGTTCACGCGCGGCAAGGGCAAGTTCATGCCAATCGACCATGTGCCGCCCGCGGAACGCCCCGATGATGAGTACCCGATGGTGATGAACACCGGACGCGTGTTGTATCACTGGCACGGTGGTCAGATGACACGCCGCGCCGCCGGCATCATGCAGGTGTATGGCGAGGCGCTGGTGGAGGTCAACCCGGATGACGCGGAGAAACTGGGACTGAATGGAAAGAACATCGTGCGCGTGACGTCGCGGCGCGGAAGCATCGAAGCCAAAGCCTGGGTGACCGACCGTGTGCCGCCCGGCATGGTGTATGCGAACTTCCACTTCCCCGAGGCGTCTGCCAACGAATTGACGCACGCTTCGCTTGACCCGGTTTCGAAAATCCCGTCCTACAAGATCACGGCAGTCAAGGTGGAGTTGGTGTAAAAATAGAGCAAGGTGACAGTCGCCTTAAAAGTGACTGTCACCTTGGATATTGCGTTACCCTTGCAGGCTCGAAATGACGTGGTTTAATTAATTTGTCCACCCAACCAAAGGAGATATGCGATGACCATTGTACGAAAACTTCTGGAAGCCAAGAAAAGCGCCACCAATTTCTCGGTGGACGCCAACGCCAATGTGTTGGATGCGCTCAAAGTCATGTCGGAGGCGAACATCGGCGCGATCTTTGTCACGGATGGCGGCAAGATCGTCGGCATCTACACCGAACGTGACTACCTGAAAAAGGGCGAACTTGAGAGCCGCACTGCCAGGGATACCAAGATCAAGGATGTGATGGTCTCGAGGATGATCACGGTCACAAGCGAGACGAGCGTAGAACAGTGCATGGCACTGATGAACCAGTACAAGATCCGCCACCTGCCCGTGGTGGAGAATGACCAGTTGATCGGGCTGGTCTCCATCCGCGATGTAATGACAGCGGCGCTGGAGAACAAGGAAAGCGAGATCCGCGGTCTGGAGAATTACATCATGGGATCGGGGTTTCAGTCGTAATATCTTGTGAAAAGCAGGATCCAAAGGCGCAGGAAAATCCTGCGCCTTTTTGTTATGCGATATTCACAGCGCATTTGGTAGAATCATGCCCATGTCTTTTCAAAAAATCATCATCGGGCTGTTGACCATCAGCCTGCTCGCCGCCTGTACGCAATCCGACCCGGAACAGGTCGTATTCCCAACCTACGATCCCTTCCTGCCGGTGGAAGGCTCAGATAGCCAGTCCGCGGCGGAAGAAAACGGGACACCGCAAGCAACCGCCACCCGTCCACCCACGCCGACGCGCGTTTCGTTCAGCCTGCCTGATTCATTTGGGGCAGGCGAGCAGTATATTTTTACACCGACACCGGACCCGATCCGCACCCTGCCGACACCGCGCCATAATGCGGATGAATACGTTGTGCAAGCGGGTGACACACTGGGAATCATCGCCCGCAGATTCGGAATCAGCATCCAGTCCCTGATGGAGGCGAACGCCATCAGCGACCCGAACCTGCTCAGCATCGGCACGGTCTTGAAGATCCCCGCGCCGAATCCGGTTCAGGCAGGGACATCATTAAAACTCATCCCTGACTCGGAGCTGGTCTACGGACCCGGCACGATCGATTTTGACGTCGACGAATTCATTAAAAGTCAGAACGGCTATCTCTCCAGATATACGCAGGATGTCAACGGCTCGTTGATGAGCGGCAGCGAGGTCGTTTCGTTTGTGGCAAAAAACTATTCGGTCAATCCGCGCCTGCTCTTGGCGCTGTTGGAATATCAAAGCGGCTGGGTCACAAATCCGATGCCGGTCAATACTTCTTATCCAATGGGCTTTGCAGATGCAACACGCGAAGGTCTGTACCGCCAGTTAACTTGGGCAGCGGATACGCTCAATCGCGGCTATTATCTATGGCGGGCGAACGCGCTTTCCACCTGGGTGCTGAGTGACGGACAGGTTGTCCCCATTGACCCTACCATCAATGCCGGGACAGCGGCTGTCCAGTATTTCTTCTCACAGTTCAACGATCTCGCCGCCTGGGAACGCCACGTCAATGAGACCGGCTTGATCGTCAGCTACTTTGTCTTCTTTGGCAACCCATTCAGCTACGCCATCGAACCGCTGATCCCATCCGGATTGACACAGCCTCCCATGAACCTGCCCTTCAGCAAAGGTGAAAGCTGGTACTTCACCGGCGGTCCGCATGGCGGCTGGGACTCCGGATCGGCATGGGCGGCGCTGGATTTCGCCCCGCCTGATAATACCACCGGTCATTGTGCGGCAAGCCCATCGTGGATCACCGCCATGGCAGACGGCTTGATCGTCCGTTCGGAGGAAGGTGCAGTGGTACAGGACCTCGACAACGACGGCTACGAACAAACCGGCTGGGTCATCCTTTACATGCACATCGCCACACAGGATCGCGTCCCAGTCGGCGAATATCTCTTCGCGGACGAACGCGTCGGGCATCCCTCCTGCGAGGGCGGTTTCTCGAACGCCACCCATATCCATATCGCGCGCAAATACAACGGTGAATGGATCGCCGCTGACGGTCCTCTGCCCTTCAACCTCGACGGCTGGATCTCCAGCGGGACAGGTGTTGAATACAATGGATTCCTCTCGCGCGGCTCGGAATCCATCGAAGCCTGGGACAGCGCCAACGACTTCAACCTGATCTCACGCTAATTCATCCCAACTTAATCTATGCGGATATAATCAATCCAACGTATGCACCGCGCTGTTGCTGTTCTTATTCTCATTTCGATGACCTTATCCGCATGTGGATCGACCCCATCCATCTGGGGGACTCTGCATACCCCCACACCGGATGCACCCATCCCGGATACGCCTCACTTCGACCCGTTCATTGTTCAAGACCAACCGATCATTCATCCCACCGAGGCCATTGCCCCGCCCTCCGAAACGGACCCTGAGTCCACGCCCACGCCGCAGGGGACAGATACTGCCATCCCGCCCACATCGACGCCGCCCCTGGCAGATTCCGCTCCATTCCTGTACTACTCCCAAAGCGGAGACATGCTTCCCGCAATCGCGAGTCGCTTCAGTGTCAGCGAAGCCGAGATCGTCTCCGATACCGACCTGACCCGTTCCACCCTGCTCGAACCGGGCACATTGCTCATCATCCCGAACCGCATCAATGAAGCCACCACGCCCAACATCCAGATCATGCCCGATGCGGAGGTTGTCTATTCGGCAACCGCGCTTAACTTCGATACAAAACAATATGTGCAGGAGCAGGGCGGCTACCTGAGCACCTTCCGTGATTATCTCGGCTCCACCGGTTGGATCGAAGGTCACGCCGCCATTGACCGTCTCGCCATCGAGAACTCCATCAATCCGCGCCTGCTGTTGGGTGTGCTCGAATACGAAAGCCGCTGGGTGCGCGGACAACCCATCAACATCCTGCGCACGGAATACCCAATGGGATTCCACGATTATCGTTATAAAGGTATGAGCGTCCAGTTGACTTGGGCGATCAACACCATGTCCATTGCCTATTACGGCTGGCGCGCCGGGACGATAACTCATCTGGAATTCGCCGACGGCAACTCGCTTCGCCTTGACCCGCGCTTGAATGCAGGTACTGTCGCCATCCAATATCTGTTCTCGCGCCTATACAGCCAGTCACAATGGGCACAGATCATCAACCCGGAAGCCGGCTTTCCCGCCATGTACGTTGACATGTTCGGCGACCCTTGGGCGCGCGCTGATATGATCAGCCCGATCTTCCCCACCGCGCTTGACCAGCCCACCCTCGTCCTGCCATTCGAGCCGGGCGTAAAGTGGAGCTTTACCGGCGGTCCGCACAACGGCTGGGGACAGATCAACCCGAATATTTACGGGCAGGCGCACAGTGTCTACGCAGCCATTGATTTCGCTCCCGGCGCGGAAGAAAGCGGATGCGCCCCCACCCTGACATGGGTCGCCGCCGCCGCTCCCGGTCTTGTGGTGCGTTCCGGGAATGGCGTCGTCATGGTGGATCTGGATGGCGACGGATATGAACAAACCGGCTGGAACCTGCTCTACCTGCACATTGCCGACAAGAACCGCGTGCCGGTGGGAACCTGGCTCGAAACGAACGACCGCATCGGTCACGCCTCCTGCGAAGGCGGCGTCTCGACCGGCACCCATCTGCATTTTGCGCGAAAATACAACGGTGAATGGATCACAGCGGATGGACCCATTCCATTTATTCTCAGCGGCTGGCGCGTTATCGCCGGCGGGAGAGCCTACGAAGGCACCCTCGTCCGCGGCGAACAGGTGGTGATCGCAGACCCGCTCGGCGGGAGCCGCTCTAACATCATCCGCGAAAAAGATGAATAAAACGAAAAAATATCTTACTTCACTGTTCGCCGTTCTTCTCAGCACGGTGATCGGTATCACATCCTGCAACCTGCCATCGTCCAGACCCAGTCTCTCCTTCGCAGAACCGACCAGCCAGGTCGGCGAGGCGGTCGATAATGCTTTCTTTCCAACACCCCTGCCTGTCCGCCCAGCCTACAACCCCGGCGAACTCGTGGATTACACCGCCCAAACCGGTGACACCCTGCCAGCACTGGCGGCACGCTTCAACACCACTGTGGACGAGATCCTGTTTGCCAATCCGCACATACCGCGTGACGCCACCACCATGCCGCCCGGCATGCCAATGCAGATTCCCATCTACTATCGCGCTCTATGGGGTAGTTCCTTTCAGATCATCCCCGATCACGCCTTCGTGAACGGTCCCACACACACCGGCTTCAACACCGCCGCGTTCGTCGCATCCCAGCCGGGCTGGCTCAAAAGTTATCGCGCATATGTCGCCGGAACATGGCGCTCCGGCGCCGAGCTGGTGGATTATGTCTCGGTCAACTACAGCCTCAGTCCGCGCCTGCTGTTGGCGATATTGGAATATCAGGGCGGGGCATTAACAGCGGCGGAGCCCCCTGTCAGCCGCAACCTGCTGGGATTCTCCCGCACATATTGGGAAACTCCCTATCTCCAGCTTGTGATAGCCGCCAACACTCTCAACAACGGATATTACGGTTGGCGCCTCGGGACTCTGCTCGAATTTGAAGACACCAACCGGAACCTTCTCCGCCCCGATCCCTGGCAAAATGCCGCCTCCGCCGCGCTTCACTTTTATTATTCAAGAATATTCACTGGAGATGCCTACGCGCAAGCTGTCAGCCCGCAAGGATTTGCACAGACCTATTCAACTTTATTCGGCGACCCGTGGCAGGAAACATCCGTGTTGATTCCCGGTAGTTTGCAGCAGCCGGAACTTCGCCTGCCCTTCCCCAGCGACCAGACTTGGAGCTTCACCGGCGGTCCGCATACCGGTTGGGGCTCCGGCGAACCGTTCTCCGCTATTGACTTCGCCCCGCCCATGGAAAAAGCCGGCTGCTTCCCCGCCAAAGAAGAGAATTACGCGATCGCCATGGCGGATGGACTCGTGGTGCGCTCCAACCCGCAGGAAGGCGTTGCTCTCGACCTCGACATGGACGGGAATGAACGTACAGGCTGGGTGATCTACTATCTGCATCTTGCCACCAATTCACTTGCACCGCTTGGCTCAACGTTAAAGGTTGGAGATATGATCGGCTATCCATCCTGCGAAGGCGGGCGCTCAACCGGCACGCACGTCCATGTGGCGCGTAAATACAACGGTGAGTGGATCGCCGCGGATAGCCCGATCCCCTTCGTGCTAAGCGGCTGGACCGTCCGCAACGGGAGCAGAGAATACCTGGGAACGCTCACCAAAGGCAGCGCGGTCGTCCGCGCCTGCGATTGCAGTGACGCATTTACTGCCATCAATGGCAGTTACCCATGATTTCTTCTATTTTTCCTTGATTATTGCAGGGACAAATTTTTCTAGATTCCGCTCTGAGATCCCGCCGATCCACATCAGGCGCACCTGCCCCTGCCGGTCAATAACATAAGAACTCGGCAGGCTCATGGTCTTAAACGCGCGCCCGGCTTCATTCGCCTGATCCAGCCAGATCGGAAACGTCAGTTTGAATTCGTCCACAAACGGTTGGACTTTTTCCGCCGTTTCCCCCTGATCAATGGCAACCAGCACAAATCCATTGGATTTATATTTTTCATAGAAGGAAAGCAGCGCCGGCATTTCCTCGCGGCAGGGCGGGCACCACGTTGCCCAGAGATTGACCAGCACCACATCGCCTTGATAGTCGGCAAGCGAAACCGGTTCGCCAGCCAGATTCATGAGATCCAGTTCGGGGGCGGGAAAATCAACCTGGGCGGGAACAGTTGAAAAGTCCTGGGTCGAGGCGGAGGGGACATCCAAAAGCAGGATGAACATGACACCAATCGCGATCAATCCGAATCCAATTAAAAGCAGTGCAAAAAAGCGCCCCGGGGAAGGTTGTGAAGAAACTATCATGTCATTCCATTAAGCCGCCCGCATCGGGCGGAAGACCATCACCTGTCATCAAATTCATGAAGCGATGAACGTTGTAAAAATTACCAATTTCACAGAGTATAACGCAGGATTTTTAGCGGCAAATAAAAAAGGGATAAATGTCACCCTCTTTAGGATGGATGATACTGGAAACCTGTTCGCGCGTTGATTACCATGCAATGAAATGTTGGAGAACCTGCCTTATCTTCCGCTCTTCCAAGACCTTGAGCCTGATCAGATCATTTTGGTGAAGCCTCTCTTTGAGCCCTTTTCCTGTCAGACGGAAACGGTCATCTTTGAGCAGGGCGACCCCGCTGATTACGTATATCTGATCCTGAGCGGAAGGGTTGGCATCCGGTACAAACCGTACGATGGTCCGCCGATCATCCTGACCCGCCTGTGTGAGGGGGATGTATTCGGCTGGTCGGCGGTGATCCGAAGCCCAAAATATACCAGCAGCATTGTCAGCGAATCGCCGGTTGACGCGGTCCGCGTTCACGGGCAGAATCTGTGGAAACTGGTTGAGGAGCATCCCAAAACAGGGCAGACCATCATCAACCGTCTGGCGCGCATTGTCGCCCCAAGATGGGAGAATGCGCACGCGCAGATCCAGGCTTTTTTGGATTCCAATCATAAAGACAAATGGGAAACCGGCTTATGAACACAATCGATACCGAAAACCGTGAAATGCAAATCCGCCATCTCTTGGAGAATTTGAGCGCTTATATTGAGCAGTTCCACGGAGGGACTGTGGAATTCGTCTCCTTGGAAGGAGATGCGCTTAAGGTCAAACTGGGCGGAGCATGTTTGAATTGTCCGCTTCTGCCATCCACGCTGCATGGCTGGGTGGAAGGAACGGTACATCAATTCTTTCCGGAAATTCATGTGGAAGAAGCGAAATAAAACACAGCCACCCCTGCCGGACTTGCAGGGGTGGCTGATTCAACAGGGCATTTAAGCCCGTCTGGAGAAATAGCGAAACAGTAAAAAGCCTCCCGCCACGATCAGCGCAATCGCCCAGACATAGTTGGCAAAATCGAGCAGGGACGCGATCCCCAGAAAGCCCATGATGCCCAACACGCCAGCGGGCCAGTACGCCCAACTCATTTTCGCCAGCACGGCAACGAGCAGGAAGGTCAACGCAAGCCCGAAGAAGAAAAAGCCTGCCGTCTGAAACTCGCCGAACTGCTCCGCGGCAATCGTCACACCGGCAAGGGTGGCAAGCACGCCGCCGGGAATCAATGCCCACCAGCGCTCCAACCGATTCGTCAGATACACGACAAAGAAGGTCAGCCCTATTCCGCCTAATACGATCGCGCCGGAATATTCTTCAAACTGCGCGGAAGCGAGGATAAGCAGCGCAAGCGCGGTCAACACGCCGGCTGGAATGATCGCCCACCAGCGTTCGTCGCGGCTGGTGAAATACACATACCAGAAGGAAAGTGCAATCCCGCCCAAAAAGATCGCGCCGCCAATGTCTTCCAGCGAGTTGGGGAGCAGGATCAGCACGCCGAGCGCGGCGAGCGTAAAACCGGGGAAAGCGCTCCACCAGTGCCCGCCGAAAAGCATCGCGAGAAAGGTCAGCCCGGCAACAAGGAAGGCACCGCCCCAAAAATAATCGGAGGCATTTTTCAAATAGCCCATCGTCTGCGCCAGCGCAAGTCCGCCGCCGAGAATGAGCATCAACCCAAAGACAATTCGCAGATCAAATCGTTTCATGTCAATACCTTTTACTTTATCTTCACTGAGCATGCGCCGCCCTTGACATGAATATCGACCGCATTGGCAGCGGTCTCATAGTCAGGCGATACATCCTGCGGAAAGCGGGAACGGTTCACGCTCAAGTCACCTGCGCCGAGCGAAGCGCGGACCCGGATCGCAACGCCCTCGGGGATGATCAAGGTCAAAGACGCCGCGCCAATTTCAAAGTCCGCATTGAGGCGCCCTTTTGCCGGCAGGGTGAGCGTCGTATCGCTGGCTCCCGTTTTGAAACGCAAATCTGTGATGTTCAAGTCATGCAGGTCGATATTGGATTTGTTCGCGCCAAGACTGAAATCCAGATTCGTCGGGACGGATGCATTGAGAGCAACATCCCAATCAAGCTGGGACCGCGGTCCAAAGAACGGAAAATCGACGAAATCCTTCGCGGGTCGCATCTTGACCTCGAGCCTGTCACCGTTTCTGGAGGTCTTGTGTTCCACCCCGCCAACGAACGAGCCGCGCATGAATTCATTGGCGCCCGCGCCGCTTCGAACATTCAACTCGCCCGCGCCGTGACTGATCCGCAAACCGGCTTCGGATGCGCCCTGCAGATCAATGCTCGCAGATTCGGTGTCGACCTTGCCGCGCATAAAAACGCCAAACAACACCCAAATGCCAAACCCGATGAGGAGCAGGGGGAAGAAAAGACTCATCAGTGAATTGCCATTCGGGAGGGTTATCCCCATGGCATTGGCGAGCATCACAAAGCCAAGCAAAAGCAGGATGCCGCCCCAAAACAATTGATTGCGGCGCATGTTATTCTCCTTGTTTGCGATAGGAGCGATATAAACCGCTGCCAAGCACATACAAACCAAGCAGGATCAGCAGAATGGCGGGACCGTAACTGCCGAGGATCGTCCAGCCGCCAAAGAAGGCGGAAAAGACGAGGAACAACACGGCGCTGAACACGATCATGTTCATGCCGCGCTTGAGGTTATGCGAGGTGTTATCGCCGAGCAAGCCTGCAAGTACGCTTCCAACACCGACAAATCCGGGGATGAGAGTCCACATGTACGACCATGAACCGTAATCGCCGCTAGCCTGTTGATAATAAAAGATGCCGCCGATACCTGCGACGATCGCGGCAGGGACAGACATGCCGGGCGAACCAAGCACAAGACCCAAAACGAAGATCACACCGCCGATCAAGAGCAGGTTGACGGGCCATTCAGTGTACCTTGAAAAGAAATCATGGAAGGCGGGGACTGTGCGATCCAGCAGGAACCATCCGCCAAGCAGGATCAGCAGGACGCCAAGCGCAAGTTGTGAACGACCTTGTTTGTTCATAATTCATTCTCCTGTGTTGTGGAATTCAGTATTAGTGTATAACTTTTTTGTGGAAATTGAAAGTCTTTTAAAGTATACGAAGAAAATAAGAGAAAGTTGCCAAAAATCTGCCCCAGCGGGTCAAGAATTCTACTCATTGGCTGTACAAACTCAAAAATCTCTCCAGGCTGAGTTCCAGGGAAAACCTTTGAACAACTGTCTCCCGCGCAGCATCGCCCAGCATCTTTCGATGTTTTTCGTCCCTTAACAACCGGTCGATCTGCCAAGCCATTTCACGGTCATCGGCAACCGGAATCCCGATTTCAGGCAGAACGCCAACTCGCGTACCGATACCAGCCAATCCACATGCGGCTGCTTCCAAAACCGCCATTCCCTGCGATTCATGCAAGGATCCCTGGACCATAAGCGCTGCGGATCGAAAAAGTTCCGGCATATCATCATGCACAATCTCGCCTAAAAATTTTACGCGGTCAGCCACTCGCAGGGCGGAAGCGGCAGCTTGAAGTCCAGAAAGAAGCGGACCTTCGCCCGCAATCTCCAACTGCGCATCCGGGACCCTGCCGATTGCTCGAATAACCATACTTTGACCTTTCACTGGATAAAGCGATCCCACATTGAGGACCTTTTCGCGTCTGCCCTCCCCGACAATTGGGTAAAAACGCCCGATATCGACCCCAAGCGGAGTCAGCACCAGTTTTTGCTGAGCAACACTCCCAAGGTGTCTTTTTGCAATATCCAGCAGGTAGTTTGACCCGGCAGTGATCCATTTTGCCGAGGACAGCCCCATACGTATCAACAAGTCTCGACCGGGAAGGAGTTGCAGACCATATTGAATGTCGCGAATCCCCACCAACTCTCCGCCAGCCAGGCTGATGACAAGCGGAATATTCAATCGTCTTGCCGCCCAAGCGGCAACCCATCCGGGTTCATCTGCCCAAAATGCATGGATCACAGAAAATGGTGTGCGTTCATGCTCTGCCACAATTCCTTGTACAGTCCGCGCATACAGTCGAAACGCTCCGCCCATGCCAAGCTGTTTCCGTCCGCCCATTGCATGAACCGTGGCGCCGTAGACGGGGTAAAGTCCATTCCGCTCGGGCCATCGCAAAGTGAATACATGCACTTCCGCCCGGGCAGTAAGACTACGAACATAATCAAGAAGGGCGGGAATACACCAATCTCGCTCACTTTTAGAGAAGCCCGGCACAACAATTGCGATCTTCATGAAGGCTACCTGTCAACAGAGTATAAAACCCAATCAGCATAGGTTCCAATTTCGCGCAAGATAAAACTGTCACGCAGCCAAAGATAATTCATAAAAGGTGCTTTTCCCACCCATTGTGTCTCCAGATTTTCCATTTGAACGAACACATAAACGGGCTGCGATGCGGAATCCATTAATGCTTGAAGTGTAGCAGGCGACTGAGCATAGAGATCAACCGGTTTGACATCCGTATAATGATCAAGGGCCAGCGTCGCACTGAATGTGATGACCGCCGAGCCGGGGGATGTCATTTTTTCTACATAGGAAGCATAACCCAATTCTCGTGATTTTAAATCGAAGAGGGCATTTAATCCCTTATATGTAAATGGGACAGACGCAATGAGAGAGATAAAAACAGCCGTCAAAATCCAGCGACGAAGCAAAAAAGGCGATACTGCAAGCCCAACAACCGCCAAAATAATGACTGGCGGGAAAAATGCAAGTCCAAAACGAAAATTTTCGTAGGGGATACCGATCAAGAAAAGATAGAGTATCAGCACCCAGCCGCCAAGCGGTATCAGCACTCTGGAAGCGCGAAGCCGCCATATTCCCGCAAGGACAAATGGGGTCAATAACGGAAACAGGTAATAGGGGTGAAAAAGCGGCGAGGCATAAAACACAAGAGGCGGCCATTGATACTGAAATCTTCCATCGGGAGTGTCGAACGTCGTTTGAAGAGCATACGACATATTCCAATTCTCAAGCCAGATATGACCAGAAACCGGCTCGGCTGAATATTGACTGAAAACGAATTGCAAACCGATCAACAATAAAGAGGGTATCGCAAATAGAACAAAACGGGACGAACGAAGCATAGAGCAATGCGCAATTGCAAAATAGATGCTAAATGACAGCAATAGACCGGCGTACAACCACCGAGTCACTATCGCTAAAGCAAGGGGAAAGAGAAACAGAAAAAGCCAAACCCATGATGAGGAGCGGCTTAATTGCATCAAGGCATAAAGCGAGAGCAGTGCCCAAAACAAGGCTGACATGTCAGACATGATCACAATGGAAGAGTGGATCAATTGCCCGGCAAGCGCTGCGATAAATCCGCCCAAGACCTTGAAAAGGACAATATCCTTAAATCTCAACCCATCAAGAACGAGCCCAATAATCTGATATATCAAAAGGGGCGACAAAGCACCGAAAAGCACGTTGACAGCCTGCGCCCCAACAACAGGATCGTGGAAAAAAAGCGTGACGAACGCAGCCAATGCAGGATATCCAAGCGGCCAATAAAACGGACCCGCTAGGTCAAGCTCGAGAATTTGTTTGGTGTAACCAAGATAAGCAAAGGCATCCTGTCCATAAAGACCATCAAAGTTGCTCGCAGCAATGACACCCAACCGAATACTCAATCCAAACAGGAATAACCCAAGCAATATCCAGCCCTCATGAACCCAAGATAAGATCCTGAAAGTTGGCACTGCGATGTCTTTACTCATTCACTCAACCGGTTTGTTCATAATCATCCGCATCCTTTTCCGCAAAGGCAGCCAGATCGCGATCTCCCCAACCAGAAGACTTAATGCGGCGCCTACAGCACCGTAAAAATATACCAATGGCAATCCTATCAGAATCTGTATGCAAGCCACAAGTCCACGCATTTTTGTTGCATATTTTTCTTCGCCAGTCGCATAAAGATAAGACTGCATATTTCCGTTCAACAAAGAAGGCAGCAGTCCGATGCCCAGCCAAAAAAGAATTGACGAGCCCTGTTCATACTCTGCGCCATAACTCAAATAGAGAATGGGTCCCGAGAACAGACATAGCGTAAAAACA
>CAYPHR010000046.1:0-14218 GCA_964410375.1 uncultured Anaerolinea sp. | reverse complement strand
TTTTCTGTCATTAAATGGGTTGATGCACTGGAATGACCAGAAATATAAGACCGAGGAAGAGATGCGTGCGGACTATCCTGTGCTATGTGCCGAATTTGCCGAGGGCAAATTTCCGCCGGAGATCATCGAGCGGCTGGAGGAAATCCTTGCCGATGCAGTGGATACGCCTCTCATTGTCCGTTCATCCAGTTTGCTGGAAGACAACTTTGGAACATCCTTCGCCGGGAAATATGAAAGCATCTTTCTCCCGAATCAGGGAGAGCCAGACCGGAAACTTTCCGATCTGACAGATGCCATTGCAAAGATCTATGCCAGTGTGCTGGATCCCGATGCGCTGCTTTATCGTCATCTCAAAGACTTGGCGGATTATGATGAGCGTATCGGCATCCTTATCCAATTTGTAGAGGGAAGGCGCTGGGGAAATTATTATTTGCCGCACGCCGCCGGGGTCGCTTTCAGCCGCAACCTATACCGTTGGTCACCGCAGATCAAGCAGGAAGACGGATTTTTGCGTCTTGTGTGGGGGTTGGGGACCCGCGCGGTGGATGTGGTCGCGGATGATTATCCCCGCCTCGTGGCGCTTAGTCATCCTACGTTGACTCCCTCGTCCGATGTCCGCGCGACACAAAGCTACTCGCAACGGAGTGTGGATGTTATCGACCTTGATAAAAATGATTTTGTTACGCTCCCTGTCCGCGAGCTTATTGGCGTGGATTATGAAGCGGTGCGATATATTGCCCAGATCGTGGAAGAAGGATATCTCGCTGCGATCCGCTCACGGATCGCCCCACCCGAAAAAATGGTGATCAACTTCAACGGATTGTTATCCCGTACGCCTTTTGCCGCATCGATCCGCGAAGCATTGAAATTGCTTGAAACTCATTATGGATCCCCGGTGGATACCGAGTTCACATTGGAACTTCTTACGCCTGACGAACAGCGGTCTGAAGTTCGCATCACCCTTCTACAATGCCGCCCGCAAAGCCATATTCAAGAATCGGGAGAAGTGCAGATCCCAAGCGACTTGCGGAATGAAAACATTGTCTTCTCCACATCGCGAATGGTTCCTCAGGGAGCGATCCAAAACATCCGTTATATCCTTTTCGTCCCATCGGAGGGATATTTCAGTCTTGAATCGCAGGCAGAGCGGACTTCGCTGGAGCGTGCCATTGGGCAATTCAATGTGCTCATGAAGGACGAGGTGTACATCGCGGTTGGTCCGGGGCGCTGGGGTACATCCACGCCCGACCTTGGCGTGCACATCGCGTATGGTGATATCTACAATGCCCGCGCCTTGGTGGAGTTGGCGGGTGAAGCCATTGGCGCCTCTCCCGAACCATCCTTTGGTACTCATTTTTTTCAAGACTTGATGGAAGCGAACATTTATCCGCTGGCGGTCTTTCTCGATGATATGGATACGGTATTCAACCGGGAATTTTTCTATAGTACGCCGAATCGCATCAGAGAATTCATCTCCATCGATAATCCGCGCGTCCTCTCCGCTCTGCACTTGATCGCTGTCCATGACTATCGCCCGCATCACCACATGGATCTGGTAATGGATTCGCAGAAGAGCCGGGCAGTTGCGTTCCTTGTTAAAGGTGAAACGAAGGCTCAAACCCAGGATTAATATAGATACAACGAATCAAACCTTAACCTGCATACCCATTTTTTAAGAAATAGGCACTTGTTCATCCCCAATGTTTGCGTTATTATCCTAAGGTCAGGGGTGACGTTCACCCCGGTAGAATCTAATGTTTTGAAAGAGGAGAAACCATGAACAAACGTATGTCTTTTGTCCTGCTGGCGCTCATCGTGTCCGTTGCGATGATCCTCAGCGCATGCGGTCCAGCCGCCACAGAGGCTCCTGCCCCTGAGCCGGTTGAAGAACCCACGGCAGTGCCGCCGACCGCAGTTCCTGAACCCACCGAAGAACCCGCGCCGGAAATTGGTTCCCCGGAACACCCCATCAAGGTCTTGTTCGTCCCCTCCGTGGACGCGCAGGTCATTGTGAGCGGCGGTGAGATCATGGCTCAAGCCCTTAACGAAGCCACCGGCTTGACCTTTGAAGTCGTTGTGCCGACCTCCTATGCCGCCACCATTGAAGAGATGTGTGCATCTCCCGCTGACACCATGGCGTTCATCCCTGGTTTGGGGTACGCGCTTGCCAGTCAGTTGTGTGGTGTGGATGTTGCCTTCAAGGCTGTCCGCTTTGGTTATTCCGAATACTGGGCTCAGATCCTGGTCCCGCGCGACAGCGACATTGATTCCCTTGAAGACCTCGATGGTCTGACCTGGGGTTATGGCGATCCCGGATCCACCTCCGGCTACATGGTCCCGCTGGTCATGTTCCAGGAAGCTGGTATTGAACCTGTTCCCTTTGAAACTGGCGGCAGCCACAATGGTGCAGCTCTCGCTCTTTACAACGGCTCTGTAGATTTCGCTACAACCTTCTACAGCCCCTACCTGCATCCCGAAGGCGGTGTTGAATGGTCGTTTGAAAATCCCGACCTCCCTGAAGATGTAATCGATACCTGCGGTCCGAATGCTGAAGGGTCGCGCTTGTTGTGCGGACCCAATGGCGAATATCGCGTACTGGATGCCCGCGCCAGCATCCGCACGGAAGCCCCGGATATTATGCAGAAGACCCGCATCTTGATGATCTCCACCGGTATTCCCAACGATACGCTCTCCTTTGGTCCTGAATTCCCCGCCGACTTGCGCGCCCAGATCGAAGCCGCCCTGGTGGCTTTCGCTGGAACTGATGCCTGGAATGAATCGATCGGCAATCAGGATTTCTATGGCTGGACCGGCATCGAACCGGCAACGGATGCAGAATATGATGTTGTTCGCAAGATGGTGGAAGCTTCAGGCTACACCCTTGAAGGACTTGGTCAATAATCTGTCCCGGTAGCATTCATCCCGGACAGGGGTCTCCCCTGTCCGGGATTTTGTACTTACAACCTTTTTCTTCCATTGGCGGTGATAATCATGCTAAAAATTCAAAACCTGACAAAAATCTATGACGGCGGAGTCCAAGCCCTGACGGATGTAAGTTTTGATGTGCCAAAAGGTCAATTCTTGGCTGTGATCGGCTTGAGCGGTTCCGGCAAGTCAACGCTGTTGCGTTGCATTAATCGCCTGATCGAACCAACCGATGGGAAGATCCTTTGGAACGGAGTGGATGTAACGGACGCTTCTGACGATGAATTACGCCGTGTCCGCCGCAAGATCGGCATGGTATTCCAGCATTTCAACCTTGTTCACCGCTCTTCTGTTCTCACAAATGTGCTTGCCGGACGCTTGGGATATGTCAATCCCGCCTGGAGTCTGGTCAACCGCTTTCCAAAAAGTGATGTGGAAAACGCCATCAAGCAATTGGAGCGGGTTGGCATCGCTGATAAAGCCAACCACCGCGCCGATGAACTAAGCGGCGGGCAGCAGCAACGCGTGGGGGTGGCGCGTGCCATGATGCAGAACCCGGAAATGATATTGGCTGATGAACCCGTTGCGAGCCTCGATCCAGTTCTGGCGCACAGCATCATGCAATACCTGGAAATGATCAATAAAGAGGATGGCGTAACAGTGTTATGCAGTCTGCACTTTCTGGATTTGGTACACCGTTATGCCGACCGCGTAGTGGCTCTTAATGAAGGAAAACTGATGTTTGACGGCTCGCCCAAAGAGATCGATGATGTCAAATTCAAAGAGATTTACGGCCGCGATGCGGAACGTGTAGGATAGAGGATGCATCATGAAGGACAAAAAACCTAGCCCGTTTCGTTCCCTAAGACTTGGTCTGTTTATTATTGCAGTTCTTGTAGTATATGCCTATGGGTTTCAAGTTACGCAGGTCAATCTTGCAGAGACGAAGTCCGAACACCGCCAGCAACAACTGTTCCGTATCCTTCGTGCTTTAGCCAGACCTAACTTCTTCACCTATGAAAAAGAGGTGTTTGAAGTTCGCACTCCAATCATGATCCCGTGTCCTCCGCAGGGATTTGAACCTGAAGTCAATGAAGATCCGTCGCAACCTTACATGGTTGTCACACCCGCCTGCAGTGATGTTCGCACGAATATTACAATAAAGGGATATAACTTTGAACCGTTGACACGCGGACCTCTTAACCTTGTTCCGTTTGAAAGCGGAGTCAATTTGCAACTTGCCAGTATCGAAGTGGATCGATTCGGGGAATTTGAAGCCACTGTACTCTTGCCGAACCGCCCAAGTGAAGATGCTCATGAAATTGTAGCCATAACCCGCCGTAACGTAGGTTCCCCTCAATTGACAAAAACAGCCTACGATACGTGGAACAAGATCATAGAAACGGTTTTTCTAGCCTTGTTGGCAACCACCTTGGGTATTGTGTTTGCAATCCCGTTGAGTTTCTTTGCCGCCCGCAACCTGATGAAGGATGTGACCAATTCCCTTGCAGGCATATCACTTTCCATTCTGCTTATTCCTGTTGGTTTGTATTTGGGTAGTCAGTTGGCTGACCAGGCGGAACGGATCAGCCTGTTATTGACGAATAACCTTCCAGTCACTTTGGCAGTTTTGATTGTGGCGCCATTTATCCTGGTAAGGGGTGTGCGCTGGGCGCTGCCGCAGCAGGAGATCATCAATCCATCCGCGGGATTGAGAGTTGCCCGTATCCTGACATTACTTGCGCTGTTCTTCATCTTTATCCTGGCGCTCTACCTGATAGCATTCCTTGCCCTGAGTGGAGGAAGATCGCTGGGGCTTTCCATGGGCAATTTCGGATTTTTGGGATTCTTTATCCGCGATCTCGGTGATATCTTGAATATGGTGGTAAAGGCAGTGGTTGCCCTTGCCGGTGCGGGGATCCTGAACGGTCTCGCAGGTCGCTGGGGTGAATCCCTGAGCCGAAAAACAGGCACCACTGCCCATTTACTCCACATAATACTGGCGACCGCCGCTGGAGCAGTCCTTGCTGTCATCCTTGCTGCGATCATCAACTGGTTCTATCAATTTCAGGATGTTCAGAGTTTCTTCATGTATGCAGGCGCGATCGGCGCGGGGTTGGGGCTTATAACAAGCCTGTTCTACAAGCCTGCTGATGCGGTCCCAAGCGGACTTGTCATTTATTACGTGGCTCGTACCATCTTCAACGCGTTACGTTCCGTTGAGGCGCTGGTGATGGCGATTGTTTTTGTTGTTTGGGTCGGGATCGGACCTTTTGCTGGTTCACTTGCGCTGGCATTGCATACCATTGCATCACTTGCCAAGTTGTATTCCGAACAAGTGGAAAGTATCATGGCGGGTCCCATAGAAGCCATACAATCCACCGGCGCAAACCGTCTGCAGACCATCATCTATGCGGTCGTGCCGCAGATCGTCCCGCCGTACATTTCCTACACCATGTATCGCTGGGATATCAATGTCCGTATGTCTACCATCATCGGGTTCGTCGGCGGCGGCGGCATTGGTTTTCTACTCCAGCAAAACATCAACCTCTTGAACTACCGTGATGCCAGTGCGCAGATGATCGCGATCGCTGTTGTTGTTTCGCTCATGGATTACATCAGTTCCGTGCTGCGCGAGAAGGTTGTGTAGTATCTTCTTTAAAACAAAAAGGACTGGCTTTACAAAGCCAGTCCTTTTTGTTTTTAAATCCTTGCCATCAAATCCCGCAGGCATAGGTTCGCAAGAGACGAGACCGTCATGTCACCATGCACACCCATCTTCGCCGTTAGCGGGTTGGGGACCGCCACCACGAAGATGCCCGCACGACGAGCCGCTTCCACACCATTGAGCGAATCCTCGAAGACAATTGCTTCGCTGGCTTGAACCCGCAGCCGCTCCAACACCTTCAGGTAGATATCCGGGTTGGGCTTCGTCCTGCCGGGCGGAACATCGTCCTGGCATATGATGTGATTGAAGAGATTAAAGATTCCAAGACGTTTTGCGTGGGTATCCACCCAGGAATGGGGGGAACTGGAGCCGATGGCAATTTTCATGCCAACTTCCCGTGCCTGATGGATCATCTCCAACACGCCGGGCATGATCGGGCTGGCGTGGATAAGTTGGTCTGCCTCCCGTCGGTAGCGGCTGCGCATCGAAACAGCATCCAGCCGTCCCTGAGAAAGAAGCGAAAGGTGTTCCGCGGCATCGAAGGTGGAGATGCCATATCCGCCGATGGTCTTCTCCCACTCATGAACCGGAAGTTCAAATCCATGTTCGCGATAAATGGATTCCCAGACAAAAACCTCGGGCGTCTCGGTGTCGAGGATCAACCCGTCAAAATCGAATATTAACGCTTTAAGCATTTATGGAAACCGCCTTACGAAATCTGATATTGCTTCCCAAATCTTTATTTCCCGGACCCCATCGGTGTTGATGAGTTTTAGCAGGTCGCTCAATGCGGAACGCATGGCGCGGTACTCGCGCTCACCGTCCACATCGGTGCTGAAGAAGCGAGTGTGGTCCATCCAGCCGTAGATGTTGGCAGAGACGGAAATAAAGCGGCTGCCGCGCCGCAGGGTAATGCGCGCGCCGCTGGCATGTTCCTCATCGTACAGGATCATTCCGCCTTCCAGACCCTTCGTGCCGATGCTTCGCCCGGCGTTGTACGCGACCCAGTTACTCATCCACTTTCATCCTGCTCATGCGCGAGGGCTGTACGCCCGCTGTGGTTGGAAGAGTGCGCGCGGGCTGCCCGTTCTTTACCAGGTGCGCGAGATGTTTCACCATTACTGCCTGCCGCGCCGAAGCCTTTGCCCCCAGATCCTCCAGCACCGGCTCGAGCCAGGTCTGATACGAACGAACATTCAAATAGATGGGGCGTCCGCGCCCGGGCAGGTTCGAGATAAGTGAAACGATCTTTTCACTCACGCCGTTCTCCTCCGGATGGATGAGCGGCGTCAGCGCGATCCCATACATGCCCGACGTGACATTCGCAAAACAGCGCATCCCCTCATGCACATATCCCTGCACCCGGTTCGGCGCAGGCTCAACCGGATGCAGCAACTGCGGGACGATCTGATAGTGAAGACTCTGCACGCCATGCAGATCCACCGACTGCATCCGCCTCCAACTCGTACTTGAATTTGATCCTGTTTTCTCGAGCAGACTCACATCCCAAACCCGCTGCCACGCATAGACGGAGAATCCCGCCATGCGCAGCGCCGGGAAGACATCACTGGTCTCATCCACCTCGGCGATGATATGCGCCGCCTGCCATTCCCCCGCCTGAGCGGACAAATGCTCGATCAGCGCGGGCAATTGCGAGTCGTTCAAGTTGGATGCCGGCGCTAGGTACAACAATTTTGCGAACGTCTCTCCGCGTGTGTGGATGACGCCGCCCATAATCGTCTCGTTGTTGCTGCTGTCGATCGCCGCGTACAAATGCCGCGACGGGTTAATATACGCCAGCAATCCCATCGCTCCCAACGGATGTCCGCGCGTGAGGGCACGCGCGCTATCGAGTGTCAACACATCGTTTCGATAACGTGCAATTGTGGGAAGATCGAGGAAATCAAGCGGGCGAATGGTCATTTGTATTTGTAGTAGCACAGTGTCGCTGCGCCCCTACGGATTTACGATGCCAACGAAATAAAATACTCGTGGAAGCGCGTGTCTTCGGTCAACTCAGGATGGAATGACGTCGCCAGCAGATGACCTTCCTGCGCGGCAACGATGCGACCATCTTCCAAAGCAGACAGAACTTTCACCTTTTTGCCAACCGTCTCAATGATCGGCGCGCGGATGAAGACCGCATGATACGGATGCTCCGTGCCGGTGGCTTTGTATAACTCATCGATCTCAAGGTCAGTCTCGAATGAATCCACTTGCCGCCCGAAGGCATTGCGCTGGACTTTGATATCCATCAAGCCAAGCAGAGGCTGGTCGCGTCCAATATCCTTGGAAAGAAAGATCGCGCCTGCGCACGTTCCCCAGATGGCACGAGTCTTTCCAAACTCCTTGAGCGGATCCAATAAATCATACGCCACCGCCAGTTTGCCGATCGTTGTGGACTCTCCGCCGGGGATGATAAGTCCGTCCAGCCCATCCAGATGTTTGGGCAAACGAACTTCCGCTGTTTCCACACCAAGCTTTTTCAGCATGGAGATATGCTCTGCAAAATCGCCCTGCAGGGCGAGAACTCCGATTTTCATGTTATCCAAAGGCTGGGACACAGCGCCGCTACGTCCCTGAAATTTTTTTACCAGCCGCGCCCTGCGAGCTTCTCGCCCTCAGGCATCTGTGAGACATTGCGCCCGACCATCGCCTCACCGAGATTCTTGCTCACTTCCGCAAGGATGGAAGCATCCTGATAATGCGTCACCGCCTTGACGATGGCTTGCGCGCGCTGGGCAGGGTTGCCGCTCTTGAAAATGCCCGAGCCGACGAACACGCCGTCCACGCCGAGCTGCATCATCAACGCCGCATCCGCAGGAGTCGCCACACCGCCCGCCGCAAAATTGACAACAGGCATGCGTCCAAGTTCCTTGGTTTCCTTCACCAGTTCATACGGCGCGCCGTTGTTCTTGGCGAAGGTCATCAACTCTTCGTCGTTCATCGTCTGCAACTGGCGGATGGAGCCCATCACGCTGCGGGCATGACGCACCGCCTCGACCACATCGCCCGTGCCTGCTTCACCCTTCGTGCGGATCATCGCCGCGCCTTCACCGATGCGGCGCAATGCCTCGCCTATGTTGCGGCATCCGCACACGAACGGCACCTTGAAGTTGTGCTTCAAAATGTGATGCTCCTCGTCCGCGGGAGTGAGCACTTCGGATTCGTCAATGTAATCCACGCCGAGAGATTCCAGAATCTGCGCCTCGACGAAATGACCGATGCGGCACTTTGCCATCACAGGAATGGAAACGGCATCAATGATCTTCAGAATCATGTCCGGGTCGGACATACGCGCCACGCCGCCGTCCGCGCGGATATCGGCAGGTACGCGTTCCAGCGCCATCACCGCGCACGCGCCCGCGTCCTCCGCGATCTTCGCCTGCTCGGCATTCACCACATCCATGATGACGCCGCCTTTCAACATCTGCGCTAAACCTTTTTTCTCGGTCCAGGTGCCAGTCTTTGCTTCCATTTATTTGCTCCTTGAATTTCGCCTGTCTCGCAATCGCGAGAGGATTTTGATTTTTTTATTTCCTGATGTTTTGTATGTGCACGCAAATTCTACCATGTGGACATGTTTAAAGCATAAGAGGACTGTAAACACAAAGCGCCTCATCCCTGACCCTGACCTGCTCCAACGCTTCAAACAGAATCCACGCTGGAAGGCGGGCGACTCCCTCTTGACTTAAATCCAATTTAAGATACAATATATACAATGATACAATTAGTACAATATAGAGAAACTGATGGCTGAAAAGAAACTTACCTTGCAGCTCGATTTTCACTCTGGCTTGCCGATCTACACCCAGATCGTAAACCAGATACAAAGTCAATTGGTGAATGGGATCCTGAAACCGGGCGATCAACTCCCCACGGTCCGTGCACTGGCTTTGGAATTAAGGGTCAACTTCAACACCGTGGCGCGCGCCTACCGTATATTGGATGAAGAGCGCATCATCTCCACGCAGCAAGGGCGCGGCACGTTCATCATGCAAATCCCGCCGCCGGACGTGAGCGAGAAATTACGTACCGAGTCGTTGATCGAACTGACCGACCGGTTCCTTGACGAAGCCGAACGGCTGGGATTTTCCGAGCGTGAAGTCAGCCAGATGGTGAGAGACAGGTTGAAGTTCAGAAAAGAAGCGAGTGAAGACAAAGAAAATTCTTATTAAGGAGAATGTCCAATGAATTCAAGATTACTACGATCAATGATCCAGACCAATGCCCGTGACCAGCGCATTCCGCCGATCGCAGGGACCATCTTTGCCGTGTTCCTGCTGATTGCCATCCTTGGCGCTGTGCTCGGTGACGGGAAGTATTCGGACAACATACTCGGCGGGTGGGTCGTTTTGTGGACGACGATCGGTACGTATATCCTGTTCGCGCTGAAGGTCGCTTCGCAATGGGAAAAAGTCATCGTCCTGCGGCTCGGGAAGTTCATGGGATTGAAGGGACCCGGCTTGTTCTGGATCATTCCCATCGTGGATACCACACCGACGTGGATCGATCATCGCGTGATGGTCACACCGTTCGCCGCGCAGAAAACGTTGACAAAAGACACTGTTCCCGTCGATGTGGACGCTGTGCTGTTTTGGGTGGTGTGGGATGCCGAGAAAGCCGCGCTGGAAGTGGAAGACTACCGCGCCGCGGTGGACTGGGCGGCGCAGACCGCTCTGCGCGACATCATTGGCAAGAAGATGCTGGCGGATATTCTCGTCGGGCGCAGCGCGATTGACCAGGAACTGCAGCAGGTCATCGACGAGCGTACCACGCCGTGGGGCGTGACGGTGCAGTCGGTGGAGATCCGTGACATCGTCATCCCGCAGGATCTGGAAGATGCCATGTCGCGTCAGGCGCAGGCGGAGCGCGAACGTCAGGCGCGTGTGATTCTTGGTGAATCTGAAAAGCAGATTGCGGCTTCGTTTGCAGAGGCTTCACAGGCGTACATCAACAATCCCACGGCATTGCATCTGCGCGCGATGAACATGCTCTTCGAGGGTTTGAAGGAAAAGGGCGCGCTGGTCATCGTGCCAAGTTCCGCAGTGGACACGATGAACCTCGGCGGCATCAGCGGCATGGTTTCGATGGCGCAGAACAATTTGCCGAAGGAAGATAAATAACGTTTCACGTGAAACAACAGAAAGGAAAACAAATGTCAACAAAACTCACCACCATTCTCGTACTCATCCTGATCGCCGCGGCGGTCATTGCAGGCGCGCTGTTCTGGGATCAACTGCCTGAGCAAATGGCTTCCCATTGGAATGCCAACGACGAAGTGGACGGCTACATGTCCAAGTTCTGGGGCGTGTGGATGGTGCCGCTGATGACGCTCGGTATGTTCGGGATATTCCTGCTGGTTCCCGTCATCGACCCGCTCAAGGCGAACATTGCCAAATTCCGGAGCGTATTCAACCTGTTCATCCTGCTCATCACCGCCTTCATGCTCTACGTTCACGGGCTGACGCTCGCCTGGAACCTCGGCTACGAATTCCGCATGAGCAGCGCCATGCTGCCGTTCATGGGCGTTCTGTTCATCTTCATCGGCTATATGCTGCGGCAGGCAAAACGCAATTGGTTCATCGGGATCCGGACTCCGTGGACGCTTTCCAGCGACACGGTCTGGGACAAGACGCATCAACTCGGCTCGGTGCTGTTCATGGCATCCGGAGTTTTAGCCTTCCTTGGAGCCCTCTTCGGCGGAACGATCGCCATGTACTTGACGCTCATTCCCATGCTCGGCTCGGCGTTGTTCGTGGTGATCTACTCCTTCGTGCTGTACCAGCGTGAGATGAAAGGGCAATAAATGGAGAACATTGTCGAAGTCAACGCCTTGGAGCGTACTTTCGGACAGAACCGCGCCGTGGACGGGATGACGTTTCACGTGAAACAAGGCGAGGTTTTCGGACTGCTTGGTCCCAACGGCGCAGGCAAAACCACCACGGTCCGCTTGTTGAACGGCATCCTGCCGCCATCGGGCGGAACGGCACGGGTTTTTGGGCTGGATCCCGCCGAGAACGGCGGGAAGATCCGCCAGCAGACCGGAGTGCTGACAGAAACGCCCGCGCTGTACGAACGGCTTTCCGCGCGCGAGAATCTGGAATTCTTCGGCACGCTGGCGGGCATCCCCGCGGAGAAACTGTCCGCTCGCGTGCTGGATATTCTGAAATTCTTCGGCTTGCAAGGGCGCGTGGACGATAAAGTGGAAACCTACAGCAAGGGGATGAAGCAAAGGCTCGCGCTGGCGCGTGCTCTTATCCATGAGCCGCCGCTCTTGTTTCTGGATGAACCTACATCTGGGCTTGATCCCGAAGCGGCGCAGCAAGTCAACGAGTTGATCGCGGGGCTGGGTCAGCGCAACGGGCAGACCATCATTCTGGCGACGCACAATCTGCTCGAAGCTCAGCGCCTGTGCAACCGCGTGGCAGTGCTCAACAAAGGACGCATCCTTGCGATGGGCAGCCTCACGGAGTTGGCGCGCAAGTTGTGGCCCGTCACATGGGTGGACATCACGTTCTGGCGGGAGCCTTCCGTATCCGCTGTGGGGGCGGTGAAGGCTCAACGGGGCGTGATGCAGGTCACAGGTCAGGGTGATGCGTGGCAGATCCAGGTCGAGAGCGAGGAAGTCATTCCACAGGTCGTTCAGACTCTGGCGGGGCAGGGGGCATCCATCCTGAAGGTCAATCCGCGTGATTACACGCTGGAGGATATTTATTTTGCATTGCAGGCAGGTGAGAAATGAACTGGCGTTCGATCTGGGCGATTGCCAAAAAGGATTTGAAGGAAGTGCGGCAAAATAAGGCGGCGTGGGGACCTGGGATTGCCGTGCCGCTGATCTTCGCGATTTTGATGCCGCTGCTCTTCATCATTCTGCCGCAAGTGATTCCCGTGGAAGATGTGCAGCGCGAGTTGGGCGATATTGATGGGATGCTGCGCTCGATGCCACCCGCGATGCAGGCACTGTTCGAAGGGAGAAGCCTGGAGCAGATGTTCGTGTTGTACATGGCAGGGTTTACGCTTGCGCCGCTGTTCCTGATCATGCCGCTGATGTTTTCGACCGTGATCGGCTCGGATTCCTTTGTTGGCGAACGCGAGCGCAAGACGATGGAAGCATTGCTGTACGCACCGACCAGCGACATGGAGCTGTTTCTCGGCAAGGTGCTGGCGGCGGTGATCCCTGCCATCGGCTTGTCGTGGATCACGTACTTGATGTATATCATCGTGGTGAACGTGGCGAGTTATCCGCTGTTCGGCGAGATCTGGTTCCCGCTGCCGACGTGGTATCCGCTGATGCTGTGGATGACGCCAGCGCTGGCAGTGCTGGGCATCTCTGCCACGGTGTTGATCTCGTCCCGCGTGCGCACGTTCATGGAAGCGTACCAGATGAGCGCGTCGCTGGTGGTGCTGGTATTGGCGCTCGTCATCGGGCAGGTTACGGGCGTGTTATTTTTGGGCGTTGGTACGGCGCTGGCAATTGGCGCGGTCATCTGGCTGGTGGATGCTGTGCTGATCTACATCAGCGTGAAAAAATTCAAGCGAAGTTCGTTGATCGCAAAACTTTAATTCAAGGAGAATGAAATGACAAAACCGTTTAACTGGAAGATCTTTTTTATCGTTTGGCTCGCGGCGGTCTTTGGCGTGGTCGCTGTCATTCCATATTCGTTGACCCTGCAAGGCGGCATTTTGGAGAGCGTGGAACTGCCGATTCCCTTGCCGCTTCTGCTCATAATTCAAGTTGGTCAGAACGCCGTGATGTTTGCCATCCTGACGGCACTCGGACTCTTCTTCGCCAACCGAGTCGGTCTTGGATTGCCAATTCTGGAAGCGAAACTGGCGGGTGAATCCGTTGCGGGTAAAGTCCGCGCGATCCTTTTGCCCAGCATTATCATCGGCGCGGTTGCGGCGGTGTTGATCGTCGGTTTGGATGTATTCGTTTTCCAGCCCGCTTTATTGAATGAATTGGGCAGCGCCGCAGAATCTTTGGCGGACGGATCCGTCAAGCCGCCAGCATGGCAGGGATTCCTGGCATCGTTCTATGGCGGCATATCCGAGGAAGTTTTGCTAAGGCTGTTCACCATGTCACTGTTCGTGTGGCTGGGGTCGTTCGTCAGCAAAACAGCGGAAGGCAAACCCACCAGCGCTGTGTTCTGGATTGGCAACATCCTTGCCGCGGTTCTTTTCGGTCTGGGACATTTGCCTGCCACCGCAAGCATTCTTCCGCTCACACCGCTGGTCATCACACGCGCGATCATTTTGAACGGCGTGGCTGGCGTGGCGTTCGGCTGGCTGTATTGGAAGCGCGGACTTGAATCCGCGATCATTGCACACTTCACTGCGGACATTGTGCTGCATGTGTTGCTGGCGTTATAGGAGGCTGGAATGGCGGATGAACTTCAAAAATGGGAATACCGCGTGCAGACCGTCGGCGGATTTTTCAAAGGAGTCCCCGCCGATGAATTGGAAACGCTTCTCAACGAATGGGGTGAAGAAGGCTGGGAGGTCGTATCCACGCACATTCTCGAGAACGCAAACAAGATCAACGTGATCGCGAAGCGTCCGCTGACACGAGAGACGATCCGGCGACGGTCCATGCCGCAGTATAAGTATTAGAACATTTGTTCT
>CAYPHR010000045.1:0-14248 GCA_964410375.1 uncultured Anaerolinea sp. | reverse complement strand
CAAAAACTGCGCCAAGTTCCCAAAGTAACAAAAAACGGATATTGATATAATTCCCTCCCTATGCGTTTCAATCTTTTTCGACAGTCCGACATTCCGGAAAAATATCGTTCCAACTTCAGGAACCTCTATCTTGACATCGCCTGGTTCGGCGTGCTGAGCGGCACCGCTATCAACTTCCTCAACGTCTATGCAACCCGTCTCGGCGCGAGCGGATTGCAGATCGGCTTGCTCACTGCCACATCTGCCATTGTCAGCCTGTTCCTTGCCATCCCGGCAGGTCACTGGATCAGCAAACGCCACACGGGCAAAGCCGTATTTTGGTCATCCATCGCCTTCCGAATCGGATACTTTTTGTGGATCCCCCTCCCCTGGCTCTTCGACGCGCAGGGTCAGATCTGGGCGCTCATCAGCCTCACCTTCCTAATGGCGATCCCCTTCACGCCGCTCGGTGTCGGTTTCAATGCCCTCTTCGCGGAAGCCGTGCCGGATCGTTTCCGTGCGCGCGTGGCTGGCACACGCAACATCACCTTTGCCATCGCCTACATCCTCACATCGCTGATCGCTGGCTATCTCCTCAAAGCCATGCCCTTCCCCGGAGGCTACCAGATCGTTTTTGCGATCGGAGCCATCGGCGCGGCGATGAGCAGTTTCCACATTTACCGTATTCGACCCGTGCAGGATGATACTGCTCCGCTTCGGCTCCCGCCGGCACCTGATCCCGAAACCCCGCCGGAATCTCCCCGAGGCATTGCCGCCGCCCTCCGCCTCGACATTTGGAAGACGCACTTCAAGAACGTTGTGCTGACGCTGTTCCTGTTCCATCTCGTTCATTATCTGTCCAACCCCATCTACCCGCTCTTCAACGTGCGCGTCCTCAATCTTAACGACAGCCATCTTGGAAACGGCACCGCCTTGTACTATCTCTCCGTCTTGTTGACATCCATCCAATTCGGGCGCATTGTCCACAGGTATGGGCACAAAAAAGTGACAGGGTTTGGCATTATCGGGATGGCAGCCTATCCGATCATGCTGGCATTTGCACAGAACGTTCTGCATTACTACATGCTTTCCTTTATCGGCGGACTGATGTTCGCGCTGGTCAACGGCGCCTATGCCAACTATATGCTCGAAAACATCCCGCCGCACGACCGCCCATCGCATTTGGCATGGTACACCATCATGTTCAACGTTGCAGTGCTTGCCAGTTCCATCGCCGGTCCCCTG
The DNA here is from genome assembly GCA_964410375.1 of uncultured Anaerolinea sp. GTDB lineage: Bacteria > Chloroflexota > Anaerolineae > Anaerolineales > Villigracilaceae > Villigracilis. The sequence goes on along the minus strand of CAYPHR010000045.1, from coordinate 13,024 downwards.
ATTGCGGATGTGATGGGGCTTGCGCCCGCGCTCATCCTGTTCGGCGTACTGCGGATCGTTGCCGGGGTTGTCCTGCTTAAATGGGGATAGGCTTTCAAAGCAGGGGCGGACCGTTCAGCAAAGCCAAAGTGACTTGTGGAACCTTGAATGGCGCCCTGCAATCTGCCTCCATCATTCCATGCTAAAATCATCCCGTGACTGACAATATCAAGATCATCGCCACCAATCGTAAAGCCGGCTTCGAATATACGCTCATTGAAAAATTCGAGGCTGGTATTGCCCTGCAGGGATCGGAGATCAAGTCCATTCGCGCGGGGCAGATCAGCATTCAAGAAGCCTACGTTGACGTGCAAAACGGGGAGCAAGCCTGGCTGTTGGAGGCGCATATCGCGCCGTATGAGCAATCGGGAAAGTTCTTCAACCATGAACCGCGCCGCAAGCGCCGTCTTCTGCTCCATAAAAAAGAGATTCGCGAGCTGTGGAATAATGTGCGCATCAAAGGCATGACGATTGTCCCGACCCGCGTTTACTTGAAGGACGGTCGCGCCAAGGTGGAGATCGCCATTGCCAAGGGCAAGAAAGCCTACGACAAACGCGCCACCATCGCAAAGCGGGATGAAGCGCGCGATAAAGAACGCGCCATGAGAGTACGATAACCGGAAGGAAGCAAAAAATGTCCCCTTCGACCATTGGCGGTATCAACCTGCTGCCTGACCCTGAGAAACGGGCGTTGTACGCGAAGTATATTCCGCAGGAACTGCTGGAGAAGTTCAGCATTCCTCCGCTTACGTCTGCGGCGGGATACAACTTGCTGCAATTCCGTTTTGCATCCGGCTCCACAGATGTGGAGATGCGGCTCTTTCACAAGACCGATTTCCCCGACCCAATCCTATATGCGCACCTCACTGATACGATGAACGGGCAGATTCACGTCCTGCTTTACATTCTTAATGACCCCGACTCTCCCCGCTTTGATGTGGATAAAATGCCGGACGGTACTCCGACCAAATTCGGGATCTTGAAGAGAAATGTCGAGGCGGAGACAATGGCTCTGGGTGCGGGGCTGGCTCCGGGTCAAGTGCGACGCGGGCTTCGGTTGCTTGGTCAAGCCATTGATGCGTTCGAGGGATTCGTCACGGCGCTGGGACATGACATGTATTTCGTCGAGCCGTTGTACTATCACAATGCGGTCATCTTTGAACGCTATGGGTTTACCTACCAAGTGGGGAAGCGCTTGATGGAGAGCATTCACGCGGGGTTTCAGCCCGGCGGTGACTTGTACGCGCATCTGGATGATTCAAGCCCGTTCCGTAAGCCAGATGCGGCGAACAGCATCCGCAAACGCTCGTGGGCAATTCATGATGGCATTCTCGGTGAGCCGTTCACCAATGTGACGATGTATAAACGCATCGGCAGATCTGCGGGGGTTAGCACGACGCCGGGCTGCGAGTGGTAAAGGGTGAGATTAAGATCATCGAACATGAATGAAAAGGGGGAAATAAGACAATAAAATAAAAACAGACCTTCTGGTGAAGTTTGAGTAAAAAGGACAAACTATATCAGGAGGTCTGTTCATTGAAGAAGGGTACAAGCAAACAGAGAAAGCAGGGGGCTTGGGTCGCGCTGTCGAAAGTTTCTATGACCGTCTCCGGAAGAACTGCATAAACGTGTGGAGCGGCGCTTGGTTATGACCAAACTGAATTTGCTTTTGACGCCCAGTGTGCAGATGGGACTCGGCTCGAATTCATTATGATTGCTCCCCTTTTGCGATGTTAAGTTGTTCTGTTGGATCACTTAGCCTTTTCCCGCGCTGCCCGTTCGAGGATGGAAAAACCTGCTTTTATCACCCGCCTCAGGTCGGATCTGGAAATTGTCCACCCATTTTCAAGCATTTCCACCGTACGCAGCAGGGATCCGCGTATCCCGCTGGCGCGGTGGGCAACGTGAGAATCAGCGGAGATTCGCTCCAGGCGGGCAAGCAGGAGTCGGAGCAGGGAGAGCGTTTCTTGATCCATAAAAAATCGCCTCAGGAGGAGACGAATCGATTGATAAAGAGAAGGCGCCCCAGGCAGGAGTCGAACCCACAACCTACTGATCCGAAGTCAGGCGCTCTATCCATTGAGCTACTGGGGCGTGAACAAAATTATACACGATTTGCCTGTGTCGCAAGGCATGATAGAATTTATGCATCTTTCCTTGAAAGGACTCTTATCTGCCATGGATGTTAAGTCGTTTGGTGAGCGGGTGATGCGCAATTTGGAGCAGGTGATCGTGGGGAAACGACAGTCCGTCGAATTGATCGTGATCGGAGTGTTGTGTCAGGGGCACGTGCTGATCGAGGATGTGCCGGGGGTTGGCAAGACCATGCTGGCGCGCAGCCTGGCGCGCTCCATGGATTGTGTCTTTAATCGCATCCAATTCACTCCCGACATGCTCCCCAGCGATGTGACCGGCGTGTCGATTTATAACCAGCAGGAAAATAAATTTGAATTTCGCGCCGGTCCTGTGATCGGGCAGATCATCCTGGCGGATGAGATCAACCGCGCCACACCCAAAACGCAGGCTGCGCTGCTCGAGGCGATGGAGGAACGGCAGGTGACTGTGGATGGCGTTACGCATCCGCTGCCCAAGCCGTTCATGGTGCTGGCAACTCAGAACCCGATCGAATACGAAGGGACATTCCCGCTGCCCGAAGCGCAGTTGGATCGCTTCCTGCTGCGCTTGCGTCTGGGATACCCGAACGCGTCTGACGAAATGCGGATCATGAGCGATCAGCAACTTCAACATCCGATCGATCAGTTGAAACCGGTTGTCGGGGCTGATGAAGTGTTGCAGGCGGCGGAAGCCGTTAAGCAGATATATGTGTCGCAGGCAGTAAGAAGATATATCGTGGAGTTGTGTACGCGGACGCGCCGCAGTTCGGATTTGTATCTTGGGGCAAGCCCGCGGGGAAGCCTTTCTTTGGCTCGGGCGGGACAGGCGCGCGCTGCTCTTGATGGGCGCGACCATGTATTGCCTGACGACATCAAGGCGCTGGCAGTATCGATATTGGCGCACCGCATTATTGTCAGTCCGGCGGCGCGCCTGCGGGATATCAGCTCCGACCGTATCATGCAAGAGATCATTGCCGAAACCCCCGTACCGGGCGGCGCCTTTGCCCCGGAATCACCGGTGAACAATTAATTATGAATGCCGGGCGGATTCTGGTCGCCTTGATGTTCGTGGTTGGGGCGCTTGGCGCATGGCTGAATGGGGACGTGCTCTATTCACGCCTTGTTTACATCAGCATTTTTCTGGTGATCATCAGTTGGGTATGGACTCGCTGGGCGATCCGGGGATTATCGCTGGAGCGGAGCACTCGTGAGCAGCGCGCCAATGTGGGGGATGTGCTGGAGGAGAACTACCGCCTTGCAAATAAAAGCCTCGTCCCCGCGCCTTGGATCGAAGTGGCGAACCAATCTCCCATGCCGCTGGCTGCGGGATCGCGCCTGTTCACGCTGGTGATGCGCCGTCAGCAGCGGAATTACACTGCCCGTTCATGGCTTACACGCCGGGGCGGCTTTCCCCTTGGACCGACGCGCGTCACAACAGGCGATCCATTTGGGCTGTTCAGCGCCAGAAAAACCATCCTGCCGGATGAAACGCTCGTGGTTTTTCCGATCATCTACGAAATTCCGTCCTTTCCCTTCCCTTATGGGCTTTTGCCCGGCGGACAGGTCATCCGCCGGAAATCTCCAGACATCACGCCTCACGCGGCGGGAGTGCGTGAATATGTACATGGTGACGCGATGAAGCGGATTCACTGGAGCACCAGTGCGCGCCGCAACCGGTTGATGGTAAAGGAGTTTGAACAAGACCCGAATGCCGAGATCTGGCTCTATCTCGATGCCCAGATGTCGGTCCATTACGAAAAGCAGTATCGCCAGCCCGATGTTTCGCTTGATTCGATGCTGTTGGTCAAGCGCCCAAAATTCAACCTGCCTCCCTCGACGCTGGAATATTCCGTCAGCATTGCGGCGTCATTGGCGCATTATTTCATCGCCCAGCGGCGGGCGGTTGGGATGGTCAGCGCGGGTCATACATTCACAGTGCTCTCAGCCGAACGCAACGAACGCCAGGAAGCGAAGATTTTGGAAACGCTGGCATTCGTGAAAGCGGATGGAACACTTTCCATTGAGGCGCTTGTCGCCGCACAGGCTTCGCAATTGCCTCAGCGTTCCACTGTCATCCTGATCACGCCAACAGTGCGCCCCGGGTTGCTGCAGGCGGTGGATGATCTGCAATTGCGCCATCTTCACCCGATCGTCGTCTTACTCGAAGCTCATACCTTTGGCGGACCGCAAGGCACAAGCGACATTGTCAACGCGCTGCGGGAACGACAGATCCCCGTGCATGTGATCGCCTGCGACGACAACATCCCGCAGGTGCTTGCCGAGATTCCCGCCACATTCCAAACACAGGGTGCTTTTTCATGGCAAACTCCCGTATTATCACCATAGACTTAAATTTTCAGGATAAGACGCAGGCGATCGCGTCTTATTTGATTCGACATAACGACGGCGCGGTCTTGATCGAAACCGGACCCGGCTCGACTCTTCCTGCGCTGGAGGCTGCCCTGTCAGCCGAAGGATTGTCCCCCCGGGATATAACCCATGTACTTGTGACGCACATCCACCTTGACCATGCCGGCGCAGCGGGTTGGCTGGCGAAGCAGGGCGCTCAGATCTACGTCCACCCGAACGGTGCGCCGCATTTGATCAACCCTGAGAAACTGATCGCCAGCGCCACGCGCATCTACGGCGAGAAAATGGACCAGCTTTGGGGTGAGATCCTGCCTGTAGCGGAGGACCAACTCACAGTCCCTCAAGATGCGGAGGAGATCGTTATCGGAAATCTGCGATTCCTCCCCGTCAATACGCCTGGACATGCGGAACATCATTATTCCTATGTCTTTGAAGATATTTGTTTTTGCGGCGATGTGGGCGGGGTGCGCATTCCGGGCTATGTCTATCTGCGCGCGCCGATGCCGCCGCCGGAACTTCATTTTGGGCGTTGGCGCGAGAGCATTGCGCGGTTGAAGTTGTTGAAGTTCCAGCGCATCGCGCCGACCCATTTTGGGATTTTTGATGATGCCGCCTGGCAGTTGGATGTGATGGACAAAACGCTGGCGGAGGTCGAGCAATGGCTTGAGATCGTGATGGCGAATGACCCATCCATTGATGAATTGCGCGAGGCGTTCACCTTGTGGATGCAGGAACAGGGACAGTTGAAAAATCTGAGCGAGGATGTCATTCGAGCCTACGCATTGGCGAACCCGGTCGCCATGAGCGCCGACGGGCTGATGCGCTACTGGAAGAAGTTCCGGAGTGCGTAATTTGTCATATGGAATGCGTGATGCTTGAAACATGCCAAAATTGGACAATACAGATATACTTTCATCCAAGGAGTTGATATGAAGGATTTTCTGGCAATATCGGATTTTTCATCCGACGAAATTAGGGATGTGCTCAACCTGGCAATAAAACTGAAGAAGGAATATTTCAAAAAAGGCAATAAAAAAATATTCAAAGGCAAGGTGCTGGGGATGATCTTCCAGAAGCCGAGTTTACGCACGCGTGTTTCGTTCGATATGGCGATGCGTCATGGCGGCGGCGATGCGCTGTATCTTTCCCCGAACGAGATCGGACTGGGCAAGCGCGAATCCATTGCGGATGTGGCGCGGGTGATGTCCGGCTATGTGCATGCGCTGATGGCACGTGTTTTTGATCACTCACACGTGTTGGAACTGGCGAAGTGGTCTGACGTCCCCGTCGTCAACGGCTTGAGCGATTACAACCATCCCTGTCAGGGCATGGCAGATGCGTTGACCATCATCGAGAAGTTCGGCAAAAAATCGAAGGGCTTGAATATCAGCTATGTGGGTGATGCGAACAATGTCACCGTTTCACTGATGCACGTTTCGGCGCTGCTCGGCTGGAATGTGACCGTCGCTTCGCCCGAAGGCTATGACATGAATCCCAAAGCAGTCGAGATCGCGGAGAAGATCGCGAAGAAATCAGGCAGTAAACTGACCTTCCTCCGCGACCCGCACGAGGCGGTGAAAGGTGCGCACGTCATTTACACCGATACGTGGACCAGCATGGGACAGGAAGAAGAAACCGCCATTCGCGAGAAGATCTTCCCGCCGTATCAAGTTAACGCGCAGCTGGTCAGTGAAGCGGACAAGGATGTGATCGTGATGCACTGTCTCCCCGCTCATCGCGGACAGGAATTGACCGATGAAGTAGCCGACGGTCCGCATTCGGTGATCTTCCCACAGGCGCATAACCGCCTGCATGCGCAAAAAGCGATTCTGGCGCGGGTGTTTGGTGTAGGATAATCAATGTCACCGCGAGGAACAACATCGTACTCGAATGGGTAAGCATCTCCTGTAATGGGAGATTGCTTCGCTGTGCTCGTAATGACATCATAAAAGGTGAATGAATGAACACACAAGACTTTATAAAGATCGAAGAAGAATTTGGTGCGCACAACTATCATCCGCTGGATGTGGTGATCGAAAAAGCGGAAGGGGTGTGGGTGCATGATGTGGAAGGCAAGAAGTACCTTGATTGTCTTTCCGCGTATTCGGCGGTCAATCAGGGACATGTCCACCCTGAGATTTTGAACGCCATGCTTGAACAGGCGAAGAAAGTCACGCTTACATCGCGCGCGTTTCGCAATGACCAGTTATCGCTTCTTTACAAAGAACTATCCGAAATGACCGGCTACGAAATGTCCCTGCCGATGAACTCGGGCGCGGAAGCGGTCGAGACGGCGGTGAAACTTGCCCGCAAATGGGCGTATGTGGTCAAGGGTGTGCCGCGTCATCAGGCGGAGATCATCGTGGCGGGCAACAACTTCCACGGGCGCACGGTGACCATCATTTCCTTTTCCACCGAGCCTTCCTATCGCGATGACTTCGGTCCGTTCACGCCGGGCTTCATCGTTGTTGAATATGGTAATGCCGACGCGCTCGAGAAAGCCATTACGCCTAATACAGCGGCGGTGATGCTCGAGCCGATCCAAGGGGAGGCAGGCGTCATCATCCCGCCTGATGGATATTTGAAAAAAGTGGCGGAACTCTGCAAGAAGAACAATGTATTGTTCATTGCGGATGAAATTCAAACGGGTCTTGCGCGGACCGGGAAACTGTTCGCCGCCCATCATGAAGATGTCCGCGCTGACATGACCATCGTCGGCAAGGCGCTTTCGGGCGGCTTTTACCCCGTCTCTGCCGTGCTGGCGGACAAAGCCATCATGGGATTGTTCCAGCCCGGCGAACACGGCTCGACATTTGGCGGTAATCCATTGGCGGCGGCGGTGGCACGCGCGTCCCTGCGTGTGATCCGCGAGGAGAAACTCGCGGAACGTTCCGCGGAACTCGGCACGTACTTCGTCGAGCAGTTGAGCGAGATCCCCAGTCCGCACGTCAAAGAAGTGCGCGGACGCGGGTTGTTGATCGCTGTGGAACTTCACACCAAGGCGCGCCGCTTCTGTGAAGCATTAAAGGAACGCGGCATCCTTGCCAAAGAGACGCATGACAATGTCATCCGTTTTGCGCCGCCGCTGGTGATCGATAAAGAGACGATCGATTGGGCGCTCCCAGCCATTCGGGACGTGCTCAATCTGCAATAAATTTTAACGACCCTAAAGGTCCTGAAGACCTTTAGGGTTTTTTATGGAGGCACCATGTATATTGGAATACCAAAAGAAAGTAGACCGTTCGAATATCGCGTCGGTCTGCCGCCTGCCGGGGCGGAGATCCTGACCCGGAACGGGCACCAGGTTTTTGTCGAGCATGAGGCGGGGTTGGCGGCGGGATTCAGCGATCAGGAGTATGAACAAGCCGGGGCGCGCATCGCCTACTCTGCCGAGGAAGTCTTTGGGCGCGCCGACCTGTTGTTGAAGATCGCGCGTCCGCTCAAGCAGGAATTGGAATGGCTGCGCGAAGGTTCGATGATCGCAGGCTTCTTGCACCTTGCTTCGAGTTCGCAGGATCAGATCGACCTTCTGCTGGATAAGAAGATCACCGCAATTGCATATGAGCAGGTTTCCGCAAAGGAACGCGATTTTCCCGTGTTGCGCCCGTTCAGCATGATCTGCGGTGCGATGGTAGCGCAGATCGCGGCACGTTTGCTTCAGACCAATCGCGGCGGCAAGGGCATCCTGCTGAGCGGTCTGCCCGGCGTTCCGCCTGCGGAAGTTGTCATTATTGGCGGCGGCGCAGTGGGCGCTTCGGCGGCGCGCGCCATGATGCGCGCCGGCGCGCATGTGACCTTGCTGGATAAAAGCATGTCAGTGTTGGAGAAGGTCGCTGACCGTGTTCCCGGCGTGGTGACCATGATCGCTACGGAGCGGAATATCGAACGCGCAACCTCCTATGCGGACGTCGTCATCGGCGCCGTGATGAAGAGCGGGATGCGCGCGCCGATCGTCATCAGCCGTGAAATCCTGCGCGGAATGAAGCCCCGTTCGGTCATCATCGATGTCAGCATCGATCAGGGCGGCTGTGTTGAAACATCACGCCCCACCACGCATGATACCCCGACCTTTGTCGAAGAGAACATCGTGCACTATTGTGTTCCGAACATCCCCAGCCTGGTTGCGCGGACGGCAAGCCACATGTTCGTCAATGCCGCGATCCCCTACATTTTGGAAATTGCGAATTCTGGCATCGAAACTGCGCGGAAAGCGGATCCTGCGATCGAAGCCGCGATCAACACCTATCAGGGAGAAATGGTGCATCTCGTCCGGTTGAGCGCGAAGGATGGTGGAAAATGAACGCGGCTGGAATTTATCAATCACGCGTGACGACCGCTGAAGAAGCGGTCAAGGTCATCAAATCTGGCGACCGCATCTTCCTTACGGGAAACGTGTCCGTTCCCCAGACGCTTTTAGCGGCGCTGGTGGGTCATGCCCCCAACCTCCAGAACGTGGAGATTTGCCAGGCACTGACGGTCGGTTCTGCCGATTACGTTGCCCCGGAAATGGAGGGGCACCTGCGCGTGAACTCCATGTTCATCAGCGCGAACATCCGCAAGGCGGTACAGGAGGGGCGTGCGGACTTTACCCCCGTGCTGCTATCTGAATTCCCGCTGTTGTTCAAACGCGGCGTACTGCCCGTGGACGTTGCCATTATTCACGTCTCGCCGCCCGATGAACACGGCTTTTGCAGTCTCGGTGTGGAAGTGGGTCTGTCCAAATCCCCGGCGGAATCGGCGAAGATCATCATCGCTGAAGTGAACGACCAGATGCCGCGCACGCTGGGAGATTCATTCATTCATGTCAGCCGCCTGACGCATATCGTGCCGGTCAATTATCCCATCCCCGAGCATAAGATGACCGCCGAGGGCGATTCTGAGATCATCCAAAGTATTGCCGGGCATGTCGCCTCCCTGATTCCGGATGGTGCGACCATGCAATTAGGCATCGGCTCCATTCCCGATGCGGTCTTGAAATTCCTCATGGATAAAAAGGACCTCGGTATCCATACCGAGTTGTTCTCTGACGGTGTGATCGACCTGGTCAACGCCGGCGTTCTGACGAATGCCAGAAAATCCATCCATACCGGGAAGATCGTTGCCGGCTTTGTCCTTGGCACGCGCAAATTGTACGAATGGGCGAACGATAACCCGATGGTGGAGATGCACCCGACCGAGTATGTGAACGATCCGTTCGTGATCGCGCAGAACGACCGCATGGTGGCAGTTAACTCTGCCATCGAAGTGGACCTGACCGGTCAGGTCTGTGCCGACAGCATTGGACCGAAACTGTATAGCGGCGTCGGCGGTCAATTGGACTTCATCTATGGCGCATCCCGCTCCAAGGGCGGAGTGCCCATCATTGCCCTTCCCAGCACAGCCACCTTAAGGGATGGAACCCAGCTGAGCAAGATCGTCGCCATGTTGAAACCAGGCGCGGGCGTAGTGACGAGCCGCAATCACGTCCGTTTCGTGGTGACCGAATATGGCATTGCAGACCTCTATGGCAAAACCATCCGCCAGCGCGCGCAGGCACTGATCAAAGTTGCCAACCCGATCTTCCATGATGAATTGGAGAAACAGGCAAAGGAATTGCATTACATTTAACGGAAATCCCTGCAAGGCGCGGAGCGACATGCCGTTCCGCGCCTTTTTTTGTTAACCTGATGTTGAAGTATCCGGCTTGACATTCTTGGACTTTTTACCTATCATCTATCCGTTTTGGCATGAAGCTGGTGGAAGCGGGGGAGCTTTATGGTCATATATCGAAATAAAGGATAATTTTTTATGCGTAGAGCAAAAATTGTTGCAACGATCGGTCCCGCTTCTGATTCGGAAGCGGCATTGGAGTCGCTTGTCCGAGCCGGGATGAATATTGCCCGCCTGAACTTCTCCCATGGCACACATGACCAGCATGAGTTGCGCGTAGCCAGGATTCGGGCGGTGGCAAAGAAACTCAATCTTCCCATCGGTATTTTGCAGGATCTGCAGGGACCGAAGATCCGCGTGGGGAAACTGGCGGCATCGCTTCAGCTCTCCAGCGGGGAGGAAGTCTGTTTGTATGCCGCACAGGATGACCCGCCGCAGACGGCTTGCCAGCTCCTGCCTGTGGACTTCCGCGAATTGTTCGAATCCGTTCAGGCGGGTGACCGCCTCCTGCTCGATGACGGTCGCCTTGCGTTGGAGGTCGTGTCTGCGAAGGGACGCGTAGTCCACGCCAAGGTGCTGGTGGGCGGAACGCTTTCCTCGCACAAGGGCATCAACCTGCCCGGCGTCAAGTTGCGGATCGCAGGTTTCACCGAAAAGGACAGAGCCGACCTTGCCTTTGGTATTTCCCAAGGCGTGGACGCTGTCGCGATTTCCTTTGTCCGCAGCGCAGAAGATGTCAAGGCGGTGCGTGCCGCAATTGATGAATTCTCCAGCGGCAGGCGTGCGCCTCTGCTGATCGCCAAATTGGAAAAACCGGAAGCCATGAATGAATTGGAAGCCATTCTGGATATTGTGGACGGTGTGATGGTGGCGCGCGGCGATCTCGGCGTGGAACTTCCGCCTGAGCGTGTGCCAGCCCTGCAAAAGACCATCATCCATGCCGCCAACGCGCGCGCAAAACTGGTCATTACCGCCACGCAAATGCTGGAGTCGATGATCCAGAATCCGATCCCCACGCGCGCCGAGGCGTCGGACGTTGCAAATGCTGTCTTTGACGGCACGGATGCGGTCATGCTCTCTGCGGAAACCGCTTCGGGCGATTACCCCAGCGAGGCAGTGGCAATGATGTCGCGCATCGTGCTGGAGGCGGAGTCCCATTTTGCAGAGTGGGGAAGCCGTCAGGATGGCAGGGCAGGTTTGGGCGTGAGTGATGCGGCATCCATGGCGCGCGCGGCGAACGCGCTGGCAAGGGATCCCGATGTACGCGCGGTGGCTGTCTTCACCATGCAGGGACGTTCCGCATGGCTGATGTCCAAGGCGCGTCCGTCGAAGCAGATCCTTGCATTTACCCCGGAAAGCTCAACCTTCAATCAACTTGCGTTCCTGTGGGGGGTTGAGCCGCATCTTGCAAAATACGCAAACACAATGGACGATATGATCTCGGATGTGGATGCCGCGCTTTTGAAATCCGGCATTCGTTCGGGACAGCAGGTTGTGCTGATCTGTGGGTATCCCATCGGCGAACAGCGCCCGCCGAATATGGCGCTGCTTCATACGGTCGGAAGCGAAGCAAGCGTGAACTTGGCGCGCAAACTGGCAGAGAAAAATGTGAATAATTAACGGCTGGACTTTTAAATCAAGCGGATGCAGTTTCCTCGATAATTGCATCCGCTTCATGTTTTAACTGAGGCTTGATACTGCGACTTGAATTTTTCACTCCCTCGTGGCGATCAAAATGCCGATGCTGATCAACACGCCGCCGAGAATGAACAGAGGGGTAATGGTCTCGGCGAGGAAGAACCATCCGAGCAGTGTGCCGACCACCGGCTGGGCAAAGAACGTCAATGAAGCGACGGCGGCGGGCAATTCCGCAAAGGCGTAATTCCACAGGAACATCGCGATGGCGGTGGAGACGATCCCCAGAAACAGGATCCCGCCAATGACTCCCCATGTGATCGTGCCGATGCCTTGCGTGTTGATCTCCCAAACGCTGAACAGGATGCTCGAAGGCATGCCGCCCAGGAACATGATTGCGCTGGAGAGCAATAAGTCTGCGGATTTGGAGACCTTGCGTACCAACACGGAGTACAGCGCCCAGGTCAGCGCCGCCGCCAGCAGGCTCATATTGCCCCAAAACAGGGACGGAGAGAGTTCCGCGTTGCGCGGGTCGATGACGGCGGCTACGCCCAGCGTGGATACGACCAGCGCGATAATGCGCTGTGCGGTGGCGCGTTCGCCCAGCAGAAAGGGCGCGAACAACAGGACGAATGCCGGTGTGGCGGAGGTGACCAGCGCCCCGTTCGATGCGGTCGATAATTTTGTGCCGACGAACTGGAAGCCAAGCGAAATCCCGTAGCCGACAAACCCCACGAGGAAACTTTGCCAGAAGAAATCCTTTGTAATGGCAAGTTTCGTACCCGCCCGCCTGTTGCGGATATAAATGACCAGTCCCAGCGCCAGCGCGCCCAACACAAGGCGCAGCGTCAACAGCGAGAACGGCGGAATGACTTCCAATACGACTTTGCTGACAACGTACATGCCGCCCCAGATCGAGGCGGCGGTAAGACCTGCAATCAACCCTGTGAATGTATGATGCTTTTGCATAGCCCCGATTATATCGGAATCACGAAAGGTTACTTATCCATCAGCTTATATGACGCTGCTGTTCTTATACACGTCCCACATTAGGATCGAGCCGGCGCAGGCAACATTCAGGGAATTGACAGCGCCAGATAGGGGGATGCTGATGATTAGGTCGCACATGTTTTTCAACGCAACGCTCATGCCTTTTGCCTCATTTCCCAGAACCAACGCGATCGGCTTACTTAATCCGTGATCTTTTAATGACACAT
>CAYPHR010000044.1:11053-14285 GCA_964410375.1 uncultured Anaerolinea sp. | reverse complement strand
CCGAAGCAAAGTCTGCATTGATGAACGCCTTTCCCCTGCGCGAAGAACCGCAGATCGTCATCACCCCCTCATGGTGGAAGTGGCTGCCGCTGATTCCTTTCAATCTTTCGATAACAGTAGAATGAACACAGACTACGCGACTATTCGACCAATTGACTACCCGACCATCCCATGAGAATCCTCGCAGTTGACCACGGCGAAAAGCGCATCGGGCTTGCCCTCAGCGACCCGACCGCCACCATCGCCAGCCCCTTGAAAGTCATCAAACACCTTTCGCGTGTCATCGATGCCGCACAGGTCGCGGACATCGCCGCGCAGAACGAAGTCGGCTTGATCGTCGTCGGTCAATCCTACGACGAAGATGGCAACCCAAATCCCGCAGGCAGGCGCGCGGGTCGCTTCGCCGACGAACTCCGCAGCCAGACCGACATCCCCATCGAAATGTGGGACGAATCACACAGCACACAGATCGCCCGTGCCGCCCGCATCGAACTCGGCGTCTCACGAAAAAAACGCGCCGGTCACCAGGACGAGTTCGCTGCGGTGGTAATATTGCAGTCTTACCTTGAAGCCAAGCGTACATCATAAATTGCCATGCGTCGTTATAAAATCTTCTTCGCTTTTATTTTCCTGATCACACTCGCACTTGCCTGCATCTTCGCGTTGATCTACTACATCCCCGCGCAGGCATCGATGCTCTACGGTCCGCCCGCGGATCATCTTTCCGTTTCCAATCGTATTGAATATTCCGCGCGCCTGCTCATGCACAGCGAGATGTTAACACGCCCGCGCGATTCGAACGGTGTCGAAGCGCGCTTCCGTATCGAGCCGGGCGAGTCCGTGCTCTCCATCTCCAGCCGCCTCGAAGGTCTCGGCTTCATCACCGACGCCGATGTGTTTTTCGATTACGTAGTGTATACAGGCATCGACCTCACCATTCAAGCCGGCGACTTCCGCCTCAGCCCAGCCCAGTCCATCATCGAGATCGCCCAAGCATTGCAAAAATTCTCCCCATCGGATGCCTCGCTCGTGATCCTGCCCGGTTGGCGGATGGAAGAGATCGCCGCCTCGCTCCCGACCTCGGGCTTGTCCATTGATCCCCAGGCATTTTTCGCCGCCGCAGGGACGCCGCCTGCCGTGCTTGCGCCGTTCTCCCCAGCCAGCATGGAAGGCTTCTTCTTCCCCGACACCTACACCATTCCGCGTGAAACCAGCGTGGATCAATTGCTCGACATCATTGCGCGTAACTTCGCCCAGCGCATCACCGCTGAGTTGCAGGCAGGCTTTGCAAATCAAGGCTTGACCTTCCATCAAGCCGTCATCCTCGCCTCCATCGTTGAGCGCGAAGCCATCCGCAAGGAAGAAGCGTCCCTCGTCGCCTCGGTCTACCTAAACCGCCTTGCCATCGGCATGAAACTCGACGCCGACCCGACCGTCCAATACGCCCTTGGCTATCAGCCAGATACAAATTCCTGGTGGAAAAGTCCGCTCTTTTTGCACGACCTGCAAATCAATTCGCCATTCAATACTTATCAAATTGGCGGACTGCCGCCCGCCCCCATCTCCAACCCCGGCATCGAAGCCTTACAGGCGGTTGCGTTTCCCCAGTCATCTCCGTACTACTATTTCCGCGCCGCCTGTGACGGCTCCGGCTATCATGTCTTCGCCGTCACGCTCGAAGAACAGATCGCGAATGCCTGTCCGTAGTAGAGAGGTTATCCATGCTTGAAATATTTATGTTTGTTGCAAAGGAATCTGCCAAATTTGAAGCCAAAAGAAGACAGATAGATATACAAAAGATGGAACTTATTTCGATGGGAAAGAACCATCTCAATTTGGCTATTGAGTCTGGATCAGAATTTGATGAGACAAAAGCCCTATTGGAGTTGGGGAATATTTATGCATATACTGGAGAATATGACCTTGCATTGACCTATTTTCTGCAGGCAAACGCATTGGCGAAACAAACAGACGACAAAGATATACGTTTTCTTATTCTGGCAAACCTTGGCACACTAAAAAAAGTGAAACTTGAATTCGATGAAGCCGAAAAATATTATCTACAAGCATTTTCATTGGCACAGGAAATTAAGAGCGAAAAATTTTTTGAGGAAATATCCATACTTATGGACGATCTAGAATACATGAGAAATATGGATAAACTTGGTTAAGAATAATCAGGTGGGATTAGAGTAATAGTATCTGTAATCTTATCTCTTCACCAAATACCCCGCCCCCGCCATGCCCGCCCCAAGGAATGTCAACGCCAATCCCTGCCACATGACCGGGCTGAGCAGCGTCTGCACCATTGCCGCGGCGAGGTCGCCCGCGTAATCCGAAAGGATGGCAGGCAGAAAATTCGGCATTTGCATCAGCAAAATGCGTTGAAAGATTTCGCCGAAGACCGGTCCGCCGAGAAGCGCCATAATGAATGCGATCCCGCCCGTGAGTGCCAGCGGAATTCCCCACCAGTTCAGCCAGCCCCGCAATGAACGCACGCCGAAGATCAGAATCCCCAGCAAAAGTGACAGCGGCAACAACGGACTGATCCGCATGAACAGCCGCGCCGTTTCCAAGCGCTGACGCGGATCGTTCTGCGGCGGCGCGCTGACGATAACCACTTGATTCGGGAGCACCGCCGCGGTGAACTGCAATTGTCCCTGAATGATGGGCGCGATCAATGGATGCAGGTCGGCGGGCGGATTGCACAACTCGATCTGCCCGCCCGAAAACAAATTGAGCGTCATCTGCCCGATCTGGAACAAGTCACAGGCGGGGAGCGTGCCGAGCAGTGACATCACAGCCTGCACGCCGGTCTCGCTTGCCAGACTCGCCTTCAGCGGCGAGAGATTAAGTAGAACAGTATCCGTTTCCTGGTTGAAATAGGCGAAAGTCGAATTCAACACATCGTCGCCCATCGTCCGCAGTACCTCCGCTGGCAGCAAAGCGCGGAAAAAAGACTCCCACGCATCCCTGCCCATGCCCTGCATCACGAGCGGAAATCCGCTCTGGTCCGCACCGGAGGACGTGATCGCATCTGCCATCACGGCAGGCAGTTTGTTATAAAAATCCCCGCGCGCAAAGGCGCGCTGGTACGTTTCAGGGGTAAAGGCTCTCTGGTCAAAGTTAAAGAGAAACAGCGATGCAACAGCGGTAAAGATGAACGCTATCGCGCAAAATGCGGCGATACTTTTTCGTAAAGTTTCCATCATATTTTCCTGTCATTGCGATG
>CAYPHR010000044.1:0-10953 GCA_964410375.1 uncultured Anaerolinea sp. | reverse complement strand
AATTCGCAGTCAACACCTCGATCAGATCCTGCGTCTCGGTTTCGGCATCTGCCGCGCCGAGCATGGACAGCAACTCGGCGGTGAGTTTCGCTTTGTGATCGGCGTCCTTGCGGCTCCACGTGCGGCTCTTGATCTCAAGGAAATGCCCCATCTGCGGCTCTTTCACCTCGTCGATGTTCACGAAGAACTCCGTATCCTTGTAGCGGATATGCCAGCGCAGACGATCCTTTTCGACGGAAACCTCGCGCGCAGGCTTGAAGTATTCGCGATAAAAGCGCAGGGTGTGAGTGGCAGGCGCAAGGAAGCGGCTGCGCGAGAGCGCCACATCATGCTCCATTTCATCCTCGCGTTTTTGTCCGAGCAGGGTCAGGCGTGAGCGCACATTTTCCACCTCGCCCTTCGCGTTGATGAGATTGTCTTCGCGGAAACGCAGGCGTCCCTGCGCTGGATCGTCGAAGAGGAAGTAATTGTCATATTGTTGGTAGTGTTTGTATGCTGTGACCTCGATCTCCGGTCGCTTCATATTCTGGACGATGATGTCTGGTTCTGTTACTTTGACCTTGACCTGCACCTCGAACGACTCCTGCTCCATCGAGCCGCCCAGCGCGATCAGCTTGGACAACACAGACTGTTCGCGTGCGATCAAGAAAGCATCGATCTTTTTCGCCAGTTCACGCGCTTGTTGGAGGAGTTCCGCTTCATCCAGCGTAAGCAGTTCATGGTCGCGCATCAACCACTTCCCATTGACCATCACATCCGTTACATCAGTGGATTTGGAAGCAAAGACCAATTGGGCGTAGGCATTCAACGGATCCCGTTTGAAGCGCGGAGAGTTGTGCAGGGGGGAGGTGTCCACCAAGATCAGGTCGGCGCGTTTGCCCGGTTCCAGCGATCCGGTCAAATGTCCGATGTGAAGCGCCTGCGCTCCCATGCGGGTAGCCATCACGAGGGCGGTTGCAGCGGGGAGGACGGTCGGGTCGTTGGAGGCAGCCTTGGCGACGAACGAGGCGAGGCGGACTTCTTCGAACATATCGAGGTCATTGTTCGAGGCGGGTCCATCCGTGCCGATGCCGACGTTCAATCCGTTTTCGAGCATCTTTGTCACAGGCGCGAACCCTGAAGCGAGTTTGAGGTTGGACGATGGGTTGTGTGAAATGCCCGCGTTCGCGTGGTGCATGGTGCGCATCTCGCCCACGTCGATGTGGACGCAGTGCGCAGCGATGACCTTGGCTTCGAAGATGCCCTGCTTTTTCACATATGGCACAACGGGCATGCCCTGTTCGTTGCGCATGGTTTCCACTTCGAACGCGGTTTCGGAAATGTGGATGTGCAGCGGGACGTCGTTCTCTTTGGCAATATCGGCGCAGGTGCGCAGGATCTCGGGCGTGGTGGAGTACGGCGCGTGCGGCGCAATGGCGGGGACGATGAGCGGATGCCCCTTCCATTTTTTGATGAATTCGCGCGCGTACGCAATCGAATCTTCGTATGCCGCCGCGTCCGGCGCGGGATATTTCATGATGGATTGCCCGCACACAGCGCGCATGCCCGCCTCGGCGGTGGCTTGTGCGATGTCGTCTTCGAAGAAATACATGTCGTTGAAGGTTGTCACGCCGCTGCGGATCTGTTCTGCGCAGGCGATGAGCGTGCCGAGGCGCACGAATTCCGGTGAAACGAACTCGCGTTCCACAGGCAGCATGTAGCCCATCAACCATACGTCGAGGCGCAGGTCGTCCGCGAGACCGCGCAGGAGGGTCATGGGGACGTGGGTGTGCGCGTTGACCAGCCCTGGCATGAGCACTTTTCCGCCGCAGTCGATGACTTCACCGGCGGAATATTCCTTCTTGAGATCTGCTTCATTTCCAACGGCGATGATCGAGTCGCCCTTGACAGCGACCGCGCCGGGATCATATTGGTTTAATTGCTCGTCCATTGTCAGCACGATAGCATTGACAAAGAGTGTGTCTGCTTTTTGTGTCATTCAGTCTCCTTATTTTCTCCAGTTCAGCAAAACTTCCAATGCCTTCAAGTTTTGTTCGAAGTCCGTGTATCGATGCGTGGATAATTCCATGTCTACAGCTGTTGCGCCCATTTCAACAGCATAATCGGCAAGTGTGCCGGTATAAATACAGCCCGTATCGATGGGCGGAAAACGGTAGCCGGTCACTTTGGCGAGCGCCTGGGCGAATTCTATCGAATTTTCCTCCCACGGTTCGCCGCCTGGGAAGACTCCCAGTGCAGCGCTATGATAACTGATAAGTGTCTCCACTCTTTGGCTTTGCAGGAAGTACATCAGGGCGCGCGTCTCCGGTTCGGACCCAGGTCTCGCGCCGCCCGTGGTGGGACGGTAGTTCCAGCAGCCATCGCGGTCCCAGGTGGCAGCCCAGTTGGTGGGGAAGTTGCGGTTCAAGTCCACGCCGTGATCGTTTACGCGCCCATCCACATTGTGGGCGCGGGCATCCCCATCGGGGTTGAGGTTGCGTAAGATGAACAGCGTCACGTCGCTGGGGATGATGTCGGGATTATCGAAAATATGCTGAATAAGTTCATCTGCCAGCGCGATCGTGTTCCATTCATAGCCGCCATGGATGCCCGCCACGATCATCTTCTGTCGTTCACCGTTGCCAAATGTATACACTTCGATCGGTCTGCCCGACACGGAATAACCAATAACAGTGACCCGAGCGGTGCCAGTTCCCAAATTCTTAATGACAAAGGGTGTCGGGGTTTGTGCCACGATCAATGTGGCGCGCGGATTTGGCGTGATGGTCGGCAGGAACGCAGAGAAGGGATCCTGTGTGAAGGTGGGCGGCATGGTCATGGGCAGTGGGTTGGTATCTGCGCCCTCTTGCGGCGCGGCAAAGACAGGCTGTAACGCCCAATAGGCAACCAGAATCACCGCGAGTCCGCCCAAGCCGGCAATGTTCAACGTCCATGCAAGGATGACCCAGGGATTCTCCTTCTTGGGGCGGCGTGGGGCGGACATTAGTCCATTTCCTCCATCGTTGTCCGCAGCCAGTTGAGGGCGAGGTTCACGCTCCAGCGCGGCAGGCTTTTGGGCGGTCCACCGTAGGTGATGCGGTGTGACTTTTCGCCCTTCGGCGTAATCATCGTCATTTCGGCGGCGCGTTCGTCCATGAAGACGGCAACACCGAGCGCCACGTCCGCGTGGGATTCAGCTCGGGCGGTGCGCAAGGCTTCTCGAAGCGAATCAGGCGTCAGATTGGGTATCGAAGCGGTGTGGGGAATCTTTCGCGCGAGCAGACCATCCAATCCCGATTCAATCGCCGCGAGACTTAATCCCCGTCTTGCCACTGCATCCAAAGTGACTTTTTCCAGCCGATCATCGTCCACGCCAAAGATGTGATTGCCAAGCCGCTCGCGGACCTGCGCCTCGACCTGCGCGATCATCGCGTCGGCATCGGCTTCGGTCTTTGCCTTCGCCGCAATACGGACGTCCACCACGCCTGTGTGCGCCGCGAGACCGACCGTGGGATTGCTGAGCCTTTCGAGATCGGCGATCTTTTCGTCGATCATGCCTTCGCCGAGTCCCGCGCAATGAAGGATGCGGACTTTTAGAATTTGGTCGAGATTGAAGCGTTGTTGCAGATACGGGATGATGGACTCGTGCAGGACGTGTTCCATTTCATTGGGAACGCCGGGCAGGGAAATGATCGCGTTACGTGATGTTTCGACGATAAAACACGGCGCGGTGCCGACAGGATTTTTTACGCCGATGGCGCCCTGTGGAACGAACGCCTGCCGCTTTTGGTTTTCAGACGGCTTGCGTCCGTATCTTGAGATCGTTTCCACCACCTGCTGCCACAAATCTTCGCGGAATTCGGTTTCGACGCCAAGCGCGTTGGCGACCGCTTCGCGGGTGGGATCGTCCACAGTGGGACCCAGCCCGCCCGTGGTGATGACAATGTCGGCGCGCGCCATCGAATTACGGATCGATTCCGCGATGCGTTCGACGTTGTCCCCGATGGTGATCGTGCGGTACAAATCCACGCCCAAGCCGCGTAAAGTGCGTGCGATGTGGCGCGTGTTCGTGTCCACGATCTCGCCGAGTAATATTTCCGTGCCGATGGTGATGATTTCTGCTGAGGTCATAAATTCCAATTTGTAGGTCACGTTTATAACGTGACAGTCGCGCTAAAAACGTGACTACGCTTGTGAGGGTTACACCACATTGTACTCTTTTATCAAACGTCCTTCTTCAAAGCGCTTGAGGTCGAGCATCGAAACATCCAGCGTGGAGTAACTTCCATCCAAGATATATTCGCTCATCAGCTTGCCCGAAACGGGTCCGTGCATGAAGCCGTGCCCCGAAAAGCCCGTACAAACTGTGAAGCCTTTCACGTCCGTGCCGCCGTAGATCGGGTGTGCGTCGGGCGTCACTTCGTACAAGCCTGCCCAATGCGACGCGCGGCTGGCTTTTTCCACGAGCGGCATCCGCTCGATCGCTGCTTCCAGATTCACCAACTCAAAATCTTCGTCCACATTTTGGTCGAAACCGGGTTTTTCATTCTGGTTGCTCATGCCGATCAGCAAGCCTTCGCCTTCGCGGTGGAAATACAACGACTTGGCAAAATCGATCACGAACGGAAAATCCGCGGGGACTT
Source organism: uncultured Anaerolinea sp. (assembly GCA_964410375.1). Classification (GTDB taxonomy): domain Bacteria; phylum Chloroflexota; class Anaerolineae; order Anaerolineales; family Villigracilaceae; genus Villigracilis. Next base: position 6,331 of record CAYPHR010000044.1, on the reverse strand, counting down.
CGGGCAGGGGATTGGTGGTGAACATCTGCCTGCGGAGCGGGACGATAGGAAGCGATACGCCCGCCATTTGACCGATCAATCCCGCCCACGGACCAGCCGCATTCAGGATCGTCCGCGTCTGGACTTCGCCCAGGCTTGTTTGCACAGCCCGAACATCCCCGCCGCTGACAGTGATTCCCGTCACTTCGGCGTCCGTGACCGCCTGCACGCCCATCTTCTGCGCCGCGCTGACGTATCCCATCACCACGCCATTCGGGTCAACGATGCCGTCCTTCTGGTTGAACGTGCCTGCAATGGCGTCGTCGAATTTCATCTGTGGCAGCCGCGCGCGGACGTCATCTCCGCTGAGCAGTTGGGTCGGCACGCCGAGGCGGTTTTGCAGTTCCACGTTGTGCTTGAAGGTGGCGGCGTCTTTTTCGTTCGTCGCGATGAGCAAATATCCGCATTGGACGTAGCTCACATCCTGCCCCGTTTCCTCTTTGAAATGTTCGATCATCGGCAGGCTTTCCTGCGAAAGTTTCACGTTGATCTCGGTCGAGAATTGATAACGCACCCCGCCCGCACATCTGCCTGTTGCGCCTGTTCCAAAAAATTCTTCCTTTTCCAGCAGGACGATGTTCTTTGCTCCGCGCTTTGCAAGGTGATACGCGGCGCTTGCCCCCATCACACCCCCGCCGATGATGACGATGTCTGCTGTGGTTGGTAAACTCATGGTGTCTGTTCCTCTTCGTGAATTGTAGGGGCGACCCGCCCAACACGGTCAGAAGCCCTTGATCTGCCCTGTAGGGTCGCCCTTGCTCGTTAGAATTGTATTTCCTGCCCCAATCCCATTGCTTTGGCATTCTTTAATGCCAGTTGCGCGGCGATGGCATCCTGCACGGCAACGCCGACGGATTTGAAATAGGTGATTTCACTTTCAGAACTCCTGCCTGCTTTTCTGCCGAGCACGATCTCGCCCAACTCCGCGCGGACGTGCGCCTCGGTGATCAATCCTTTTTGCATCGGCTGGATCAAGTCGCCCGCTTCGGCAAGGACAGCGGAGCGCGAATCCACGAAGACGCTGGCGCGGACGATGGTCTCCTCGGGCACTTCCACCATCTCTGGCGTGTACGATCCGATGGCGGAGATGTGAACGCCGGGCTTGAGGTCGGCATCCGCGAAGACGGGGGAGGTGGAGGTGGTCGCGGTGCAGATGATGTCCGCGTCTTTGACGGCGGCTTGGGCCGTGGAAGCAGGCTCGAGCGTGGAAGGAATCGCGCCCTGTCCAGCCATGTCTTTGACGAACGCTTCAGCCCGCTTTGGGTCTGAATCAAACACCCAAGCCTTTTCCACCCTGCGAACTGAACATGCGGCTTCGAGTTGGGTGCGCCCCTGCGCGCCGGCGCCGAAGATGGCGACTACTTTGCTGTCCTTGCGGGCGAGCAAGTCAATTGCCGCGCCGCTGCCCGCCCCCGTGCGGATGGCTGTGAGCGTGCTGCCTTCGAGTATGGCGGAAGTCTTCCCTGAGGCGGCATCGAACGCGAGCACGGCGGCTTGGATGTAGGGCAGTCCGTGGGCGGGGTTGTTTGGGAAGATGTTGACGATTTTGACGGCGAGCGCGTTCGCTTCGGTAGTATGAACGTAGGCAGGCATGAATATGGCGAGCGCGTCATGGTCCGGGATTGGCAAACGCGTCCGCAACGGGACTTCAGCCTGCCCGTCGGAGAGGGAGGCGTATGCCTGTTTCATGGCTTCGATCACGTCGCGCATCGGCAGCGCTTTGCGGATGTCCTGTGCGTTGAGTATCAGCATGGTGACTCCTTTTGCAAGACCTGACAGGTTTCCGAACACCTGTCAGGTCTGATGGATGTAACAAAAACGCAGAGGACATGATTGTACCTCTGCGTTTGCGTGTGCTGCAATTGCGGTTACTCGATGCCCAGGTAGGCTTTTTGCACGGTCGGGTCGTTCTTGAGGTTCTCCGCCGTGTCGCTGAGCACGATCTCACCTGTTTGCAGGACGTATCCGCGATGGGCGATAGAGAGTGCCATATGGGCGTTCTGTTCCACGAGCAGGACAGTGACGCCCTGTTTGTTGATCTGCTGAATGGTGTCGAAGATCAATTCAACGAGCACAGGCGCGAGACCCATCGATGGTTCGTCCATGAGCAGGACGGTGGGGCGGGTCATCAAGGCGCGTCCGGTGGCAAGCATCTGCTGTTCGCCGCCGGAGAGCGTGCCAGCCACCTGATTGCGGCGTTCCTTAAGGCGCGGGAAGAGGGTGAAGACGCGTTCCATATCTTCTCTCATTTCCTGCACACTGTTGCGGCTGTAGGCGCCCATTTCCAGATTTTCGGTGATGGTGAGGCGGGTGAAGATGCCGCGTCCCTCGGGAACCATGGAGATGCCCTTGTAGACGACTTCATGCGCCTTGTACTTGTTGAGATTTTCACCGTTGAAGAGCACATCTCCTTCGCGCGGCTGAAGCAGCCCGCAGATGGTGCGCAGGGTGGTGGTTTTTCCTGCGCCGTTACCGCCGATGAGCGTGAGAATTTCACCCTGTTCGACATTCAAGGTGATGCCCTTCAAGGCATGGATATTGCCGTAGTAGGTATGAACGTTGTTTATGTTTAATATGGACATCTCGACCTACTGTTTCATGGATTTTTTCTTGTTGAACCGCTCATGCGCACCTTCCATGCCTTCGGTGGCTGCACCGCGTCCAAGATAGGCTTCGATCACGCGCTGGTTGGACTGGATCTCTTTTGGCGTGCCCTCGGCGATCTTTTCGCCGTAATCCAGCACGGTGATCTGTTCGGAAATTCCCATCACCACCCGCATGTGATGCTCGATGAGCAGGATGGCGATCCCCAGTTCATCGCGCAGGCGGCGGATAAAGGCGGTCAGGTCTTCCGTTTCGCGCGGATTCATGCCCGCACTGGGTTCGTCCAGCAGGAGCAGTTTCGGACGTGTAGCAAGCGCCCGGGCGATCTCGAGGCGGCGTTGTTCGCCGTAGGCAAGATTACGGGCGAGCTGGTCGCCCTTGCCTTTCAAATCTACAAAATTGAGCAGTTTTTTGGCTTCAGCGAGGGCGTTCTTCTCTTCTTCGATCATGCCTTTGGTACGCAGGATGGCGCTGATCCATGAAGAATGCAGGAATTTATGCTGTCCGACCAGGATATTTTCCAGCGCGGTCATGCCGGCAAACAGACGTATGTTCTGGTAGGTACGCGAAATTCCAAAGCGGGTGATCTGATCCGGGCGAAGGCTCTGGATCTCGTTGCCTTCGAAGGTGATCGTACCCTCATCCGCTTTGTTGAAGCCGGTGATACAGTTGAAGAAAGTGGTCTTGCCTGCACCGTTCGGTCCGATGATGCTGACGATGGATTTTTCTGGAATTTCGAAATCCACCGAGTTTACGGCGACAAGACCGCCGAACCGTTTGGTTACTTTTTTGGCTGTCAGTATGGGTGTCATGGATGTGGATCCTTACGAACCGGTTTCCGGCGCGGGTTGGTCGTCATGATGTAGTTCGCGTGCAACGGTCTGCGAGGGCCACAGTCCCTCCGGTTTGGCGAGCATGACCGCGATCAAGGCTACGCCGTACAACAGGAAGCGAAACTCGGAGACCTCGCGCAGGAGTTCAGGCAAACCGATCAATGCGATCGCGCCGACGATAACGCCCGGGATGCTGCCCATGCCTCCCACGATGATCAAGGCAACCACATTGATCGAAACGATCAACTGCATACTGGACGCAAAAATGGAACCGACCAATGTTGCGAAGATCGCGCCGCCCAGACCGGCAAACGCCGCACCGAGCATGTAGGCGAGCAGTTTGGCTTGCACCAACTTGATGCCGAGCGCTTCCGCCACATCTTCATCTTCACGGATCGCCATCCACGCGCGCCCGAGGCGGGATTCACGCAAACGATAGGAGAAGAACGCGATCAATAAGGCGCTGGCGATCGCAATGTAATAAATATCCTGTGGTTTTCCAAGCTCGATGCCGTTACAGACTCGTGGAACATCCACAGCGACGAATTCGCCGAGCGTGCCGATACATGGTTTTTGGATGCCGATAATACCGCGTGGACCGCCAAGCCATCTTGCCATAAAATCTGAGCCAGCCAGCAGGCGTACGATCTCACCGAAACCGAGCGTGGCAATCGCAAGATAGTCGCCGCGCACCCCCAGCACGGGGACGCCGAGAATACCTCCGAACAGCATGGCGACGAGCACCGCGATTGGCACTGCCACCCAGAAGGAGACATGCTGCAAGCCGTACTCACCGTAAGAGGTCAGCAAGCCGACGGTATATGCGCCAATGGCGTAGAACGCCACGAAGCCAAGGTCGAGCAGACCGGCAAAACCGATCTCGATATTCAGCCCAAGCCCCATCAGGATATACAGGCTGATGATGACGACGACCTGCGCAATGAAAGGTCCTGCCGCCTGTGGAAGCATGATCACAACATAAGCGAGCAGAATAATGCTGAAAACCCGCAGGGAGATTTTTCCCTTCTTGGGAAGCCTGTCAACGGAGTTTTGCACCCTTTCCCGTTGGGTGGACCACAAAACAGAGAAAAGAATGGTGCCGAAGAAGAAAATCAAACCGCCAGTAATGGTTAAACCGGTCTGGCTGAAGATGGTACGCGCGGTCCTTTCGATCCCGCCGCCCTGATTGATCATGATGATGCGGAACAGGCTGGAGAAAAGCGCCAGAAAGATAATGACCATCAACGCCTGGACAATGGGCTTGCGGAAGTTTTGGGGGATGAGCAGGAATGCGCCTCCAGCCAAGCCGGAAACTGCTCCCAAGACCGGAAGCTGCCACACGCCGCCAACTCCCTGATTGAAGGTCAGCAATTGCATCAATGCTGGTGTGACATTCAGGAATACAGCACGCAGATTGACCTGGTCGGAGAAGAGTACGAAGGATGCCAGAACAGCACCCATGGCTAATCCCGCAATCGCTCCCGCCAACAGGTTGGACGAGGCTTTGTTTCCATCGAGCAGTTCCGAGGTCCGGCGGGAGGCGAGAAAACCGGCAAGGATGCTTGTGGCGAGCAAAAGGAACATCCCAAGCGTGAGCACTTTCTCGATGACATCCCGTTTGCTGAATACTTCGACCATGCCGACCAGGCACAGGAAGACAGCGATTGCGCCTGCGAGCAGTCCGATCTTGGTGGAACTCCAAATGAAGTTTTCTTTTTTCATTGAATTCACCTTTAGGCTTTCTTGGACGTCAGGCGTTCACCCAAAATACCCGAGGGGCGGAATAATAGGATCATGACAAGCATGGTGTAGGCAATGGCATCCTTGAGCTGGTAGGGGCGGATGATGCCAAGTCCGTCGAGAAAGAGCGCCGGACCGATGGATTCAAATACGCCAAGCACAAGTCCGCCAAGCATGGCGCCGGGGATATTACCGATGCCGCCGAGAACCGCAGATGTGAAGGCTTTGATGCCCGGAGTAAAGCCCATGAAGAAATTAACCTGGCGATAAATAAGCGCGTAAAGCACGCCTGCGGCTCCCGCCATGGCAGCGCCGATGGCAAAGGTGGAGACGATGATGCGGTTCACATCGATGCCCATCAAAGCGGCGGTATCTTTATCTTCGGAGACGGCGCGCATGGCTTTGCCAAGTTTTGTGCGCATGACGATGATGTAGAGAAGCGCCATGATGAGCGCGGCGGCAACAGCCACAATGACTTGTACCTTCAGGATGCCCACCCCGAACACGACCCATTCACCCTCCAGCGCTTTGACGGGGGGATAGGCATATACGCCGGGTCCAAAAAAACCGCGGAAGGTATATTGCAGAAAAAAAGATGCGCCGATGGCGCTGATGAGCGGTACAAGGCGCGGTGCATTGCGCAGCGGGCGGTAGGCGACACGCTCCACAAGCATGGCGATGCAGGCGGACATGAACATTGCAAATAATATTGGAATTAAAAGACCAAGAACGGGATTTGCGTCTACGAAGCCGATCGTGTTAAGCCAGGTGGCAAGGAAATAGGCGCTGAACGCCCCGCTCATGAAGATCTCGCCATGGGCAAAGTTGATCATGCGCAAAATACCGTACACCATGGTGTAGCCAAGCGCGATCAGGGCATAAATGCTGCCCTGTGATATTCCAAAGACGATAAAGTCGATCCACTGCTCGCCAGTGTATTTTCCACTTTTGAGGGTTAGGAATGTGCCTGCCACAACGATAAAGACAATCAGGATGCGGAACCCCCACATAAAACCGCTTATGGACCAGTCAGTAAGCCGTTCTCCCAGTGTCGTTTTCATTAACCGACTCCTTGCTAAAAGATATGAGTGGTGAGGCAGATGTCTGCCTCACCA
>CAYPHR010000043.1:10842-14509 GCA_964410375.1 uncultured Anaerolinea sp. | reverse complement strand
AACAAAGCCGATGATGCCAATGGTATGACCGAACAACTCGCTGGCGGCGGGTATCCCTTGGTTCAATACGACCACCGCCCCATACCCAGCCGTGATGAATACACAAGTCAAAAACGCCAGCCAGAGTTCTGTGTAACCTCTTAACATGCCCTGCCTCCCGGTTCATTTGGCTTCTTGCGCAAGCAAATGTAGGTCAGGCTTGCAGCCTGACACCCCATTGCTATTTGATACATGGCGGGTTGAAAACCCGCCCTACAATTGCACGAAGCCCATTATTCTCTTAAGATTTCAATTTGCTCCAAAAATCCACAATTACATCGGATAATTTCGCATCATGGGCGAGCAGCCTGTCGCGCATCGGAGAAATATCCACTTGCTGGGTGATGATTCTTTGCAGGGGGATGGAGAGCGTTTGATCTCCCATCACCACCGCGCCAATCAATTTTTTCTCGCCGACAAGAATCCGCACGCGGTTCACGTCGAACCCGCTTTGGGCGATGATGGCATTCGGCAGTTCGCGCCAGGTTTCACTGTCCCCGCGCGCAATGCCGACGAGATCGTCATCCCGCCCATGCCCGACCGCGCCGATTATGGTGGTAGTCAGCCCCGCCAGCCGCGTGACATTGAACGGTATTGATTTAATGTAGGGTGTGCTTTGTCCCGCCATGTTCAAACCCGCCGCATAGCCTTGTTCACGGGCGGCGTTCCACAGGCTGTCCAAAACCGAACGCCCGCTGATTCGGTCATAGACTTGCGCCACGTCACCCGCCGCGTAGATATTCGGGTCATTTGTCTGCAAGAATTCGTCTGTGAGAATGCCGCGATCCACTTGCAAACCAGCCTCACGCGCCAAGTCCGCTCGCGGCTGGATGCCGATGGCATAGGCGAGCAAGTCACACTTGAGCATTTTTCCATTCTTCAGACGGATGGAATTCACCCTGCCCGACCGCCCGACGATTTCCTGCAATTCCGAACGAAAGTGCAGAGTGATGCCTTCCTCCTGCAAACGCGCTTCGATGATGCGCGACTCCTGTTCATCGAGTACGTTGCTCCAGTAGTGGTTGCCGCGCAATAAATAATGGACGTTCATGCCGCGCGCCAGCAAACCTTCGGCGAGTTCAAGCGCGGTGATACCGCCACCTACCACCACCGCCGCCCGCCCGCGTTTGGCAAGTTTGAGGATGTTCCGCGCATCATTCAAGTGATCGAGCTTCACCACACCTTGCAGGGTTGATCCGGGAACAGCCAGAGGCGTGGCAAATGCTCCAGTTGCAAGCAACAGCCTGTCATACGTCAGAAGCGAACCGTCCTCCAATTGCACCGAAGTTTCATCACGCAGGATTTTCGTCACGCGGGCTTTGCGGTAGGTAAATCCGAGTCTTCGATAATCTTCGCGCGTTTTGGGGAAGAGCGCTTTATCGGTCAACTCACCGCTGAGGAAGTATGCCAGCCCCGGGCGGGAATAGAAGCCGTGCGGGTCGTCGCCGAGCAGAATGATTTCCGCGCCTCTTTCCACGCTGCGAATGGATTCCACAGCGGCAAGCGCCGCCACGCCTGTACCGATGATGACGTGCCTCATTTCGCCCCCGCAGCAAAGAGATCGGTGCGCTCGAAGCGCAGCACCCCGCGCGGACAACGCGCCACGCATTCACCGCAAGTGAGACATTCGCTACGGTGAATCGCTTCGCCACGCCACGCATACGCGCGGACATCGATCTCGATCGGGCAGTTATAGGTGCAAATCCCGCACTGCACACACCGCGATGAATCAGGGACGACCTGTCCCTGTGCAAGTGCCACGCGTCGTTTGGCGCTTTTTTTGAAAATGCGCAGAAAACTCACAATGTACTCACTCTTCACATCTTGCGTTAAAAACACATATCATAAAAATTGTAGTACTAAAATTGGACCCAAATATAGTGACGAATGTAATAAAAAACAGGGCTGTCTCACGACAGCCCTGTCCATTTCGCAAAACCGTACGAGTCTTACGATACCGGCACCACGTTGGCAGCTTGCAAGCCCTTGGGACCTTCTTCGATGGAAAACTCCACCTTCTGTTCGGCTTCCAACTTGCGGTAGCCATCCGTCTGAATGGCGGAAAAATGCACGAAAACATCCTCGCCACCATCGCGCCCAATAAAGCCATAGCCTTTGGTCGCATTGAACCATTTGACGATTCCAACAATACGTTCAGACATCTTTTACTTCTCCTGCTGGAAAAAATTTTATGCCCGTCCACCTTCACGCTTTCAAAGGCGAATCGGGCACGCTGGGCGCAAGATTATCACGCCTGTGGGCAAGTGTCAAGAATTATGCACATGTTAATTGTGTTATTTTTTTGCGGGCAGTCGCACGGGAATCAGCATCGGCGTTCTGCGCTTGTAATCCGCATATGCGTCGCCAAAATCACGCAGGAGTTTGCGCTCCTCGAAATATGCGCCAATGACGAAATACAACGTGATACCAAGATATAACGCAAATGAATTCTGCGAGACGGACGGACTCAGCCATAAGAATGCCATGCTGAACGTATACAGCGGATGACGCACCGCACGATACAAACCCCGCGTCACCAATTGCCCCGCAGCCTGCTCCCCCGCCCCAAATAGTTGCCTCAACCCGACGAAGGACAGAGCATCCGTCTGCAAGAAGGCGGCGAACAGCAAGAGCAAAGAGACCGCCTGCCCGCCCATCATCACATAACGCCATGGAGCAGGGACGTCATACAGCGGCTGGTTTGGCAGAATCCATGCCAGATACAGGATCGGCGCAAAACTGAGGACTGAAAACACGTTGTAACCGAGGCGATACAAGCGCATTCCACCCGCCCCGACCATGCCGCGCATCATGTCCTTGAAAAAGTGGGAAGCCGTAACGGAATGCACCACGCCCCAAATCGCCAAAGCAAGAATAATAACGAATATGCTCATGGAATTTGTCCTTTAAAACATAGTGACGACACGAAGTCGTCACTACCTTACATGCATCATGTCATTGCGAGGGCGTTCTTGCCCCTTGTCCGAAGCAATCCCCACCTTGATGGTGAGATTGCTTCGTCACTTCGTTCCGCGCAACGACAGCTACTCCGCGCCAAAAGCGGGCAGTTCGAAGGTCTCGCCGCCGGCTTCGACGACGTAGAACGGCTTCCATGCCACGCCAAAGAGATTGACATAAATATCGGTCTTCTTGGGATTGATGACAACTTCATCCACGTTGTTGACCACATGACCCCAACGATCGCTGATCTCGCGTACTATATCTTCGCGCTCGCGGATCAGTTGGGAAATCTCCTTCTTGAACCGCTCGATGGCTTCCTCCGATTCACGCACTTCCTCCTTGGCATTCTGCGCCATGCGGAATTTCGATACGGAAGTGGAGAGGCTCTTTTTGCGCCCGATGCCCAACATGCCTGCCAGCGTTTCGGCGCCGCTCAAGCCGGTTTCAATGTTGCGGTTTCGCAGTTCTTCCTGGTCTTGGCGTAGTTCGCGCTCTTCGCGGATGAGTTTGTCTTCGAGCGATTTAAGTTTACGATCCATAACGGCGGTTTTCTTGGCGATCTCCGCATCCCGTGCATCACGGGCTGCATCGGAGCAGGCTTTCATGAACTCAGCCGGGCTGACGTCTGGTCCCGCAAAAACTTTGAGGGCGGTGTTGGCGCGCGCCT
>CAYPHR010000043.1:0-10832 GCA_964410375.1 uncultured Anaerolinea sp. | reverse complement strand
TCGTTGAAATCCTTTTCGAGCGCTTTCATCAATTTTGAGTCGTTCAGCGGAGCTTCCATGCCTGCAAAGCGCGCAGATGCGGCAGGCATGGTTTCGATACGATCCAGCGAGGGACCGGCATATGGATAATCATCCCAGCGGACAATACCGCGCCGGTCCAGCGAATCTACCAAGACGGAGCGGGTCATGTCTGTGTCCACGCCGTGTTTGCGGTCAAGGATGCGGACCTGAGCGGAGGCAAGCAGGGTCGGACGGTAGACAAGGCCTTGAATGGTCGCGCCGAATGCCTGTGGTCTTCCTGCGGCACTAAAGGCTTCCGGCAGGCTGTAATTCTGGGGCAGGAAGTATTCACGAATACCGGAGGGAAGCGGGGGTTTGGTCGAGGTGCTTTCAACGGCGGATGACAAACGATTTGTGGTGGATGCCATCTCTGCGGATGGCACTGGAACGGCTTGCAAGTTTTCGACCGAGGGTGGCGGCGCGGATTCGGCTTGGGCAATAGGAGCAGGCTTGGGCGCGGGCTGAGGCGCTGCCATCGCGCCGGCAAGCTGATTGAGCTTCGGTAACTGCTCGCGGGTGATCGGTCCGGCAAGGAAATTCATCACCCAGCGGGTTTGGAAGAGGGTCGGCGCTTTCTCATGAACGTTGTTCATGACAAATACGCGTTTGCCAATGGATGAAATGAGTTTGTCCATTTCGGCGCGGGAAAAACCACCCGCAAGACTTTCGAGACCATCCAATAACCGATTCTTGTCTCGTTCGGTTTGTAGTTTGCCGATAAACCAGGTGCCGGTGTTGGAGAGGGCTTTGTAATCGAGGTCAACCGGGTTTTGAGTGGCAAGCAGAATGCCGAGACCGAAGGCGCGCGCCTGTTTCAACATGCGGAGCAGAGGTTGTTTGGATGGCGGATTGGCAGTGGGAGGCAGGTAGCCAAAAATTTCATCCATGTAAAGAAGCGCGCGCAAGGTGGTGGTCCCTTTTTGAGTGCGCATCCAGGTTTCGACAGCGGAGAGCAATAAGGTGACAAAGAACATACGCTCGCTGTCGGCGAGGTGCGCGAGATAGAAGACGCTATGGCGCGGTCTGCCGTCCGGCGTAAATAACAGGGATTGAATGTCGAGCGCCTGTCCCTCGCGCCACGACTGGAACGCGGGCGCAGCGAGAATGTTATTGAGTGACATTGCCAACGTCATGCGATCTTTGGGCGGAAAGAAGGTATCCACAGGGAACGCGCCGAGTTTGTCGAAGGGCGGCGTTTGTGTTTGCAGGATGAGTTCGGTCAGTTCGACATCCTGTCCCTTGCTCCAATGTTCCTCGAAAATATTCGAAAGCAGGATGTGTTCCCGCGATGAGATCGGGTCGATGTTATTCATCCCGACCAGTCCCAACAAAGCGGTGACGGTACTGGAGATCCGTTCACGCAGGACCTCGCGGTTGGTCCCCCAGTCCAATTCTGGTGCCGCAAGCGACGATAATACACTGACAGGAATCCCCGAATCAGAGCCGGGAGTAAAGATGGAAAATTGCACCGCGTTCTTGAGATCGAGGATGCGAGCCTGGTCCATGCCCCACTCGGTGATGCCGTTACGCCATGCGAGCGAGGCTTCCTGCGCAGCTTGTTCGATGGTCTTATCTGCGCGGCGGACGACCTCGGGATCGATCCACGGCTGGAAATCCTGCGGGAGCAGTTCGGGGAAATGCAGGAGCAGGTTGGTCAGATCGCCTTTGGGATCGATGATAATGGCTGGGATGCCGTGCAAAGCGGCTTCTTCAAGCAGTGCAACGCATAAACCCGTCTTGCCGGAACCGGTCATACCGGTGACAACGGCATGGGTGGTCAGGTCTGCCGAATCGTATTCCAATGCATCGCCTGTGACTTTGGCTGTCTTTTCGTTGAATAAACGTCCGAGATAGAATTTTTCGTGAGCCATGATGCCTCCTGTTTTTTTATCCACAGATGAACAAAGATAACTTGGACGATCGACAATCCATTCTCATGAGAGGGTTGATGTAAGACTCTCTCAACTTCTTTTGAATATAGAACGTGCGTGCTAGGGCACAACTTTACTCCATTTTATTCCAAAAGGCAAATTAAATAAAATCTGCGGGCTGTGCCCGCAGATTTTCAGTCATCACTGTCGTTATCTTCTCCATCGTCGTCATCATCATTGTTGTCATCGTAATCGTCGTCATTGTCGTTGCCCCCATCATTATCATCATTCGTATTCGAATTGTCATTCGCATTCTGGTTGCCATTGGTGTTCAAATTGGCATCCCCATTCTCGTTTTCGTTGTCGTTGACACCTTCATCATCCGCGGCAGGCAATTCACGTCTGTTCAGGTCATCGATCAACTTCCCGCCCGCTTGCACGATGATCGGCTTCCCGAGTGGAACAACCACTCCCGCCGGCAGGGATTCAAAAGAAAACACATCCACTGCTCCAGCCGCGTTCGTGCGCCCCACAACCAAAACTGCCGAACCATTGGTCAAATCGTTTGTCGCCGCCATCCCGTCCATGACAATGAGTGGAATCCCTGCAACATACACACGATTATTGATCCGCGTGAATACGCCTGCAAACTGCACATCCGCAACACGATTCTCATCCAGCAGTGCGGTCACTTCTGTATAACGTTCCAAATAAAAGCGGGTTTCCAACGCCGCGCGGACATCCGGATCGCGGGCAAGCATTAATCGCACATTTTCCACGCTGCGCTTGATGGTATATAAACGTTCGCCCGGCAATGCGGCGGCGGATGCATTCAACAAACCCGTGCCGCTGATCACAAAAAACATCATCACCAGCGCAAATGAGATCACAAGATGCGGCAACAGTGATGTCTTGCGTTTATGTGGCGCAGCCTTCGACTCGCGCATTTCGGCAGCGCGTTGGAGCAGGCGGGCGCGTCCGCGGCGGATCGCATCGGCAGATGGTTCCGCTCCAGCCATGCCCCGAGCCGCCATGGAAGCATGCAGAATCGGGCGAAGTTCATCGGCAATCTGCGGGTGGCGCGCAAGCACGGATTCGATATCCGCGCCATTCTCCAATTCCCTCAGGCAAATTTCCAGTGTATTGTAAAGTAGTTCACTCATAATTCCACCTCGCCAATCTCGCGCTGAAGTGCGGCAAGCGCGCGGAATTGGAGAGCCTTTACCGCATTGACGTTCTTATTCATAAATGATGCGGTTTCCTCAAGCGAATATCCCTGCCCGAAACGCAGGGCGAGCACATGCTGTTGTTCGGGTGTCAACTTCTCATAGGCGCTTTGGATAGCGCGATACTGTTCGCGAGAATCCACTTCGGAAGCAAGGTCAGCTCCGAGGTCCGGTAGTGAATCGGGAAGCATGTCCTCGGGCTTGCGGTACTCCCTCCGGAATTGATCCATTACCGCATGAGAAGCGGTCGAGATCAACCATCCTTTTAGATTCGTTTCCGGGGATCGTCCGCGTTCCGCCGCTTCCAGCAGGCGCACAAAAACATCGCTGGCAATATCTTCCGCAGTTTTCGGGTCGCCAACCCGGTACAGCACATAACGATAGACTTCGGAAAAATAACGGTCATAGATCGCGCCGACAATTTGAGGGTCGAGCTGCGAAAGTTTTTTCAGGTCCAACGGTTCATCGGGCGTTGACATTGTGCAGGCACGCGTTTTGTAGTCAGGAGTATACAAAAAGTATAACATTTCATGAATAGATCAGGGCGTCACGATCTCAAAGATCACAGCCTGATCATCGCGATAGACTTCGCGCATGCCGGGATCTTCAGCCGCTTTTTCGAGAAACCGGGTGTGAAGCAGATCCGTGTGGACGTAACGGGCGGAGAAGCGCGTCAGGATCATACGGGAGGGTTGATCCACGTTCCCACGCGTGATCGCCACCCAATCGTCATACAGGTCGGCATCATACAACTGCATGTAGGTCGGGTCCAGCCCAACGAGATATGTATTATGTGTGTTGTAAAAGAACAGGCGGGGGAAGTCATCCCAGTCGGTTTGGAAGATACGTTCGCCTGCCGGGGTGTTATGCTCCAGCCAGGCGGAAGCGCCCGCATAGAGATGATACGGTTTGGAACCGCTGATCTGGTCGCGGGCGGCGGGAATGGATTTTCCGATACCGGCGAGTACAAGGATCCCGATCAGAATCAAGTTCCAGTTTGCACGTAGAAGCGTTCTCCATCCGTTCGCTTGAGAAGAAGGCTGGCGGACATCCATCAAGGGAGCCCATGCAAAAGCGGAAAATATCAGTGCAAATGGAGGGAAGTATTCCACAAAGCGGCGCGCCTTGAACAACATGAGTGCAAATAATAAGGCGGCAAAAAAAGCGGTCGCTGTACGCACATCCATTTTTCGCCCGCTGAACCCCAATGCCAGCGCGCCCGCCGCCAGCGCGATCAACGCCAGCATGGAGTTATTCAACAATTGATCCGTGTTATACGGATACCATTCGTTCCCGACACTGATGGAGGTGGGGTCGAGCAGTTTGGGCACCAAGTGATGATAGGTGAATATCAGATTATTTGGAAAATAGGGATTGATAAGCACACCGAGCAAAAGCCCCGCGCCAACCCAGAGCATCGGGCGGAAGTCCAGCCTGCGTTCGAGCAGGAACACTGCCGCGAAGTGCAAGCCGGCGAGCGCCAGCATGAGCGGAAAGGCGTTGTACATCCAGACATAGAAAAAGGACAAAACTGCAAGTCGTTTGTATTTTCCCTCCAACATCCACGTGAGACCCAGCGCCAGCGCCGCCAGTGACAGGGATTGGGTGCGGGTAATGGACATGCGGTACAGAAAAGCTTCTGAAATGCCCAGCAGACCAAGCGCCCACAGCCACGCGAAGGGGATTTTCTGCCGATGGAATAAATACCACACTGCCAAAAATGCCAGGCTTGAAAAGACCACAGCCGCCCACTTCGCGCCAATGCGCAGGTCGCCGAATGTGAACGGGATCAACCCCACATGAAAGAGAAAATGATGGTCGTAATATTCACGCTGATTCAAGATGGTCGTCGGCAGCCAGGGGAAATCAGGTTTCAACCCCTCCGTGCGCATCAACCAGGCGAGTTTGATGTGATAGAAACCATCGTTGTCCGGCATATCCGGCGTGGAAAATTGAATGATTGCCATTCCCGCGAAAAACAATAAGAATAAAAGCGTAAAAAGGAGGATTCGTTTCAGCATTGATAAGTCCGTTTAGTACGAGCGTAGAAAAGGCGGGTCGTCTGGATTTGGTCATCCAGACGACCCGGTTGAATATCAGCAGCGAAGGCGGGAATTAATCGTCGTTGTCGTTATCGTCATCATCGTCGCCATTGTCATTGCCGCGATCATCGTTATCGTTGCCGTCGTCATTGTCATTACCGCGATCATCGTTATCGTTATCGTCGTCATTGTCATTGCCATTGGTATTTCCATTGCTGTTGCCATTGGAATTGCCATTGCTATTGGAATTCCCGTTGCTGTTGCCATTGCTGTTTGAATTCGAATTGTCATTGCTGTTGGCATTGCCGTTTCCATTGTCGTTGGCATTGTCATCCCCGGGACGCTCCACACGGGTCACAGCCAAAGAGCCATCTTCCTGAACCTGTGCCCGCACCTTGATGGTATCGCCGACAACAAAGGAAGCATTCTGCAGCGCGTTCGCATCCACGGTAAGGACCTGTCCATTGATGGTCCATTGATCGCCGTCAATGGCTTCGATCACGCCTGTGAACTCCACCATGGAGGCTTGTGCTTTACCGTCGTTTTCCGACATCCCCGCACCCTGGTTGGCGCTCCCGCCGCAGGCGCTGACAATCAATGCGATAAAAACCATTACATACAGGAATTTCTTTTTCATTTTTCACCTCTTTTTGAATTGGTTACATCTCTATAGTCGTACAAGAGATAAAAAGGTTACTGGGGTTCCTGAGAGAAAAATGAGAAATTCCGCAGCATCAAAACGCAATATGGTCACTTCGCCTGCGCATACACGCGCTTGAACTCCTCAATGAATTGCGCGGCAATCTGTCGGTTAAAAATGACCAGCAGGGTCTCATCATTACGGACCTCGGCGGCGTTGGTGAAGTTATAGGAACCAAGAATCACAATGGATTCGTCGATGATGATGACCTTATGATGCATCTGACCGGCATTCCCATCGCGGTACACATCCAGCCCGGCTTGACGAAACGGATCGAACTCCGTGCCGATATTTGATTTGACCTGCTCGTCATCCAACACCCCTGCTACTGTGACCCCGTTCCTCGCGCGGGCGCGGACCGCCTCACCGATCGGATCGGATGTAAAGGAAAACGCCATGAAATAGATGCTTTCCTGCGCCGCATTGACCAATTCCACCACCCTGTTTTGCACGCCGTCATCGGGCGAGAAATACGTTTCAATATCGGTTCCCTCGATCGTAACCTTCGGGTTCGGCGTTTCAGGGACGATCGCATCTCCGAACTTGTCTTCCACAAACATCTCGTTGAATTCCTTGGTGAAATTCTCCGCCAATTTCACCGAGCGGATTCGGATGAAATGGTTGTTATCAAGATACGCACCCGAATCCGTAAAGTTCGCCGAACCTGTCCAGACCTCGTACCCATCGATGATGACGAACTTGTTGTGCATCAACCCTTCGCGGCGATCGCCCAACATCGGGATGCCTTCATCCTTCAATCGCTGTGGATCGGAACGGTCCATATTGTCGCTTTCCATCACCATGCGGACCTGCACGCCGCGGTCTTGCGCGCGGATCAACGCATTGCGGACGCTGTTCAAACTCAGGCTATAGATCGCAACATCCACAGTCAGACGCGCAGAATCGATCGCCGCCACAAGCGGACCATCCATCCCGCCCGTCTGCTGGGAGGCAAGTGGACTGAGCGGATCCGTAAAATACAACGCAAACCAGCCGCCATCCACACCATAGCCCGCGGGCAATGAAATCTCCGTCAGCGGAGGGAGCGGCGTTTCGCTGCCGGGATACGATACCGGCGGAGTCTGAGGCGCAGCCGTCGGAACGTTACACGCGGTCAGGAAGGTCAGGGTCACGAACAATAAGGTCAATACCTTTTTCATGAGATTCTCCGATGGGATTATAATCGCGCCACCCATGTCTCAATCCGATACAACCGCAAACCGCCAGATCGCGCGCGCCGCGGGGACGGTGATGTTCGCCATCGTGCTCGGGCAGATCGCCAGCTTGATCCGCAGTGTGCTTGTAGCGCAAGCCTTTCCATCGTTCGAATTGGATGCCTTCTTCTCAGCGAACCGCGTGAGCGAAACTTTGTTCACGCTGATCGCGGCAGGCGCGCTCGGATCGGCTTTTTTACCAACGTTCACGGGGCTGTTGGCGAAGGAAGAACGCGCCTCTGCATGGAAACTTGCATCGGCGTTGATCAATCTTGTTACGTTGATTCTCAGCGTTGCGGCTTTGATTGCTTCGATCTTTGCGCCGCAGATCGTGCGCTACCTGCTTGCGCCAGGGCTTTCTAACAACCCCGAAGCCTTCGCGCTCACCGTGGACCTGCTTCGCATTCAATCCGTTTCGGCGGTTCTCTTTGGCATCGGCGGATTGGTGATGAGCATCCTCAATGCGCATCAGGTATTTTTTATTCCGCAGATCACCGCCGCCATGTATCAACTGGGGCAGATCTTTGGCGTGCTTGTGCTTTCGCGTTGGATCGGAATCTACGGGCTGGCGTGGGGTGTGGTGATCGGTGCGGGACTGTTCCTGTTGGTGCAGGTTCCATCTTTACTTAAGTTGAATGGCAAGTTTTCATTTTCACTTGGTTTGGGAAATACCCATGTTGTAAAAGTTTTTCAACTGATGGGACCGCGTGTTTTTGGCGCTGCCATCGTTCAATTGAATTTTTGGGTCAACAACAATCTCGGGTCGCGGATGGCGGAAGGCAGTATTCAAAGCCTCGCCTACGCATTCACGTTGATGGTGATGGCACAAGCCGCGATTGCCCAGTCCGTGGCGATTGCCGCCATGCCGACATTTTCGGCACAGCACGCTCTCGGTAAATTGGATGACATGCGCGCTTCGCTTGCTTCCGCCCTGAGAGGGATCCTGTTTCTGGCAGTGCCAGCCAGTGCCGGGCTGATGCTGCTCGGACGTCCGATCGTTTCCATGCTGTACGAGCGCGGAGAGTTCAACGCCACCATCGCCGCAATGACCGCCTGGGCGTTGTTATGGTTCGCGGCAGGGTTGGTGGGGCACTCCATCATGGAAGTGCTGACCCGCGCCTTCTATGCCCAACAGGATACAAAGACCCCCGTCATCATCGGCGTCATTGCAATGGGATTGAATGTTTTTTTCAGCATTACCCTTTCACGCTACTTTGCGAGCATTGGCTGGTATCCGTTGGGCGGGCTGGCATTGGCAAATTCGCTTGCAACCGCGCTCGAAGCGATTGCGTTATTCGTGATGATGCGGAGACGATTAAACGGAATTGAAGGGCGGCACATCCTGCGCGGGGCGATCCCTGCATTGGCGGCGGCGGCGTTTATGTCACTTGTGCTGTGGGGCTGGCTGAATATTGGCGCTGGACTCAACCCCTGGATACTTGCCCCTGTTGGTGTGGCGCTGGGCGGAATGGTCTATTTTGGCATCCTGTTTATTTTACGCGTGCCTGAGTTAAGTACGATCGCAAATGGGATATTGAGAAGATTGAAGCGATAAAGATAAACTCCGAAGTTGCTTCGACTTCGGAGTTTTTTTCTTCAGGGCCAGATCATCCATTGTACGATGGCGACCAGCAGACCGAGAATGATCCCGCCGACCACCTCCAGCGGGGTATGCCCGATCACTTCCTTCAATTCATCTTCGCTCCACATATGTCCATGAAGTAATTCATCGAACAACAGGTTGATTCTTTCGGCATGTTTGCCCGCCTGCCTGCGTACGCCCGCCGCATCGTGCGCGATGATCATGGTGGCGCCAACAGCAATGGCAAAGAGCGGATTGTCGAAGCCATGATACAAACCGACCGCCAATGTCCCTGCCACCATCAGGGCGGTGTGCGAGGATGGCATTCCGCCCGCCGCGAAGAACATTGCCCACATCCAACGGCGCGAGCGCAAATATTCGGTGGGGATCTTCAACACCTGTGCCAGCAGCCACCCCGCCAGCACGGCGATCAATACTTTGTTCTGCAAAATATCGAGCAGGTTCATTCAGACTCTTCTTCAAATTCGACCAGCGACTCGCCAGCCAGTTTCTGCACTTTGATTTGGGCGGCATCCAGTAGAGCGCCGCACTGCTTGACCAAAGCCTGTCCCCGCTCGAACAGCCTGATCGCATCTTCAAGTTGATTCTGCTCCCCTTCCAATGCTTCGACGATGCCCTCCAGTTCCGCGAGGGCTTCTTCATAGGTCAATTCTTCAACAGGTTTTGGGATATTTTTTGTTTTTGCCATATTAACTCCGATGTTCGTAACTCAAAATTCGAATCACGATTTTCGATGCACTTCAAATTCTCCATCGCTGACGCGGACATTAAGTTCACCCTGCGCCTGCGAGATTTTGGACACGACCACGCCATCGGCTTTCCTCGTGATGATAGCATATCCGCGCGAAAGGATGCCTTCGGGATTCAACGCCTGCAATCGTTTCCACATTCCATCTACGCGGGCGGACTGTAATTGGATGCGATGGGTTAACGCAGAGGCGGCGCGGCGGGAGAGTTCGTCGAGAGATTGAATTTCGGATTGGATGCGCCGTTCAGGCGAGACGTAACGCAGGCGGGAGAGCAGGGATGAGATCAATGCCCGATGGTCGGCAAGCAGGCTGGAGGTTAGGTCCATGAGGCGGGATTGGTACGAGGAAAGATCAAAACGGAGATCATCCAGCGTGGTCTGAGTCGCCAATTCCGCCGCGGCGGTGGGAGTTGGGGCACGTAAATCGGCAGCGAAGTCGCAGAGCGTGAAATCCGTTTCATGACCGACACCCGAAATGACGGGAGCCTGCGATGCGGCAACCGCGCGGACCACACGCTCGTCGTTGAACGCCCACAGATCTTCGATGGAACCGCCGCCGCGCGCGAGCAGGATGACATCTGGAGACTGGAGATTGAGAGATTGGATGGCATTCACCAGCGCGGGGGGAGCGTCCACGCCCTGCACGGGGGACGGCGCGAGAATGACGCGGACGAGCGGCTGGCGGCGGCGGATGGTGTTGAGCATGTCGCGCAGAGCCGCACCTGTGGCGGAGGTGACAATGCCGATGGTTTGCGGGAAAACAGGAACCTCGCGCTTGCGTTCGGTGTCGAAGAGACCTTCCGCTTCGAGCATGGCTTTGAGCCGCAGGAATTCCTGAAAGAGCGCGCCTTCGCCTTTTGCCTGGATGAGATTGGCGACGAGTTGATACTGTCCCTGCGGTTCGTATACTGCAATGCGCCCATGCACTTCGACTGCCGCGCCTTCCTGAAGTGTCGGGCGCGTGCGTTGTACGTCGGTCTTCCACATGACGCATTTGAGCGAGGCGTTCTTGTCCTTGAGCGTGAAATAGATGTGACCCGAGGCTGGACGCGAAAGGTTGGATATTTCGCCCGTCACCCACACATCCTGCAATTCGGGGTTATCCTCCAAGAGTTTGCGGATGCGGAGGGTGAGTTGGGAAACGGTCAGGGTTTCGGAGAAAAGACTGGGTTGCATCGGAGTGAGGATAATCCAAAATTCGGGAATGGGGAATGGGAAATTGGTTTAAAGGTTTGCATAATCAAGGTTTGAAGGTTAATAATCTGGTTAAGGGATTTTGGACGGCGAATTTTCGCCTATAATTAGCAGGCGTATCCATACAGGTTATAAAGAGGGAAAAATAAAATTATGAAAGGTGTCGATTAATAT
>CAYPHR010000042.1:0-14640 GCA_964410375.1 uncultured Anaerolinea sp. | reverse complement strand
AAAAGCAGGCACGATCTGGATCAACGATCCGCTGACCGACCATTACGCCGGCCCCTTTGGTGGGATGAAGTATTCCGGCGGCGCGCGCGAACTCGGCGAAGTTGGTCTTGATGAGTTCCGCGAGGTGAAACACGTCCATTGGGATTTCAACATGGAGGACAAGGAGTATTGGTATCCGTACGGGAGATAGGCAGCAGCCGACAACGAGTTCAAAAAGAGCCATGAAAAACAGATCATGGCTCTTTTTCATCCTCTGCCTGCGTTGATGGATGATGTCATATTCGGTATATGAATTTAATCCCGACTGGTTAAGACTACTATCTTTATTACATAGAATGACTATAATTAATTTCGTGCCCGTTACAGGCGCTCACGTCCCCTACCCAAGGAGAAACCATGCCAAATCATGCCATTACCGCTGAAAATCTGACCTATCGCTATGGGGATCTATTGGCAGTTGACCACATCAATTTTAACGTAACGGAAGGTGAAATTTTGGGATTTCTCGGTCCCAATGGCGCCGGAAAGACCACCACGGTCAAGATGCTGACCGGGCAAATGCGCCCCAAGGAGGGCAAAGCCACCCTTCTGGGCATGGACATCACCCAAAGGACGGAAAAAGTGCAGGAACAGATCGGCGTTTGTTTCGAGATCGCCAATCTGTACGAGCAGATGACCGGCATCGAAAATCTGAATCTGTTCGCGCAATTGTTCGGCGTAAAAAACTTCGATGCACGCACCCTGCTTGACCGGGTCGGATTGGGTGAACGCGGCAAAGACCGCGTCGAAGGCTATTCCAAGGGCATGAAACAGCGACTAATGGTGGCGCGCGCGCTGGTCAACTCGCCGCGCATCCTTTTCCTCGATGAGCCCACCGAAGGACTGGACCCGGTCTCTGCCGAATCGATCCGCAATTTGATCGTGGACGAATCGAAGAAAGGCGCGACCATCTTCCTGACCACGCACGACATGCTCGAAGCTGATAGGTTGTGCAACCGCGTCGCTTTCATTGAGAAGGGAAAGATTGCCGCACTCGACACGCCGCACAATCTCAAACAGCAATACGGAAAGCGCATGGTCAAGGCGCAGGTGAGCGGCAGGGATGGGAAACTCGAAAGCCGCGAGATCGTTCTCGACACGGACGCCACAGCCGCCGACCTGCAGCGCCTCTTCAACGACGAGAAAGTGGTCACCATCCACAGCGAGGAAGCCAGCCTCGAGGATATTTTCATCAAGATCACCGGGCGTGGATTGGCATAACATGAACTGGCAAACCATCCCCCCGTTGATAAAAAAAGACCTGATGCTTTTCTTCCGGAACAGGTTCTATACGTTCATCACCATCGTTGCGCTTGTTGCATATATCGGTGTGTACTACGCCATGCCCGACAGCGTGGACGAGATCATCGAAGTCGGGCTGTACGCTCCGTCCACGTCTGCCGAGGTGACGAGAATGCTCGACGAAGATGGAATCAGTTTCGAGGTCTTCGAGAGCGAGGCGGCGCTGCGTCAAGCCATTTTGGAGAAAGAGATCGGGAGCGGAATCGCCTTCCCTGAGAACTTCATCCAGGATGTGATGGCGGGCGTGAAGCCGACGATCAATATCTATGTGCCGTCAGATGCAGACAGGGACACGCGCGATGCCATGCAGGTGATCGTCGAAGCCATGTCCTTGACGCTGACCGGACGGTCGTTGAACATCGAAGCGAACGAGGTCACGCTTGGGCGCGATATGGCTGGCGAGCAGATCCCGCCGCGCGACCGCATGCTGCCGCTGTTCGTCATCGTCGTTCTGATGTTCGAGACGCTTGGGCTGGCGAGTCTGCTCGCGGAGGAGATACAGGCTGGTACGATCCGCGCCTTGTTGGTTTCCCCGATGGGTACACGCGAATTCTTCTTTGCCAAGGGCGTGATCAGCGTTTCGATGGTGCTGTTCCAATCGGTGGTGTTAATGACCGCCGTGGGCGCGATGCGCTATGAGCCATTGATCATCCTGACAATCCTCTTTCTGGGGTCGCTACTCGTAACCGGCGTCGGCTTCCTGATGGGCGCGGCGGGCAGGGACATGCTTTCGGTGATGGCATGGGGCATCCTTGCGATGATCCTGTTGGGCGTGCCATCCTTTGGCGTATTATTTCCCGGCACGATGACTGCATGGGCGAAATTCATTCCATCCTATTATCTGGCAGACACCGTGCATCAGGTGGTCAACTTTGGCGCGGGCTGGTCGGATATCTCCGGCAACCTGCCGCCCCTGCTGGCATGGATCGCCGCGCTCCTGTTCATTGGCGCTTCGGTTTTGAAAAGGAAGTTCGCATGAACGTCAACCGCATTTTCACGCTCGTCAAAAAGGAGTTCATCTTCGGCTCGAAGAATTTCATCTTCGTGATGGCGATCGTCATGCCGGTGCTGATCTCGCTCGTCATTTCCCTGCTGTTGGGGACCTTGTTCTCGGGCAAACCGCGCCTCGGCATCCTCGACCGTGGAACCTCGCAGTTGACCGTCAATATGGAAGACCAGGATTATCTCGCGGTTGAGCTCTACACGTCCGAGGAACAGCTGCAACAGGATGTGGAACGCGGCGCGCTTGACATGGGCTTGATCCTGCCCCCTGATTTTGACAGCCAACTCCGGGCGGAAGACGCCACCAGCATGGACCTGTTCATCTGGGGCGAAAGTCTGCTCAAGCACCGGACGATCCTTGCAGTGTCGCTGGTGCGCCAGATCATTGATGTGGCGGGACGTGAAATCCCGGTCAACACGGAATTGGTTTTGCTCGGCGAGGAAGCCAACATTCCATGGGACGTGCGTCTCTTCCCGTTCGTGGTGGTTATCACCATTATGCTAGGCGGGACGATGGTGCCTGCAACCTCGATGGTCGAGGAGAAGGTTAAGCGCACCTACCGCGCTCTGCTGACCACCCCCGCCTCGCTTGTGGACATCCTGATCGCTAAAGGATTGACCGGTGTAATCCTGGCGCTTTTCATGGGAATGGTCATCTTGTTCATCAACCGGGCGTTCGGTACACAGCCCGCCGCACTGGTCACGGTGCTGGTCATCAGCGGAATATTCGCCGCCGCCTTGGGAATCATTTTAGGCGTGATGGTCAAGGATATCAGCACGCTGTTCACGGTCATCAAGAGTTTGGGAATCGTTCTGTATGCGCCGGGAATCATCTTAATGTTCCCCGAATTCCCGCAGTGGATCGCGAAGATCTTCCCGACTTACTATTTTCTCAACCCCATCATCGAAATGACGGTCAACAATACCCCCTTTGCAGATGTCGCCGTGGATGTGTATATCCTGATCGGGTTGACCGTCCTTTTGATCGGCGCGGCTGGTTTCCTCGCCCGCCGTCAACTGGATGCGGACGCCTGAGGAGACGCGAGCGCAACAACCAGGCATGCTTCATCCGTTTATAATCAGAGCCATGAAAAACAGATCATGGCTCTTTCCGTTTCTACTATTAATTGGGGTGTTGAGTTACACCCTGCTCACACAGGTACAACTCCCCGGTGATGGGTTCGCCACGTTCGGCGCGGATACCGTCCGCGCGGAGGTGCAGCAGATCATCGAAGAAGGTCAGATTGACGTGGGCGGGAACTTCCAAACATATCAGATCGCGCGGGTGATGATTCTCGAAGGACCATACGAGGGCATTCCGATGGAAATTGACTATGGCAGGCGGCAGATCCGCCCGGATGATTACCTGCTCGCGCCGGGAGATACGATCCTCGTTTCCATCAGCAAAACGCCCGATAACGTGATCAACGCCTATTTCGCGGATTATGTCCGCACCACGCCGATCCTGTGGCTGGCGCTCATCTTTGCAATCTCCATCGTGATCATCAGCCAGTGGAAGGGCATCCGCGCGCTGATCAGCATGGCCTTCAGCCTTTATATCATCATCGGCTACATCATCCCGCAAATTCTCACGGGCAATGATCCCCTGCGCGTGAGCATCATCGGCTCGATCCTCCTGCTTGGCGTCACACTTTACCTCACCTACGGCTGGACGTTGAAGACACATGCAGCGGTGCTCAGCATGGTGCTGGTCCTGCTGCTCACAGGCACGCTGTCCGGTCTATTCGTGGTTTTCGCCAAACTGAACGGTTCGGGTGACGAGAATGTGATGTTCCTGATGCAGTTAATGGAAAGCCCGATCAACCTGCGCGGACTCCTGCTTGGCGGGATGATCATCGGCGCGCTCGGCGTGCTGGATGACCTCGTAACGACGCAAGCCTCGGCTGTGTTCGAATTACACCACGCAAACCCGAACCTCGGCTTCCGCGGACTCTACAACGCCGCCATGCGCATCGGTCAGGACCATGTGGCGGCTACTGTGAATACGTTGGTTTTAGCCTACGCTGGAGCCTCGCTCCCCATGCTGTTGATGTTCTCGCTCGGGCGCGGGGATTATGGTTATTTGATCAATTTTTCCTTCATCGCCGAAGAGGTTGTGCGGACGTTGGTCGGGTCGCTGGGGTTGATCGCCGCCGTGCCGATCACGACCACGCTTGCCATTTTCCTCGCTCAAAGGGCTGAGTCGCTTGGGAAGTGGGAGCAGGTTCTCGGTCCGGTGGGAAGCGGGGAGGGGCATCATCATTAATATGGACTCAGACAGCTTGCTGTCGAAACCACAGGAGTAAACTCCTTGAGTCCAAAAATCATGCAACTTTTTCCCATCTACCAGCGTAAGGTAAGGTAGAAATACACTTAGGAGCAACGTGAACGAAGAACAAACCTGGGTTGCCCAGGCGCAGCAAGGCGATGACGAAGCGTTTACCAGGCTCGTCGAAACCTATCAGACCCCCGTTTTCAACCTGTGTTATCGCATGTTGGGCGAGCCTGAGTCGGCGGAGGACGCCGCACAGGAAACGTTTTTGCGCGCATATCAGCACCTGCATCGCTACGACCAGAAACGTCCGTTTGCCACGTGGCTTCTTTCGATCGCCGCGCATTATTGCATTGACCGCCTGCGCCGCCGCAAGTTTGCAATATTCTCGATGGATGCGGAGGATGAAGAAGGCAACACATTTGAGTACCCGGATGTGGACGCCCCCAATCCCGAAGCGGAATCCATCAAAGGACAAACGCAGGAGCGGGTACACGACTTGTTGAAAGACCTCGATAACACCGACCGCGCCGCGATCATTATGAGATATTGGTACGACTATTCAGAAAAGGAAATCGCCGAGTCGTTGCGACTGACGGTCAGCGCGGTCAAGAGCCGCCTGCACCGCGCCCGCAAGGAACTGGCAGGCTTATGGCAGGATCAGGAAGACGACCTGCTCGCCGAAATGGAAAGGAGACATCATGAATCACCAGCCTTTTGAAACCTGGCTGTTGGACGATAAACACTTGAGCAAAACGGAGAAGCGTGACTTGGACGCGCATCTGCGGGACTGCCGCGTCTGCTCGGCTCTGGCGGAGACCGGACTTGCCCTGCGTTCTGCGAGAGTGATCGCCCCTGCGGCCGGGTTCACAACCCGCTTCCAGCAGCGGCTTGCCGCGCAGAAAGTAGCGGAACGCCGCCGAAGGCTGTGGGGCTTGTTCATCCTGATCCTGAGCGGGGTGGGACTGCTCGGGTGGGCTGTTGCTCCGTACGCGTATGCCTTCGTCTCCGCGCCGGTGGAATGGCTCACGGCGGCTATCGGCTATTTTCTATTCGTGTTCACATCGGCGCAGGCGTTCAGTGAGATCCTGCGGGTGATGGCTCGTATTCTTCCCAGCTTCGTCCCGCCCTATGTGTGGATGATGTTCTTTTCCGCGCTGGCAGGCATGGGGTTGGTCTGGATCGTATCAATGTGGCGGTTTTCAAGGAAACCGCAAGGAGTAACAGTATGAAAATAAAAGCAAATCTGGTTCGCATCTCGCTGCTGCTGGCATTGTTGTTGCTGCCAACCAGCAATGTGCTGGCACAAAGTTCGAGCGGGGATGTACTGCTGTTCGGACAAAACTATACTTTGCAGAGCGGCGATACACTCAACGGCAGTCTTGCGGTCATTGGCGGGAATGCCAATATCGAAGAGGACGCCAAGGTCAATGGTGACGTGGCGCTGATCGGCGGAAATCTCAGCATCACCGGTGATGTGGATGGCGATGTGGCGCTGGTCGGCGGGAACATGACCATCAGCGGCACCGTGGACGGCGACATTGTCATCGTCGGCGGGCAGGTGTTGTTGACCAGCACCGCTGTCGTGGATGGAAATATTGCCACCATCGGCGGAAGCGTACAGCGCGAACCCGGTGCGGAAGTCTCCGGCAACGTCACGCACAACGCCCCGCCCACCATCGACGTGCCGAGTGTGCCGACCGTCCCGAACGTGCCCAATGTTGGCACGCCGGAGGTCAGGGTCAATGTCAACCCGCTCTGGGAGATCGCCAGCGTCATCGGACGCGCCTTGGCGGTTGGCTTCATCGGCATGCTGCTGACGCTCTTCCTCCAGCCGCAACTGGACCGCGTCAACTCGGCAATCGTTCGTCAGCCGCTGATCGCAGGCGGATATGGCTTGCTGGCGATCATTGTTGCGGTGATTGCAATCGCCATTTTGGCAATTACCATCATCCTCATTCCCATTGCAATGCTTGCGGCATTGGTGGTCCCGCTTGCGTGGCTGCTCGGCATGGTGGCGCTCGGTCAGGAAGTGGGCGATCGCTTCACGAAAGCCATCAACCAGGTTTGGGCGCCGGTCCTTTCGACGGGTTTCGGCACATTCATGCTTGTGCTCTTGGTCGGGCTGGTCGGGTTGATCCCTTGCGTGGGCTGGCTGGCTTCCTTCCTTGCCACGCTGACTGCCATTGGCGGCGTAGCCATGACGTGGTTCGGCACGCGCAACGCACCCGGCGGGACGCTGCCGCCCGTCCAAATCGAAGAGATTCCGCCAACCTCGTAATATCCCTCGTGATATAATTCACACCGCCTCGGAGAAACTCCGGGGCGGTTTCATTTTTTAGGAGAAAGTCCATGTTCAAGCACGAAATCCCAAATACCCCTACTCACAATTCCCCCCCGCCGCTCATCGAGATCTCCGGCACACACCGCGAGATGGGACGCCAGATGGGCGAAGCCGCCCGCACACAGGTCCAGCACAGCGTCGAGAATGCGCACGTGCTGATCGACGCCGCCTACGATAGCCTCGAACTCACCTGGGACGGCGCAAAAATTCAAGGGCGAAAATACCTGCCGTTCGCGGAGGAACGCTATCCGCAATACGTGGATGAATTGCGCGGCATTGCCGAGGGCGCAAATGTTCCCTTCGACGACATCGTCGTGCTCAACGCGATGGAAGCCGTCACCATGGACGCGCTTCACCTGACGCGTTGTACCAGCATGGCGGTCAATGACGAGCGCACGGCGGACGGTCACGTACTCGCCGCGCACAACGAAGACTGGGTCCCGGAAGACGAAGGCGACGTCCTCATCATCTCTGCCAAACCGGAGAAAGAACCGCCTTTCCTTGCCATGACCTACGGCGGACTCCTGCCCAATGTCGGATTCAACGCCTATGGCATCGCCCAACTCATCGACTCGGTCTACCCTTCCGACTCGCGCATCGGAATCCCCCGACTCGTGGTTGCCCGCGCCGTGCTTGCCTCACGCCGAATCTCCGGCGCCATCGGACGAACGCTCATCCCCCACCGCGCGGCGGGCTACAACCATCTGCTCATCCACGAAAGCGGCGAGTTGTACTCCGTGGAAGTGTCAGCGCGCAGGTTCGAGATCCTCTATGGACATGATGGATATATGGTGCACACCAATCACTACCTCGACCCGCACATGAGGCAGATCGAAAAAGACCCCGAAGAACTGCTCTCTTCCCGCGTACGCTACTTCCGCGCCTCGCGGCTCATCCAACAGACCGAAAAACACACCATCAAAAGCCTGCAAGCCATCCAGAAAGACCATGTCAACATCCCAAATTCGATCTGCAATCACAACATCGAAGGCGCGGACCCGCTCGACCGCGAAAAAACCATCAGCGCCATGGTAATGGACCTGACCTCGCGTGAAATGCACATCACCTGGGGAAACCCCTGTAAGAATGTGTATCACACCTATCATTTGAACGCTTAAACAAAAAGCCCCGAAGATTATGAAAACCTTCGGGGCTGACTTTTCACACGTTTTGTTGCGCGGGTTCCTTCAACAACAACGCCAGCGGCGAAGCGACCAGCACCATGCCGGTCGTCAAGGTCAACACATAGGGGAAGCCGTGTAATTCCGCCAGATGACCGGTGTACAGCAATCCCAGCGCGCCAGAGGAGAAGATAAAGCCAAGTATCAAGCCGGAAGCGAGAGCCATCCCGCCGGGAATGATGCGCTGGGCGAAAACCACCATAATGCTGTGCACAGAGCCCGTCAATGCGCCGGCAAGGGGAATCAAAGCGTAAAGCCAGCCAGACCAGCCGATCTGGCTGAGGAGATAGATCGGGGTAGCGGCAAAAAAGAGCATGGCGGCTGCTACAAAACGCTTGGGATATCTGTCGCCGAGAAAACCGCCCATCACATTACCGATCGCCGACCCGCCCATGAACAATCCAGCCATACTGCCATAGACCGTTGCACTCTGTCCCAGATCCTTGATGTATTTTGGAATGAGATTGACCATGTTCGCCTGCGCCCAGGATTGTAAAGCAGCCACCAATGCCAGCACGATGATAAAGGTGATGCCCGCACTTGCGCGGTTGGAAGTTGATACTTTCGCAGGTTTTGGATGCGGGTGGTTGGCGCGTAATTGACGGAGCAAAGCAAAGCCGATTGGCAAGGCAACTACGGGCATAATTAGCATGCCGGGTACGTCATAGGAGGCAAGGATCAAGCCCGTAATGATGGGACCGATAAAGTGACCAAGTTGTCCCGCCATAAAGAAGAGGGAGGCGGCGGTAGTTTCACGTCCTTTCAAAAGGTCGCGTCCGCGCAGGGTGGCTTGGACAGTACCCACCGGGTGAAATGCGGATGACCCCAGTGCAGCAATGATCAGGCATCCCAAACCAATATTTCCAGGGAATAACAAAGCCGCCGAATAAAAGACAGCCATCCACAGCACTCCGCCGGCAGACAGCCAGCGTGGACCCATGCGATCTGAAAGCCAGCCGAAGAATGGCTGCGTCAGTGCAGACGCCCAGATGTAAATGGTCGAAAACAGGGCGATCTCCCATTCGCTTAAGCCGAGATAGGTCAGCAGAACCGGGCGGCTGGCGTTGAAAACATCCACGATGAAATGACCAACGGCAATGGATGAAAAAATAGTATCAAAAATGAGAGCCATGGATTGTTTTATTTTCCGCGATACAGATGACGCGTTTCAATGTAATCGTACACAGACGGCGGCACGTAATAACGGTACATTTCCCCGGCAGCAATACGGCGGCGAAGTTCTCGTGAAGAAACAGGCTGAAGCAGCGCGTCAACAAAGTGGATCTTTTCTGTCACGCCGGGAAGCTGCGCCTCGATCTCGGCGAGATCGGTGAAGTCGCCCGGGCGGCGCATCACGCCGATTTTGGAAACAGCAGTTATGAGGTCCGCCGGGAGGCGCCAGGTGGGTAATTCCCACAGCGAATCGCCGCCGATCAAAAGGTATATTTCCGCATTCGGTTCCTGCCCGGCAAGCAGTTTTATGGTGTCAATCGTGTAGTGCGGTCCGGGACGGTCGATCTCGAGTCTTGACAGTTCAAAGACCGGGTTGTGCGCGATCATATCCTGCAACATCGGCAAACGATGTTCAAGCGGCGTGATGGGATTGTCAAGTTTGTGGGGAGGGTCTGGGGTCAGCATCCAGAGCAGGCGGTCCAACTTGAACTGGGAAACCGCCTCCCCCGCAAGGATGAGATGACCGATATGCGGCGGGTCGAAGGTGCCGCCAAACAAGCCGATCTTATTGTTTTCCATGCGCGAAGTATATCGCAAAGTTATTCTAGCTTTGCGTTTCTTGGTGTATACTCGTTTTACAGGGTATTCGAATGTCTGACCTAACCATCATCAGTTCCAAATCCCCATTAAAGCGCATTATCCATGCGGTGCAGGCGCTTGAGTCTGGAGAATATGGGTCTCATCTGCTGCATGAACTCATTGAGGAAAAAGGCGAGCTGGGTCAGTTGGCGCGTATTTTGGATTCCATGGCGCACACCGTTTCCCAACGGGATAACCGCCTGCGCCTGCTTCAAAAGGTGATTCCCATCGGTGTTTCGCTCTCTGCAGAGAAGGATTTTGACCGTCTGCTCGAATCGTTAGTGGCGGAGGCGCAGACTTTTACGAACGCCGATGCCGGGACGTTGTATCTGCTGGAGGAGGACAGCCTGAAGTTCGTCATCCTGCGGAACATTTCGCTTGACTTGAAAATGGGCGGAACGAGCGGGAACGAGATCCCCTTTTACCCGGTGAGACTGCATCAGGATGATGGAAGCGAGAATCGGACGAATGTCGCCTCCTACGCGGCACTGACGCGCCAGCGCGTCAACATTGCGGACGCATACATGGCGGAGGGGTTCGACTTCTCCGGTACAAAAGCCTTCGACCAGAAGACAAAATACCACTCCAAATCCTTCCTGACCATCCCGCTCGAGAATAAGGATGGAAAAGTGATCGGCGTACTGCAATTGATCAACGCCAAGGACCCGGTCAGCGGCGAGATCATTCCCTTTGCCGCTGACGATGTGCTCGAGGCGCTCATCCTGCTCGCCACCGCCGCGCTGGACGGTTACATCCGCGAGGCAGCCCTGCATCAGGAGATCGCCAAGCTTAAGATCGAGATCGACGAGTCACGCCGCGCCAAACAGGTGGCAGAGATCACCGAAACGAAATTCTTTCAGGAACTTAGGGACAAGGCGAAAAACATTCGGGAGCGGGGAAAGAAATAGATAAACCAAGAGGGGATTCGCAGTTTAGCGGTATCTTTCAAAATTGTAAACAAATGTGTCATCCCAACAAACCCCTTTTCGTGTACATTCACCACTAAAGGTACAAGGGTTTGAATAAACTCAAGGAAAAACAGGACATGTCACAGAATTTCGATGCGATCATCATTGGGGCAGGTGTCATAGGCACAAGCATTGCCTTCCACCTCGCAAAACGAGGCTTGAAGCCCGTTATTCTCGAGCAAAAACAAATGGGATTTGGCGCCACTGGAAGTTCCAGCGGGCTTGTCCGCATGCACTACGACCTCGAAGTGGAATCCCGCCTTGCATGGCAGAGTTTCCAATATTTCCGTAACTGGAGCGAGCGCGTGGGCGGCGAGTGTGGTTTCCGTCGTACCGGCTTCCTGCACATCGAACCCGCCAAGCACATCGACAAATTGCGCGCAAACGTCGAAATGCACCAAAAAATCGGCATCCCATCCGAAATCATCACAGGGGACGAAGTAAAAAAACTTTCTCCATCCTTCAAAACAGATGACATCGAATTCGCGGCATACGAGCCTGAATCTGGATACGCAGACGCAACGCTCACCGCGAATTCCTTTTTGACCGCCGCAAAAGAGCATGGCGTTGTCTATACGCAAGATTGTAGTGTGACCGCCGCCCAAATGGCGGGCGGCAAGGTGACAGGCGTGCAGAGCACGCGCGGCGATTTTTCCGCGCCGATCGTCATCAATGCCGCGGGGGCATGGGCTGGCAAGGTCAGTGATCTGTTTGGCGTTTCCATTCCGTTGGATACGTGGACTCATGATGTCGTCCATGTCCGACGCCCCGCCCATATAAAAGACCATCTGACAGTGATCGACAGTTCGCTCAATATGTACTTCCGGCCTGATTCCGGTGACCTGACCCTGGTCGCCCTCGAAGATGACAGCCGCCTCGGCGAATCCCCTGAAGCGGACTTGGGCTATGTCGCCAAGGATTTCGTCGAGCGCGCCATTGACCGTATTTGCAAACGCATCCCCGCCATGGAGGAAGGCTCATTGCACTCCACCCACGTTGGCAGGGACGGATTAACCCCGGATCAGCGGGCAATTATCGGCGCGGCAGGACCCGAGGGCTATTATCTCGTCACCGGCTTCAGCGGCACCGGCTTCAAACTCTCCCCTGCTGTCGGTCTGTGCGTCAGCGAATTGATCGTGGACGGTAAAGCATCCACGGTGGAAATTTCCGGTTTTGACCCCGCCCGCTTTGAGCGCGGGGAAACACTCAAAGGACAGAACGATTACGGTTTCATCTGGCGCAACGAACAGAAGTAATACGACGTCTGCAAAGATAAGGACATATATGAATTCAAATAATAAAAAGTTAAAACTCATCACTATAAGTATATTTCTGCTTATCTTTGCAGTTGCAGCAAGCGCATGCGGGTCAACAGAGAGCATCCCGCTCATCGGTGTGGGCGGTTCAAACTCACAAGATGATGCCACCGCCACTCCCGCCGCTGAAGAGCCGATCGTCGAGCCGCCTACTCCCACGCCCATCCCCGAACCGTTCGGGCGCATCATCTTCGTTTCCAACCGCGAAGGTCAAAAAAATCTATTCATCACCGCACCAAATGGAACCGACCTGAACCGCCTTACTGCAAACGGCTCGGAAGACAGCACACCCCGCATTTCCCCCGACGGCACAAAGATCGCGTTCGTTTCTACGGTCAACAACAACATGGACATTTACATCCTTGACCTTGGATCGGGCGCGATCACGCGTATCACGGACGCCCCTGAAAAAGACGCGTCCCCTTCCTGGTCACCCGACGGCACAAGACTAGCCTTCGAATCCTTCCGCGATGGCAACTTCGAAATCTACGTCACCAACATCGACGGCTCCAACCAGATCCGCATCACCAACGACTCCGCCGGCGACAGCCACCCCGTCTGGTCGCCGGTCGGCAACGAGATCGCATTTGTCAGCAACCGTTATGGAAACGCAGATATCCTTCTGACGTCGCTCAACGGCTCCATCTCCACATTGACGACGAACGTCGCCCCAGACTCCGCTCCAACCTGGTCGCCAGACGGAAGCCGCATCGCCTTTCAAACCCATGACGGCGAACTCTCCCACTTGTGCATCATCGGGCGTGATGGACTTGGACAAAACTGCGTTACGTCCGCCATGGCGAAGTATAGTCCGCCCGCCTGGTCACCCGATGGGAATTGGATCGCCGCCAGCACACCGGACAGCGGCATCCATCTTTTCAATCTGGCAGACAATTCCATGACCCAACTCTCGGCACCGGGGATCGAACCGCTTGGGATCCCATCCTGGTCACCGGATGGACTGCGGCTGGTCCTTCAAGCCCAGACCGGGGGAAGCACCGAGCTTTTCATGACGCTCATTCAAACCAATGAGTTCACACAACTTACTTTCACAAATAGTTACAATGGAGAGCCGCACTGGTTTAATAATTAAAACACATCTATAATCCGCCACATGCTTCCCGAATCGCCGCTCACCACAATTGAAAGCAGGATGCGATATTTCCTGCCTGCAGAAATGTACGCTTCCATGTGGGGGAATCCATCCGTAGACATCATGATCGAGGTCCATAACCACCTGCGGACTTTGCAGAGAATCCTGCACGATTACACCTCCAAACAGATCGACATCAAAAAATTGAAGCCGGGCGATGTGAAAACCGACTGGCAATACGGCACAATGATGTTCACCGACCTGGCTGGTTTCACAAAGCTAATGGAAGCCAACGCATCCAAGGGGCAGCAGGGTGCAGAAACCATCCTGAAACAATTGACAAAATATTTCTCCGCCATGATCGCGGTGATCAGTAAATCGGGCGGGGAATTGGTCGAGTTTACCGGCGATGCGATGCTGGTCGTCTTTCCAAAAACCAACCGGGATGATGATACCCTGCGCGCCGTGCGCGCCGGTCTGCGCATGCAGAGAGCTATGAAGGAATTTGCGAACATCCAAACCCCCAGCGGCGTTGTGGACCTGCAAATGCGGATCGGCATTCACAACGGCAGGTTCCTCACTGCGGATATCGGCACGCCGCGCCGCATGGAGCACGTCCTGCTTGGCAGGGATGTGCAGCAGGCAAAATTGACCGAAGGCAACGGGCGCAAAGGACGGGTCAATCTGTCAGCGAAGGCATATGAACGGGTGCAGGAGCAGTTTAAATTCGAGGAAGGCGAGGCGGGTTATTATCTGGTCGTGGATAATCTGAGCGAGGGCGAACTCGGCGAGTATGAGATCACGCCGATGAACAGGCGGACTGCCAGCAGCATGATCTTCGATAGAAAAGACAAAAAGGAAGTGCTGAACAATATTGTCACGCTGCTCAATGACATCGAGCCGATCGCGAGTTTCCTGCCGGCGCCTGTGCTTTCCCTGCTCGTCGAAAGCGCCGCAGACCGCAGAATCCCGCCGGATTTTCCTCACCCCACCATTATGTTCGTCAATTTTGTCGGTTTGCCCGAGGCGGCAGACCGCGCATTGCCGGGTGAGGAGCGCAAACTGGCGCTCAGTTTCTCGCGCGCGTTTTCGTTGATCAACGCAGTTGTGGAATCGCGCGGCGGCGTATTAAAGAAAGTGACGTATCACCTGTTCGGTTCGGATATCGTCATTTATTTTGGCGTGCCGACCGCGCACACGAACTTGGTTCCGCCGCCTTCGATGGCTCCGTACAGCACAACAGGTCCGGCTGTTCTGGATCGATGGCGTCGAATATAGCGCTTCCTCACCCATCAGTTCCTTACCAGCCAA
>CAYPHR010000041.1:0-14707 GCA_964410375.1 uncultured Anaerolinea sp. | reverse complement strand
GCCTAACTGGCTATGGGTGGTGGAAAAAATTAAAATAGAATGAGTGAATTATAAGCACACTTAC
The DNA here is from genome assembly GCA_964410375.1 of uncultured Anaerolinea sp. Taxonomy (GTDB): domain Bacteria; phylum Chloroflexota; class Anaerolineae; order Anaerolineales; family Villigracilaceae; genus Villigracilis. The sequence goes on along the minus strand of CAYPHR010000041.1, from coordinate 14,643 downwards.
ATCGCGGGTCAACAAAAAGAACTGGCATTTGAGGCAGGAAAAAAACTGTAAATTCGTATCGGGGGATGTTCCTGTACACTCCCAATATTGAGCAATGGGCAGATTATTGTTGAAGGTCATGAGTTTATATTCAGACCTTGAAGGTTTCCAAAGCCTGTGATGTCTTTTTTACGGTAGACTCGAAGGGAAAGGAGTTTTCCATGCTTGAAATCGCCATCATGATCGAAGGACAGAATGGATTAAACTGGACGCGCTGGCAAAACATCGTCCGCCTCGTGGAGGCTGCAGGCTTCGTCGGCTTGTACCGCTCCGACCACTTCACCAACATGAATCCGCCCGACAAAGACTCGCTCGAGTTGTGGGTCTCGCTCACCTGGCTGGCGTGCAACACGAAGCGCATCGAGTTCGGTCCGCTGGTCACACCGTTCTCGTTTCGGCATCCCGCGCACACCGCCCGCATGGCATCCGCCGTGGACGATCTCTCGGGCGGGCGGCTCACGCTTGGTCTCGGCGCGGGCTGGCAGGAGCGCGAGCATCACCTCTACGGCTTCGACCTGCTGGATGTGAGCGCGCGCATGGAACGCTTCGAAGAGGGTTTGCAGGTCGTGACCCAATTATTGAAAAGCGACTCGCCCGTCTCATTCGACGGGACGTATTACCAGATCCGTGAAGCGACCCTGCTCCCGCGTCCGCTTCGACCTGACGGACCCCGCATCCTGATCGGCGGGAACGGAAAGAATCGAACGCTGAAACTTGCCGCCCGCTACGCCGACGAATGGAACATCATCTTCGCCCCGCCTGCGACGGTCAATGAATTGAACGCGTTCATGGATGAAGCTTTGAACGCCGAGAACCGCACCCCCGAATCCATGCGCCGCTCGATGATGACGGGCTGTATCTTCGGTCACACCGAATCCGCGCTCAGGCAGAAACTCGATGCCATCGGGCAATCCGCTGAGCAATTGGATCGGCGGGGGATTGTTTATGGCAGCGCCAATCAAGTCAAAGAACAGTTGCAGAAGCTCGAAGAAAGCGGACTCCAGCGTATCATGCTCCAATGGCTGGACTTGGACGACCTCGCAGGCTTGGAAGCACTGGCGAAGGCAGTGCTTTAATTTGGATTCAGGGAGCTTGCTCCCGCAATTTCGGCGGCAAGCCGCCTGACTCCATAAAATCCAAAAACTCTTCTCTAAAACGTTCCTTCGAAAAGCGAGCCGCATTTTCTCGTGTCACTTTGCGGTTTAATTTCATCCCCTCAAATCTGCGAACCGCATCCACCAACCCCTCCGCGGTTTGCTCATAAAATAACAACCCTGTCTCCCCATCCCGCACGATCTCTGCCGCACCACCCTTCCCATACGCAATGACGGGGCATCCCGCCGCCTGCGCCTCGACCATCGCAATCCCGAAATCTTCAGTTGCCATGTACACGAAGGCTTTGGCGCGGTTGAGCATATCGGTCACTACATCATCAGGCTGATATCCCAGCAATTTAACATTCTCCTTCGCCAGTGTTTGCAGGCGCGGCATTTCGGGTCCATCACCGATGATGGTGAGCGGGAGTTTTAACTCGTTGAACGCTTTGACGATCTCCGCCGTCCTTTTGTAGGGGACCAGCCGCGAAACATGGATATAAAAATTATCGCGTTTCTTTGCTGGCGAAAATCGTTCCACATCCACAGGCGGATAAATAACGCGCGAATCCCGCCCCCATGCCTGCCGGATCTTCCCCGCCGTCCACTGTGAGATGGCGAGCAATGAATCCGCCCGGGCGGCGGAAAATCTGTCCCAACGGCGGAGCAGGCTCAAGGTCAGGCGTGCGGCGGAACCGAGGATCGGCTTATCCAAATGATGAAGGTGCAGATAGTCATCCTGTAAATGCCAGGCATAACGCATCGGCGTGCAGATGTAGGAAATGTGAACCTGATCCTTGTGCGTTTTGACGCCGTGCGCCACCGCATGCGAGATGGACAGGACAACATCATAACTTTGGACATTTAAGCTTTCGATGGCAAGCGGCATGATGGGGAGCAGTCCGCGATACAGATGCTCGACGCGCGGGACGCGTTGCAGGAAGGATGTTTTGACACTGCGTCCTTCAAGCGGCGTGCCTGTTAGATTTGATCCGTTGTGTATTAAGGAATGTAGTTGTGCCTGCGGATACATGTCGAGGATCTCAGCGAGCAATCTCTCTCCCCCGCCATAGATGTTCAACCATTCGTAGATGATTGCCAGTTTCATGCCATGCGCTCAAGAACGGCGAGTGTGTTCGCTGCGGTTTTATCCCAGGTAAGTTCTTCGGCTGTTTTCAAACCCTGTTCACGCATTGTCGCAGCAAGTTGTCTGTCTTCAATGATCCTTTGCATGGTTTCAGCGATTTCGTTCGGCTTCTGCGGGTTGACGAACAGCACCGCGCCTTCGAATATCTCGTGGAAAATCGGTATATCGGATGCGATGACTGGCGCGCCGCATGCCATTGCCTCCAGAATGGGCAGACCGAAGCCTTCATAAAGGGATGGGGAAACGAGCGCGGCTGCGCCTGAATACAGGGCGGGCAAATCTTGATCGGGGACGTAGGTTACGCGTTGGTGGTCGGGCAGCGACGCTGTACGCGCCGCATATCGAGACCCGGTGTGACGGATTGAATGATTATGATTTGTCGCATTGAAAATATGACCTGCGGATTCTACCCCTGCAATGAATAACTCGTGTCCATTTAAATCCGCCAATTCCCAAGCCTGAAGCACTGCCTTTAAATTTTTTCTCGGCTCGATTGTTCCGACAAAAAGAAAATACGGTTTTCGCAATCCATATTTCTCTTGTACGGCTTCAATGGATCTTCGTGACTGCGGTAGAAATGGATCCCCAACCCCAAGGTGAATGACGTGAAGTTTCTCGCCAGGGATGCCCAGATGGAGTTTCAGTCTATTGCGCGAAAGGGCGGCATCCGTGATGATCGCCTTGGCGCGTTTTGCCAGTATTTTCCATGAGAGTCTTGTCCATGCCGCGTAGGAGGAGCGAAACCATTCCGGGTGGTCGAACACGCTGGCATCGTGGAGGGTGACAGCCTGTTTTGTGACACCCCATGCGCTCGTATTCGCGGGCGACCATAGAACTTCATCCTTGAAAACCAAATGCGGCAGGATGAACTGCTCCCAAAGATGACCTGAAAATTGCCCCAATGGTTTTCGAGGAGACACGAACCGTTTACGGGTTTGCAGTCTTTTTGAAACTTCGTGCGCATAACGTTCCACGCCGGTGATGCGTCTGTGTCGAAAGCGGCCATTGATCGCAATACTTAAAGACATTCACGGATTATAATTAGAAATAAGATTATTCCGGTCTGATTTTAAATGTCACCATCCTTGCAGGATCGCATATCGCATTACTTCGTCATTACGGCGCGTTTGGCTTTCATGCTGACGATCGTGTTGTTCCCTCTGCGATGGCGCGTGGAGTTGTGGCAGCGCCCGTTCTTTCCCGTCTATTCCGATTACACCGATTTTTTATTTTTTGCGGCTGACCTTACCCTGTTGTATATGCTTGTGCTTTGGGGATGTTCACTGCTGATCCTGCCGCGCAGATTGAAGGCAGGTTCATTACTGCTCAGTCTCTGCCTTGCCGGCTTGACGATCGCAGGGTGGGCATCCATCTTTGTAAGTGTGGATGCAACGCTTTCCGGTTATCACGCTGTTCGGTTTGTTCTGTTGCTCCTTTTTTATTTCTTTATCGTCAACGAAATTCATTCCCCTGTTTGGGTGATTGTCCCTGGCGCGCTTCAAATTATCATTCAATCCATGGTTGCCATGGGACAGTCCTTTGCCCAATCGTCCCTGAGATTACAGTCCCTGGGCGAGCACACGCTGGAACCGGCACGATCTGGCGTGAGCGTTGTCATCGGGGACGGATTTCGCTTCTTGCGCGCCTATGGCTTGAGCGATCACCCGAACATTCTTGGCGGCTGTATCGCTTTCGGACTCGTCCTTTTGCTGGCTGCAACCCTGTACGGAAAGGGACGTCAGCCCGTGCTGGCTTCAAGCGTGTTTCTTGTGGCGTTCCCTGCGCTGGTGATGACGTTCTCCCGGTCGGCGTGGTTAAGCCTGATGGTGGCTGGCAGTTTTATGGTCGTGTGCGAAGCGTCTGCTCGAAGATGGGATTCTGTCAAGCGTGTGGTACTGCTGGGAATGTTGAGTCTGTTCGTGGCTGTGCCATTCCTGATAAAGAATAATTCGGTATTTCAGAAACGGGTCAATTCCGGGAATTTCTCGCAGGATGCGCCGATGATCGAACGCACGATGTTGATCGATGCGGGGAATATCTTGTTCGTGGAACATTCTGCGATCGGCGTTGGGCTTGGCGCTTCGCCGCTGGCGATGAAGGAACGTTTTGAAGAGTTTCCGCTGGATTTTCAGCCGCCGCATTATGCGATCCTGAACGCGGCAATGGAAACGGGGGTGTTCGGCGGCGTGTTTTATTTGTTGCTGTTGGTTGTGCCTGTGATCGCATTCCTTGCGCGTTGGAGAGTGTATCTTCACCAGCCCCTGATGCTGGGTTCGTTCGCCTTGCTGATCGCATTGACAGTGGTCGGCTTGTTCGATTATTACACATGGATGTATGTGCCCGGGCGTTTGTGGCAATGGCTGGGGTGGGGGATGTTTTCTGCGGCATTGAGCGAGGCGGCGTAGCATGGGTTTATCTGCATACTTGCTGGCGCCTGCCCTCATTGTTTATACGCTTGTCATGGCTGCCCTGGTTGTGTATATCTTTAATATGCTATATCTCGCTTTATTTGGATTGGTGAAGAAGAGGCATTTTCGCGAAGACAAAGGAATACTGTCGAAAGACCTTCCTTTCATAACGGTGCAGCTTCCGATCTTCAATGAGCGCTATGTAGCGGAACGCTTATTAAGAGCCTGCGCCGCGTTGGATTATCCGAGGGACTTGTTCGAAATTCAGGCGCTGGATGATTCGACGGATGATACGGTCCAATTGGTTGCCGGAACGGTCAGTCGTCTGCAAGCGGAAGGAGTGGATGCAGTCCATATCCATCGCAGGAACCGCGAAGGCTTTAAGGCGGGCGCGCTTGCCAATGGACTTGCCTCCGCGCGCGGAGAATTCGTCGCCATCTTTGATGCTGATTTTGTTCCGCCGCCCGATTTTCTGCGCCGCATCCTGCCGCATTTCGACCATGATAGGGTTGCGTTCGCGCAAGCCCGCTGGGGACATTTAAACCGTGATTACTCCCTGCTTACACTGCTTCAATCCTTGTCCCTTGATGCCCATTTTGCCATCGATCAGCTTGTCCGTTCTAGAAAGGATTTTGCGTTCAATTTCAATGGCACGGCAGGTGTTTGGCGCAAATCCGCCATTCTCGATGCGGGCGGCTGGAAAGCGGATACGCTCACCGAAGATATGGATCTATCCTATCGCGCCTTCCTGCGCGGCTGGACGGCGCGATATGCCGGTGATGTGGAAGCGCCGGCTGAGCTTCCGGTCAGCATCACGGCATATCGCCGCCAGCAATATCGTTGGGCGCGCGGCATCCTTGAATGCGCCGTCAAATATTTGCCTGTCATCTGGCGCTCCGATTTCACATTTGGGCGTAAGGTGCATGCCACACTGCACCTTACGAGTTACTTGCTGCACCTGTTTACCGTTGTGCTGATGTTGATCTATCCGCTGTTATTGTTGTTTGCATCACAATATCCGCAACTTCTTGCGCCGGTTGGTCTGGGTGTGTTTATGAGCCTCTTTGCGCTTGTGCCCGCCTTTTACTTTTCTGTGGGTCAGCATGTTCTGTGCAGGCGATGGCTTCGTGCGCTCCCGCTCATTGTACTGATGACCATGATCGCTTCAGGAATGGCGGTCAATACAGTGCGCGCCATTTTTCAGATTTTACAAAAACGCCTCATTCCATTCGAGCGAACTCCAAAGTTTGGCATCACGCGCCGCGATCAATCCTGGCGCGGCAACCGTTATCACATCGACGTTGAACCGCTCATCGTGTACGAGATACTGCTTGGCGTTTTCAATCTTTTTACCGCCTGGTATGCATTTCATCTCGGTTATTATCTGATGACGATGTATGCCTTTATCTTTGCCCTCGGATTATTCTACTGCTCGAGCTTGACCATCGTCCAATCCATCTCCGCCCGCTTCGCCCGTGACCCTGAGCCTGCCTCCGTCTAAAGAGCGTTTCCCATGTCCCTGACCGTTGCCCCCTTAAATCCCTTGCTTCAAACCACTAATCGGCTTGAACATCCGATCCTCGAAACGCTGGCATATTCAGATATTTTTGATTACCCATTAACATTGGATGAGCTGCATAAGTTCCTGACCGTTTTTGCGGAGAAACGTGAGATCGCGGAGTCCGTTTCCCGCATGGATGGGGTTTCGGTCAAAGATGGTTATTATTTTCTGGCGGATCATCCTGAAATTGTCGAGATTCGCAGGCAGCGGGATGCCGCCTCCCGTGATGCGCTTGCCCGCGCCATGGTTTACGGAAAGCTCATTGGAAAACTTCCATTTGTCCGTATGGTTGCATTGACAGGTTCCCTTGCCATGCTTAATCTGTCAAAGAACAAGGATATGGATTATATGCTGGTCACAAAATCCGGGCGTGTATGGACTGCGCGTGCTTTTGTCTTGCTGTTTGGCAGGCTCGTTCGTCTATTCGGCGATGTGATTTGTCCGAATATCATTGTCTCTGAGACCGCGCTTGAGTGGCATACAAGAAATTTATACACCGCCCGCGAGTTTGCCCAGATGATCCCCATTAGCGGGGTGGAAGTCTATCGCAGATTGCGCATAGTCAACTCGTGGGTTTTCGATATCCTTCCAAACACCGCTGCCAACTCTGCCTCGAGCGGCACGAGGCAGGGTGGCGCCGGCAAATTACCGCAATCTATTTTCGAATATCTTCTTGTCAACAGATTCGGTGATTTCTTTGAATCTTGGGAGATGAATCGCAAGATCGGGCGCTTTAAAAAACAGTCTGGATTTGGTATTGAAACAAAATTCAACGCCGAGGTCTGTCAGGGCAATTTCGATCACCATGGCGCGGCAACGTTGGATAGACTGTATCAGAGAATGCGGCAATTCAGTGATATGCCCAAGGTAAAGCCTGTTTCAGAAAGTGTAGGGGGACCTGGCAAATGAAGGTGCGTGACCCTCGTCTTGTATTGAACTTCCTGCATGATCGGAATCACGTTCTCCCCCTGGGCATCGTATATCTGACGGATAAATGCAACTCGCGTTGTGTCATGTGTGATTATTGGAAGAATGGGAATGTATTTCTGTCCATTGAGCAGGCTGGGCAGCTTTCCTCCCGGTTTGATGCGTTGTCCACGCGTTGGGTTTTATTGTCTGGCGGCGAACCTTTATTGCATCCGCAGTGGGAAGAGCTCGCGGATGTGCTCTCAGGCGGAAAGCGGTCATTGTGGCTTCTGACCGCCGGCTTGTCCTTAAGAAAGCACGCTGATGAGGTGATCGATAAATGCGAAAATATAACCGTTTCACTCGATGGTGCCACGCCTGATGTGTACAAGTCGATTCGCGGGCTGGATGCATTTGGTGAAGTCTGCGCGGGAATTCGCGCAATTGTAAAACAAGGCAGGCGCGTATCGATTCGGTGCACAGTACAGCACAGGAATTTCCGCCAACTGCCGGAATTGATCGATCTTGCTCATGATCTGGGCGTGGATCAAATTTCTTTTCTTGCGATCGACACATTAACCCATGCGGCATTCGCGCGCAAAGATGTCATAAAAGCTGACCTTTCACTTACACCGGAAGATCTGCCGGAATTCGAGAGAATATTGTGCGAATTGACAAGCCGTTCCCGTTCAGATTTTGAAACGGGGTTTATTGCAGAATCCCCAGCCAAGTTAATGCGCTTGCACCAATACTTTTCAGCGATGCATGGGCTGGCAAATTTCCCGCAAGTGAAGTGCAATGCTCCTCGGTTTTCGTCCGTTTTTACGGCAGACGGCTTTGTACAGCCCTGTTATTTTATTGAGCCTGAAGAGAAAACCCGGGATGCAAATGCAGCGGTGATGTCGTCGATCCGCCGCGACATCCGTTCGGGAAAACGCGCAGAATGCAATACTTGTGTCTGCTCCATGTATCGCAGCCTTCCTTCGTTTGTGACTGGTTGAACGCATGACAAAAAAAGTGCTTTTTGGTCAATCTTATTATTTGCGTTTCGATCCCAAGCTCTGGGATGCAATGATGCCTTATCCGCCGCTTGGAACGTTATACGCCGCCAGCTATATCCGCGAAAGGGGATATGAAGTGGCTTTGTTCGATGCCATGTTGGCGGAATCCGAGGATGGATGGGCGAAGTCGTTGGATGAATTCAAGCCGGAGTATGCTGTCATCTTCGAAGACAACTTCAATTATCTTTCCAAGATGTGTTTGCTCAGGATGCGCGAAGCTGCCTTCACGATGATCCGCATGGCAAAGGAATGCGGCTGTACCGTTATTCTCTGCGGCGCGGATGTCACGGATCATTACGATAAATATCTCGAGCAAGGCGCAGACTACTGCCTGCTCGGTGAGGGGGAGGAAACGCTTGGGGAATTGCTGGACCAACTGTCGGCGGGGAGGGATGCGGCGGACATCATTGGACTGGCGTCGTATGCCACGCTTCATCCCTCACGCCGGCCTGATATCAAGGACTTGGACTCTCTCCCGTTCCCAGCTTGGGACCTCGTTGATGTCGAAAAATATAAAAGGATCTGGCTGGAGCGTCATGGTTATTTTTCGATGAACATGGTGACCACGCGTGGATGTCCGTACCATTGCAATTGGTGCGCCAAGCCGATCTGGGGGCAGCGTTATAATTCGCGCTCGCCCGAAAATGTGGCGGCGGAGATGAAATGGTTAAAAGAGAATTTTGCACCCGACCATATTTGGTTTGCGGATGACATTTTCGGGTTGAAACCCAAATGGGTGGAGCGTTTTGTGGAATTCCTGCGCGAGTATGATGCCGTGATCCCTTTCAAGTGTTTGAAGCGTGCCGATTTGGTCACCGAGGAAATGGCGCGTTCTCTTGCGGATGCGGGCTGTAAAACGGTATGGATCGGTGCGGAGTCCGGGTCGCAGAAAATTTTGGATGCAATGGATAAGGGTGATAGGGTGGAGGATATCCATCGCGCCGCCAAGTTGTTGCATGCAAATGGCATCGAAGTGGGCTTCTTTTTGCAATTTGGCTATCCGGGCGAAACCTGGGACGATGTGCAGAAGACCTTAAAGATGGTGCGCGAATGTATGCCCGATGATATTGGTGTTTCTGTTTCATACCCGCTGCCGGGGACGAAATTCCACGAACGCGTGAAAGTGGAATTGGGCGAAAAACAGAACTGGGTGGATTCTGACGATCTCGCCTTACTCTATCGGGGACCATTCCCTCAGGAGTTTTATCGTGTTTTACATGGAAGGGTTCATCATGAATTCCGCCTGCGGCGCGCCTGGAGGCTGGGGAACCTGCGAGGTTTGATGCGCATCCCCTATTATCTGGCAGGTTTGTGTAAAACGGAATTCCTCCTTCGGCGGATGATATCGTAGATGTGCTATTGAACTGGATCGAGGTGCTGCTGTGGATATTCTGCTTGCGCATGGTTACTTTTTATCTGAAGATGCGGCGGAACGCCGGGTGATGAAGCCGTATCCCACGTTGGGGCTTTTATATTTATCGGCTTACTTGAAACGGACCGGGTTTAGCGTGCAGATCTTCGATTCCACGTTTAACACACTTGATTCGTTCGAGACATTGCTCGACAAGGAACGCCCTTCTGTCATTGGTTTGTATTGCAATTTAATGACCAAATTCAATGTGTTGAAGATGATCGCTCTCGCCAAAAAAGTCGGTGCTCTCGTAGTGTTGGGCGGACCAGAGCCTGCGAATTATGCCGAGGTATACCTGGTGCGCGGCGCGGATGTGATCGTTCTGGGCGAAGGAGAGCAGGCGCTGGAAGAGTTGTTGCCCAGTTTAGCCCGATATAAATTGAACAAGTTGGATGATATAGCAGGTATTGTCTTTCGGCGTGATGATGGCGCGGTGATAAGGACCCTTCCGCGCGCTCAGATCGCAGACTTGGACAGCCTGCCGGACCCGGACAGGGAAGCCATCAACTTGCATTCGTATCTGGATACCTGGAAGAAGCACCATGGCGCCAGTTCGATCTCACTCATCACCGCGCGCGGATGTCCGTACCATTGCGAATGGTGCAGTCATGCCGTTTATGGGTATACCCATAGGCGACGCTCACCCCACAGGGTGGTGGATGAGGTGGAATATTTACTGGGACGTTATCAGCCGGATCAACTCTGGTATGCGGACGATGTTTTCACCATCAAGCATTCCTGGTTCTTTGAATATGCAGCCGAACTGAAACGGCGCAATATCCGCATTCCCTTTGAGTGCATATCCCGCGCGGACCGCTTGAATGAGCAGGTGATCCAAGCCTTGGCTGATATGGGCTGTTATCGTTTATGGATCGGTTCAGAGTCCGGCTCCCAAAGCGTTCTGGATGGGATGCGCCGTGGAGTAAAAGTTGAACAGGTGCAGGCTATGACGCATGCCTTAAAGCAATACGGTATTCAAACCGGCATGTTCATTATGCTTGGATACGAGGGGGAGGACAGGCACGACATCGAAGCTACTGCGGAACATTTGAAAAGGTCTGCGCCGGATGTTTTTCTTACCACACTTGCCTATCCCATCAAAGGGACGCCATATTACCAGAAGGTGGAGGACCGCATCCTTGCTGTTGCGGACTGGGATAATCGAAGCGACCGCCAATTGTCGGTGATCGGGCGGCGTTCGCGCAGGTATTATTCATTTGCCAACCGCTGGCTTGTCAATACGGTCTCCCTTGATCGTGAGATGAAAGATGGGGGAAGCCCGGTAAAGATGGCAAAAGCGGCTGTCAATATTGCGATTGGACGTTTCGGTATGTGGATGACTGAAAAGGAGCTGGAGACAAAGTGAAAACAGTTCCATTCGATGCGATGGCGTTCGGTTATGATGTTTTATTTACTGAAACAAAATTAGGACGATATTTGCGCGGGATCGTTTGGGGGCGTTTGAAGGAAAATATTGCAGCAAACCACTTTGTTTTGGAGCTTAACTGCGGTACTGGAGAAGATGCGGTTTGGCTCGCCAGACAGGGATGCCGGGTTGCGGCGACGGACGTCTCTTCTGAGATGCTCACGCTTGCATCCCGCAAGGTAAAGTCCCATGGTCTTCAGGGCATGGTCGATGTGCACTTGCTTGACCTTGAAAAGCCGGTTCTTGAAATCGACCACGGAAAATTTGATTGTGCCTTTTCCAATTTTGGCGGATTGAACTGTGTGGAAGATCTAGAGCCAATCGCATCTTATTTGACAGCGAAGATAAAAGCAAATGGGCGGCTTGTACTTGTCATCATGGGGCGCTGGTGTTTGTGGGAAATGGTCTGGCATTTATTGCATGGCGAGATTCGAACCGCTTTTCGTCGTTTCAGTTCCAATGGTGTGGATGTAAAACTAAAAAACAACATAATCCGCGTATGGTACCCTTCGTTAGAAGACATTCAGAGAAAATTTGGCGTTTTTTTTACGCTCAAGAAGATCACCGGCTTGGGGCTTTTCCTGCCGCCGACTTATCTTGAGGGAGTTGTCTCGAACCACCCATTATTATGGAAATTGCTCGTAAGACTTGAAAGGATATTTTCCGGATTGTACCCATTCAGGTATTTTGCAGACCATTTAATTCTTGAGTATGAGCATTCGTAAGCTGCATCGGAGCATTTCATGAAAAAGGTCATTTTGTACAACCCGCAATCCAGCGCTAGCAGAAAGCCTATTTTGCCGCTGGCTTTGCTGGCGGTTGGTGCAGTTCTGGATGAAAAATATGAATACTGCATTGTGGACGGCAACCTGGAAAGGAATCCTGTTCTGGTGTTGAGCGAGTTGATTCAAAATAGCGGTTGCGATTGCGTTTTGGCAATGACCGTCATGCCGGGTCCGCAATTGTCGCAAGCGATCCCCCTTTGCAGGGAGTTAAAATCGCGTTATCCGGAACTGATCATTGTATGGGGCGGCTATTTTCCTACACAGCATTGGGATGTGTGCCTGCGTTCCAACATTGTCGACTATGTTGTGCGAGGGCACGGCGAATTGGTCTTTTTGGAGTTATTGAACTTCATAAACGCGGCTTCATTGACCGGGCTGTCTGGCATTAATGGAATTGCCTATCGCGACCCGTCTGCCGGTTTTGTGTCTACTCCGGCGGCGCCTGTTCCCAGCCCAAAGGATTTGCCTTCCTACAATTTTGATAAAGTCCCTGTTGAGCGATATGTCCGTAACACATTTTTGGGCTCGCGCACCTTGGGATATCATTCATCGTATGGCTGTCCATTTTTTTGCAATTTTTGCGCAGTGGTTAATATGGTGGGTGGCAAATGGCTTGCCCAGACTGCGAGTCAGACTGCGGATGTTGTGCGGATGTACGTTGAACGATGGGGAGTGAACGCAGTCGAGTTCTATGACAATAATTTTTTTGTCCATGAAGCCCGCACTGCTGAGTTTTCAGAACGCATTATGCCGTTCAATGTCCGCTGGTGGGGTGAAGCCCGTATTGACACATTGTTAAAGTATTCAAGCCGGACGTGGGAATTAATGCGGAATTCCGGGCTGAAGATGGTGTTCATGGGCGCAGAATCAGGTTCGGCTGAGACATTGAAGCGTATGGATAAGGGAGGCACCATGTCCCCTGAGAAAACGCTTGAGATCGCGAGAGTCGCGCGCGAGTGGGGGATCATTCCGGAGTTTTCTTTTGTGGTGGGCAATCCTCCAAGCCCGGAGGATGATATCAATGACACGATCGAATTTATCCGAAAGGTGAAGAGGATCAATCCGCAGTCTGAGATCATTATGTATCTTTATTCGCCCGTTCCGCTTTCCGGCGATCTGTATGACGAGGCACAGGCGGAAGGTTTTGCCTTTCCGCAAACGCTTGATGAATGGGTTGATCTTGATTGGGTGAAATTTTCGCAACGTCGATCTTCGGTCATGCCGTGGATCAAGCAGACGCTGCAACAACGGTTGCATGATTTTGAACGCGTGTTGAATGCTTATTATCCCACGGCTACTGATGTGCGCCTGAATTCGTTTTGGCGCATGGGGTTAAGAGCCATGTCTGCATGGCGTTATCATCTGCGTTTCTATGATTTCCCCATTGAGCTTCGCATTGCCCAGAGAGTCCTCCATTACCAGCGTCCTGAAACCACAGGGTTTTGATTGTTGTGTTTTCGCGATTATTAAGTCTTTTTCGCGGCAGATCCATGCCGGTACTCGATCCCCTTGATGCATATTTGCGTTGGGCTGATCGGTATCCCGCTGAAGCGCACAATGAACTTATGCGGATGGAGCAGTCCGCGATGCTCGACCTGTTGCCTGATCTGGAAAATAAGACCATCCTTGATCTTGCTTGTGGCAGCGGCAGGTATCTTGAAATTGCCTGCGGCAAAAGATCGAAGATGGTTTGCGGATTGGATTTTTCTGCACCCATGCTGCTGCATGCCAAGCGCGCATCGAAGAATCTTGTGCTGGCAGATATGTCACATATACCCATGGACTCCTTGTCTTTCGACGTGATCATCTGCGGACTCGCCATCGGTCATTGTTTGGAACTTGAGCCTGTTTTCTCCGAAATAAGCCGGATTCTTCGCCCAGGCGGATTGGTTATTTATTCCGATCTCCACCCGTTTGGAAGGATCGCCGGCTGGAAGCGTATTTTCCGGGATGTCAATGGGCGGGAAGTTTCTGTCAGGCATTACTTTCATTTGTACAATGAGCATCACCGCGCTTGCCGTGAAAATGGATTGGTCATTGAAGATATTCGTGAGCCATTGATCGAGGGAGAGCATCGCTGGTCGGGTTCTCCGGCTGTTCTTGCCGTGCGGGCGCGAAAGCAATAGTCATGGGCTGGTTCTTTCGGCGCCGCTCGATCTTATTTGCCAACGCCAGAGTTGTTGGCAGCGGGGGCGTTTTTGCATCATCGCTGCGAATTAAGGGTCAAGTCATTGACGGATTCGATGTCGAGCCGAGTTCAAAAGATATGGTTGTGGATTTGAATGGGGCTTATCTATTTCCCGGATTGATAAACGCTCACGACCATCTCGAGTTCAACCATTATGGCCGCATCAAGTTCCGGGAGAGATACAATAATGCTTCCGAGTGGGTTGGGGATATGAACGGTCAGCTTGCTTCGGATCAGGCTTTGGTGAAAGGCAGGTCAATTCCTTTAAAGGACAGGCTTTTTATTGGCGGGATGAAAAACCTGCTGAGCGGCGTGACAACGGTCGCGCATCATAACCCATTTTATAAAGGGCTCAGCCGGCATTTTCCTGTGCGGGTCGTCAAACATTATGGCTGGGCACACTCGTTTTATTTGTAGGGCGGAAAAGCCGGGGCGGGCGGCGAACAGGCGGGAGATGTCTTGATGCGGTACCGGGAAACACCGAAAGACCATCCCTTTGTTGTCCATATTGCTGAGGGAGTGGACGAGACCGCAAAAAACGAATTTAAGCGCCTGAAGGATATTGGCTGTCTTGGATCAAATACCATCCTGGTGCATGGGGTTGGGTTGGGTGTAAA
>CAYPHR010000040.1:8540-14773 GCA_964410375.1 uncultured Anaerolinea sp. | reverse complement strand
CGTCTTGCATGTGTTGACGCAGGACAAGTTGAAACACGCTTTATTCCCTGTGGGGGAATATCCCAAGCCGGAGATCCGTCGCTTCGCGGCTGACTTTGGGCTGCCGACCGCTTCGAGAGCCGATTCGCAGGATCTGTGTTTTCTCGCAGGCGAAGATTATCGCAATTTTCTGCGGCGGAATGCGCCTGAGATCCTTCAGCCCGGAAATATCGAAACCCCGGATGGCAGGGTGATCGGGCGGCATGACGGCTTGGCGAACTACACCATCGGTCAACGCAAGGGCTTGGGAGTCGCTTCGCCTGTGCCGTTGTATGTGATCACGAAGGACGCGTCGAGCAATGCGTTGGTGGTGGGCACGCGCGATGAACTGGGAATCTCGGAGTTGACCGTCCGCGATGTCAATTGGGTCGGCGGGGAAGTGCCGGGCGAACCTTTCCGCGCGGAGGTGAAGACCCGCTACACGGCAAAGGAAGTGCCGGCGCGGGTCGAGCCAATGGACGGGAATCAGGCACATGTCACATTCGATGCGCCTGTGCGGGATGCGACGGCGGGTCAGGCGGCGGTTTTTTATCAGGGCGATGTGATGCTTGGCGGAGGGATCATTCCATAAGAAACTTGTGTACTTACGACGCAGTCTCCAAGTAAGGCTGGCAGAAGAACCAACCTAATTTCATCCAGAAAGGATCTTCCATGAACTATCGTATCGAATCGTTAATGTCCGCCCGTTTGTTCGTTGCGCCGCAATATGCGGATGAACGCGTGTATTTCCTGAGCAATCTTTCGGGACACCTGAGTTTGTATGCCATGTATCATGGCGGCAGCGTGCCGGAGCCTCTTTTGCCACCGCATATTGCCCTGCAGAATCCGCATTTGATCGGGGGGCATTCGTTCTACGTCTTCCCAAAACTGGGCAAGATCCTGGTGATGATCGACAGCAACGGCGACGAAAATTACCAACCGATGCTGATCTCGATGGACGGCGGTTTTCCCGAGCCATCCTTCAAGAATTTCTTTGCGAAGTATCGCGTTCATCTCGGTGAATGTGACCCTGACAAGGGCATCATCTACCTGCAGGCAGAGCGCCGCGACAAGCCGCTGGTCGAAACCTATCGCGGCGATCTGAAGACCGGCAAGTTGACGAAGATCGCGCAAAGCGCCTTTGGGTACGGCGTGGGTGCGCACAGCGCCGATCATAAAAGACTCCTGGTGGGCACAGGCTACTCGGTCGGTGATGCAGTGTTGTATCTGTGGGTGGATGGGAAGATGACGCTCCTGTACGGCAAGCCGTTGGAAAAGCGCAAACCCGGCGAGCAGGTTCCATTGAACGGATTGGGCGGCGCGGTATTCTCTCCGGGCGGAAAGGGTGTGATCATCACCAGTTCCGTGTTTGACGATACATACAGCCTGGGATACATCGACCTCAAGAAGCCCGGCATGCTCAAACCCGTTGCGTTGAAGGGTGTTGTCCACACGGGCGTGGGTGAGATGGAAAATATCTCTCATCTAAAGGAAAACCGCTATCTGGTCACTTTCAATATCGACGGCTGTTCCTGGGCGTATGAAGGTGCGTTCGATGAGGCAAAACTGACGATGACGCTCAAGCATGTGCTGGTCGGGCAGGAGCCGTTCGACGGCGGTGTGCTGGAGCACATGGATTACGACAAGACGGAGGATGTCTTTACGTTCTCGTTCTCAACTGCCACGTCGCCGACGCAGATCTATTCCATCGAAGGCGCGAAGCGTAATTTGATGATCCTGCACACCAACGAGAAGATCCTTGGAATTCCAGATGCACATCTCTCGAAAGGCGAAGACGCCTCCTTCCTTACTCATGACGGCTTGCGCGTTTCAGCGCGGCTTTATCTCCCCGCCAAAGGGCTGGGATACAAAGGACCACGTCCGCTGGTGTATTACATCCACGGCGGTCCGCAGGGACAGGAGCGCCCGGACTTTGCCTGGTTCTCGATGCCGCTCATCCAGTTCCTGACCCTGCGCGGATTTGCGGTCTTCGTCCCGAACGTGCGCGGCTCGACCGGTTATGGACTTTCCTATACCAAACGCATCGACCGTGATTGGGGCGGGCTTGACCGCCTTGACCATGTCCACGCCATGACCAAGATCCTGCCGAAGGAAAAACGCGTGGATGTCAAGCGCGCGGCGGTGGTCGGACGCTCTTATGGCGGATACATGACGTTGATGCAGGCGGGCATGCACCCGAATTTGTGGAAGGCATCCTGCGATATGTTCGGTCCGTATGATCTAGTCACTTTCTCCGAGCGCATCCCAGAGACGTGGAAGCCGTACTTCAAACTTGCCATCGGTGATATCGATAAACCAGAAGAACGCGCCGACCTGATCCAGCGTTCGCCCAAGACTCATCTCCACAAGATGAAAGCGCCCATGCTGGTCATTCAGGGAAGAAACGACCCGCGCGTGGTGGCGGCGGAGTCGGAAGACCTCGTCCGTGAACTGAAGAAGAAAGGCAAACCCATCGAATTGCTGGTCTTTGAAGACGAGGGTCACGACGTATTGAAGTACGAGAACCGCGTCACTTGCTACAATGCCATCACGGACTTCTTTACCAAGCATTTGAAGCCGTAACGTTTCCATCGAGATCAAGCGGACAGTCACGAATGTGACTGTCCGCTTGCAAAAAGCCACTGCTATCTGGATGACCATCCCCGCCCTGTTGTTCGGACTGATTCTCGCATTGCTCGCTGGAGCACTGTTTCACGCGGTGCGCGGCGGGGATGGTTTGCGCCTGCTGGTCAATTCCCTGCTTGGCATCGTCGGTTTTGCCATTGGACAGTGGGGGAGCATGGCATTTGGCTGGACCCTTTTTCCGTTCGGCGCGCTGGATATCGGCTTCGGATTGATCGGAAGCTTTCTCCTGCTCCTTTTGGGGGATTGGCTGAGCCGCATGGAGCCGAGAAAGAAAAAAGGGGTATAATCCGCCCGTTTTGATTTTATCCATCGTCATGAAATTATTGAAATCAGGTGCTTATTATGGAAAACCCTACGAATAAAAAAAGAACATTATTGGATTATTTCTGGATCGGCGCGCGCGGATTTGCCATGGGCGCCGCGGACGTTGTGCCCGGCGTTTCAGGCGGCACGATGGCGTTCATCCTCGGTATTTACGATGAACTGCTCGATGCCATCCACTCGGTGGACGTGAACTTTATCCGCCGTATCTTTACCCTCAAATGGCGCGAAGCCTTCGATAACTTCCCCTGGCAATTCCTGCTCGCGCTTGCGCTGGGAATTGGCACTGCCATCCTGACCCTTGCCAACGCTTTGCACTGGGCGCTGGAAAACAAGCCTGTATATATATGGGCGTTCTTCTTCGGCTTGATCGTCGCTTCGATCATTACGGTCCGCAAACGGGTCGGCACATGGAGCGTGGTCAATATTTTGGCGGCTTTGGCAGCAACGGTCGGAGCGTATCTCCTTGTTGGTCTGACCCCGTCCGAGACGCCGCACACTCCGCTTTTGCTCTTCCTGAGCGGCGCGTTCGCCATTTGTGCCATGATACTGCCGGGTATTTCAGGCGCTTTCATTCTCGTTCTGCTTGGAAAATACGCCTATGTTCTCGCGGCTGTCAAGAATTTTGACTTTGTTACGATTGCGCTGGTCGGCGCCGGCGCGGTGATTGGTTTGCTTGCCTTCGTTCGTCTGCTGCGCTGGATGTTGAACAAAAATCACGATCTGGTCGTTTCCATTCTGACTGGCTTCATGATTGGTTCACTGCGCAAGGTCTGGCCCTGGAAGGAACTCGAACCCATCAGCGAAACCTTCATCAAGGAAACGAATTTCATCCCCGCGGCATTCAACTCCGAAGTGTTCATCGCGATTTTATTTATGGTCGCAGGCATTGCGCTTGTGCTGGTCATGGAATACTTCGCCAACCGCTCACCAAAGACTGCCGGGAAGTAGATGGACGTCCGCGAATCGCCGTACTCCATGAAAAGGCTGGCGATCCTTTTCACACTCTTTTTCGTTTCCATCATCCTGCTCGCGGATTTTGGGTACCTGCGGGTTCCTCTGCGCCTCCTGAGCAGGATTCCCTTCGGTGACAAGATCCTGCACTTTCTGCTGGTCGGGACTCTCACATTTTTGGTGACTTCCAGCCTGATCCAATCGCTTCGTTCCATGAACCCGAAATGGGTTGCTGTTGCCTCGGGCTTTCTCTTTGTTGCGATCTTTACGCTGGAGGAGTTGTCACAAGATTTCTTCCGCGGCAGGGATGCCTCCTTGGGAGATCTGCTTGCGAATTACTCAGGCATCCTGTTCTTCGGTTTTCTTGCCTGGGTGTTAAACAAAAAACGGAAACCGTGAGGACTTCCGTTTTTTGTTTGCAGGTCAGCGGGGTTATGGCATAAGGATCAAATGACCTTCACTATCGTTGACAATCGAAGCGCGGTCCCACCACATGGGATAGTACTGGATGCCTGCCCATAAGGGAGCCATGTCGTCGTAATGCGGATGATAGGCGTGACCGGACTGTCCGGTTGTGTGAACGGTGAGTGAATTGTTCAAGTCGCTGAAATCCACGATCATGCGCATGGAAGGCAGCCAGTCGATCTCATAGCCGTCGCGAACCGACCAGCCCGTGGCATTGACAATGGAATCCCCGCCGCCCGACGGGAACGGTCCGCGGTTGAAGAGGTCTTCGATCAGGAAGATACCGGCTTCGCCCAAGGTTCCATTGCGGAAGGTGGCGGTGTGCAGATCGCCCCACTGCCATGTCAACGGGTCTTTTCCAAGCAGCGTTTCCAGCTCGGCAACCGCCTCCTCGAATGACGCCCTCATAATATCGTCCATGCCCTCGACAATTTCGCTCGTAGATGTATCGTCCCAGAACGGGTCATCGGGATTATTTATCATGGTTCGCATGACCTCCGTCCAGCGCGAGCCGCCATCCACGGAGTAGCGTTCGGGGAGATCGTCGTTGAACGTGTTTTGCAGGAGGTGACGCCAGAAGGCGTTGAACACAGCCGCGGGCGCGGAGTCGACGCGGGCTTGATAATCCCATCCTCGCAGGGTGTCAACAGCGATGGCTTCGTTCGGTTTCGAGAATTTGAAATCCCTTTGCAGAAGGATCGGGACGAGCAGTTCGGCATTGGCGTCATAGGTGTCGCCGTGCATTTGTTGAATGTAGGGAATGTCGATCCTGCCGGATGCGCTCTCGATCATGCCCACGATGCGGTTGGCGCGGAAGCCGTAATCCCAATCCTTGGTGATGAGGTAGGGATAATCCCAAGGCTGGCAGCGGTTGTTAGCTGTGACGATGTATCCCTCCGTGGGATTGAAGGAATAAGGCAGTTCCTCGAATGGAATGTAGCCGATCCAATCGTATTCGTCCGTCCAGCCAGGAACGGGCAGTGTGCCGTCGCCGTTCCTGCGGATCGGAATATCGCCGGGCATTTGGTAGCCGATGTTGCCGTCCACGTCGGCGTACACCAGGTTTTGCGCAGGGACGTGGAATGCCCGCGCGGCTTCGCGGAACTCGTCCCAGTTCTGCGCTTTGTTGAAACCCCAAATGGCTTCGAACGGCGTGGATGGAGTGAGGGCGGTCCATGCCAGCGATATGACATATTGCTCAGGCAATTCGATGCCGGCGCGATCCTTGAACGCCTCGAACTCTTCATCGTCCGGCGCGCCCTGATCCTTGAGCGGAAGATACGTGTCCGAGATGACCGGTCCGTGGCGGGTGCTTTTTACGGTCATGGTCACCGCTTCGCCGCCGACGACTTCGATGGTCTCTTCATAAGTTTCAAAATCCACCCATGCGCCATTGACCTCATATTGGTTCGGGTTGTCCGGATTTACTCGTTCGATGTACAAGTCCATTACATCGGGTCCGGTGTTGGTGAAGCCCCATGCGATCCTGTCATTATGACCGATGACCACGCCGGGCACGCCTGCGAAGGTGAAACCCGCCACATTCAACGGGCAGGCATCCGTCTTTTCCACGCAGTGCAATCCCATTTGATACCAGATCGAAGGCATTTGGATGCCCAGATGCGGGTCGTTGGCGAGATAGGGCTTGCCGGTATCGGTCAGGTCGCCGGAAACCACCCAGGAGTTGGAACCAATGCTGCTGCTCCACGGACCAAGTATCGGGTCCAGTAATGAGGCGTTGTAGGAGGCTGCGTCAAGCGGCAGTTTGGAGAAGTCAAAGGATGTAACTTCCGCACTGGCGGGCGCGTGCCAAGCCTGCGCATCGACCG
>CAYPHR010000040.1:0-8530 GCA_964410375.1 uncultured Anaerolinea sp. | reverse complement strand
CGGGATGATCCTGCGGATAGGCGGGGAAAAGCTGCTGGATCTGTTCAGGCGTCAGCGTTTTCAGCAGGACGGCGCGTTCGATCTCCGCGTTCATGTTGCCGCGCAAGTCCCACGCCATGGCTTTTCCCCAAGTCAGTGAGTGGATGGGAGTCCACGCTTCGATCTCGTACTCCGGGCTGAGCAGACCAAGGATGGCGTATTCCAGGCTGAGGGCGGTTCCGCTGTGGTCTTTGAGATAAGCGTTCACGCCGTCTGTGTAGGCTTGCAGGATGGCGCGCAGGTTGGGGGGCAGCGCCTCCCATTCGGCTTCGGCAATTTTGCGCCAGCCAAGCGTGCGGATGAAGGCATCCGTTTCGACCTGACCCGCCCCGAACATCTTCGAAAGCTCGCCCGAGCCGATATGACGCCAGGTGTCCATTTGCCAGAAGCGGTCCTGCGCGTGGACGTAGCCCTGTGCAAAATACAGATCGTGTGAGGTGGTGGCGTAGATGTGCGGGATGCCCATCGCGTCGCGGTAAATATCGACCCTGCCGTCCAGCCCTTCGACTTGAATCTCACCATCAATTTGTGGAAAGGATTTGGGCGCAACGTTGTTGGGCAGGTGGCTCTTGAAATAGTAGAACCCGCCCGCTGCCGCAACGACCAACAGGATCAATGCGCCAATGAAAATACGACCGATCAACTTGCCTGCTGTTCTCATGACTCTTCTCCGGTAAAAAATTCATCCATGGACGCTGGAAGGAAAATGGGCGGTCCATGGATGTTGTTTTATTGAAAATGTGTTTTTTATTGCACAATCCCCAGCAATCTTGGGAACCAATACCACAAAATATCTGCGGCGGGTTTGCTGTGGGTGGAGGCGGACTTATCCTGAAGCGCCACCGGCATGAAGTAGCCGCGGCTTACAAAACCGGAGACCCACGAGCGCGCGTTGACCGCGGTGAGCATGGCTTCGTACAGATCCGCCTGGGATTGCAGGTTCAAGTTGACGGATGCAATGTCTGCATTGGGCCTGGAAAGGGATGAGAGATCAAAGCAGCCGCCCGCGCCGTTGGGGACGCATCCATTTGCCGCGCCTGTTGCGGATGGATAGGAAACAGCAATGATGACAGGTTTGCCGACCAGCGCTGCCAATGGCGCAACTTCATTATCCAGCAATTGCCCGGCTTCATTGGCGTAATCTGCTTTGCTGGCGGTCTGGCTGGTCGCCAGCGGCGCGGACCAGAGCAGGTAAATGCCATCCACATCCAGCAGGAAGTTGACCGGCGCTTCGATGCTGGCTCTTGTAAACGGCATCGCCCAGAAGACCTGTCCTTTGAAGTGCGCGCGGACATCTTGAATAATAGCTTTCCACTGCGCCTCGGCGTCGGCGGGCGGATTGGATGGAGTGCCGTCTGGCAGTGTGCCGCCGGGCAGGGCGGGCATCACCCAGTCGCCGCCGAGGATGAGGAACTGCGCCCCGGTCTGGGCGGCAAGGTCGGCGTAGTTGACGGCAAAGGCGCGGTAACGGGTGAACCAGGTCTGCCACCATTGCGCGTCACGCGGAGCGTTCAGCCAAAAGGCGGATGACGGCTGGGTTGACGGATCAGATGTCAGCGTGAAATGAGGCGAGGGGAAGATGGCAACGTTCAATCCCAACGCTCTGGCTTGCGAGACCATGATGGCAGAGTCGATCCAAAGCGGGTCTTGTCCGGGGAGAGTGGCGAAGCGCAGAGGGGAAACGCTGGAGTACGTCCATGTGGGGGTGAGGATGGCGAGATTGGCGCCAAGCGCTTGCGTGTTTGCGAATGCCTGCGGCGCGTAGTAGGAGAAGTTGGGGCGGTATCCGGGTTGATATTCGACGCCTGCCACGAAACTGCCGGTGCGGCGCGTGATGTTCGCGCCGACGAGAGTCGTCGGTTCGGGATTTTCGAACCACTTCCATGAGCCGACGGTGTCTTTGATGTCCTGCCCGAGGACGCTGGTGGATGCCTGCCTGCCGCCCGGCGAGACACCTGCAGTCTGGTTGTCATCCGCGCTCCCGCATTGACCGTTGCGGCAGTAGCGGTAGGAGAAGGAGCCGAGAAAGTTGAGCGGACCGTAGATCTTGTATGCCCAGCGGTTGTTGCCGAGGGGCCACATTGGGATGGGTTCCATCCAGCCGAAGGTGTTGAGTTGGATGTAGATGATGTCGCCCGGCGGCGTGACGGATGGAACGGTCACTTCAAAGAGGATGGGCGACGATTCCCGCGAGACGATCCAGGTGGGGACATGGTCTTCGAGCGTGACATCCTGCTCCGGCACGATGAACTCGCGCAGGTTCCAGCCTCCATCGGCTTTGCGTTCGGCATTCCAGAAGCCGTCTCCCAGCGTGTATTTGTACTGAATATATGCGCCGACGGGTAATCCCATCGTGATCGCGTAGCGTCCGTCTGCTTGCAAGCTCATCAACGGCATGCGGTCTGCGTTGGTGTTCACGCCGCCGAGCAGATCGGCGAAGGTGTTGCCAAATTGCAGGATGTTCCCTGCAATGCGGACAGGGACGCCGGGAACGGTATCCGCGGGAACCGAGGTGATGAACGTGACGTTCACCAAACGCGCCGGTTTGACGCGCAGGTCCACGATCGTGCTCCTGCCATCAGCGACGACCGCGCCCTGTTGGAAAGGTTGGTACATGCCGTCAAGGCTGTACGCCACAAGCTGGTGCGTGCCGGTTGGCAAACCCGCGAGTTCGAAGCGTCCAAGCGAGTCTGTAATGTGCTGGACGCCGCCTGCTGTGACGAGAATATTCGGCAGGGGTGAACCAGTGTCGGCATTGAACACCTGCCCCAGGATCGCGCCATTTGGGCGGGTGAAATTCTTGTCGCCCCAATCTGCGACGATGTCGTTGATCTCCGCCGGACCGACGACATGGTGCAGGCGGTAGCGGATGGACTCGTCGAGAATGGTATCTTCCATCACCTGCGCCGCGCCGCGCCGGACATAACGATATTTGACGACCGAATTAAGGGAGAGCGGGAGCGTGGCGGTATAAGTCAGCGTATCGCGCGCATTCATCGGGAATTGCATCGCGTTCAGCGACAGCCCGGTCACTTCATCCATAACTGCAAGAACGAGCGTTTCGTTCGGCTGAAGCGCCTCGGGCAATGTTGCCACAAAGGTGGTCTGCGCCACGGGATACGGTGTGGATGTAACACTTGCTCCCGGCGGCTGGGTGGGTTGCCCGGAACCGAATGGATTTTCGAACAGCGGCAACGAGCACGACTGCAGCCCAAGGGCAAGCAAAATCGCCACACTGACCATGCGGCGAAATGACATCGTTTGACGTTTCATTCTCTCTCCTTGCGCGGGTGCGCATCACTCCGCGCTCTACCCTGCTCCTTCATCTGCGGCATGTTCCTGCGCCTCGGCTGTTCTGCGTACCCGCCCGGCGTAGGCGATGTAACTCAAGCCGATGCTGATAAAGTATAACAAAATCATGGGGATCATGACCAATCCCATATTGATCGGGTCGACGGTGGGGGTGACGGCGGCGGCAAGGATCGCGATGATGACGATCGCCAGCCTCCATTGCTGCCGCAGGACCTCCGGCTTGACCAATCCCATTGAAGACAGCAGGTAGATCACAAGCGGAAATTCAAAGAAGACGCCGATCCAGAACATCAAGCCGGTGACGAAGCCGAAATATTCACGCGCCGCCCAAAACTCGGAGATGGGCGTGAAGCCTCCCAAAAACGGGAGCGCCGCCGGAAGCAGGACAAAGAACGTGAACGCCATGCCCATCAGAAAGAGGAGCGTGGCAAGCGGAATGCCTGCCAATCCCATTTTCTTCTCGCGCGGTTTCAAGCCCGGCGCGGCGAACAACCAGAATTCAAAAGCAATGTAGGGAAACGCCACCGCAATTCCTGCCGACATCGAGACGCGCATGAACACGCCAAGTTCTTCGGTCACTTGAATGGCTTGCAGGTTTTCCAGCCCGCCAATGGGAACTGCAAGGAATGCCATGATGTCCTGTGCAACCCCGAATGCGGCGAGAACCGTCACTGCCAGTGCGATGACGGCGCGCAGTAAATGAGCACGCAGAACCCCTACTTGCTCCCAGAAATGCTGCTGAACCTGCTTGTCCGATGCGATCCCGGCAACAGCATCCAGGATGGGTTGCTCGCTGGGTTCGGTGTTCAGGAATTTGTTGAATTCGCGAAGTTTGCGGACGGGGAATTCAAAGATAAGGTAAACAAGGCGGAACGGAAAGGCGATTAAACGAAAAAGAACGCGGAAGTAGACAAGGACGCCTTGTCCAATTCCTTGAAGCAGGCTACGCATTGTCGGGTTGGTCGCTTTCGGTCTCTTTTTGTTCCGGGGGGGCGGCAATGCTATTTTCGGGGAACGCATATTTCCCTGCGGGAGGGGCGGAACCCGGCTTCGAGTTTGCAGGACGCCTGAGCGTGCTGCCCATATACGGGTCCGGAGGAGGCGCGTTCGGGTCAAAGCCATCGAGGTTCGCTTCACGCATCATCTTCACCGGCAACTGGCGGAGTTCGTTGGTCGTCTCTTTGAGCGCCCGCCAGCCGGAGGAGGTGATGATGCCGTTCATCCATTTCCCGAGCGTTTTCCCCGCCTTCTGCATGTCTTTTGGACCCAGCACGATCAAGATGATGATGACGATAAAAACAAGTTCGGACAAGCCGATGCCGAGAATTTCCATTTATGATCCCAGTTTTGCTTCCTGTGCGAGCCTGTTCTTGATGATCTGGTGGATCTCATTCTCGTGTTCAGCGAGCGTGCCAAGCACCCCGTTGACAAAGCGCGCCGCCGAATCAGAACCGTAGAGTTTTGCCAGTTCCACCGCCTCGTTGATGGCGACCTTGACGGGTGTTTCGCGCGAGACGGCGAACTCCCAAAATGCGATGCGCAAAATGTTGCGGTCGATGGCGGCGATCTGGTCGAGGGGCCATTCGGGCGCGTATTTGGCGATCAACTGGTCGAGGTCCTGTGTGAGCGGAAGAACGCCGAAGATGATCTTGCGCGCGAATTCGGCGAGCTCCTCAGAGATCGGGTCCTCCTGCAGGCGCGTAGTCAGGACATCGCCGGGAAGGTGGCTGGATAGATCGATCTCGTACAGGACTTGCAGGGCGACGGCACGCGCCCTGGTGCGGGGTTTCATTCGGTTACGCCTCGCTATCCTCGTAGTGAATATCCTCGATGTGGATATTGACCTCGCCGACGTCCATGCCGACCATTTCCTGCACAGCGCGGGTGACATTCTGCTGGACGTTGCGGCTGACTTCGCGGATGTTCACATCCTCTTTTAGGATGAGATAGAGATCCACCTGCACGATGTTATCCTTCGCTTCGATCCGGACGCCTTCGTTTGTTCCACGATGAAAGAGCCGGTTCACCCCGCCAGCGACCGGAGCCAGGCGGCTGACGCCGGGCACTTCCAGTGCGGCGAGACGCGCAATGGTGGTCAATACTTCGGGGGATACGGTGGTCTTGCCTTGAGTTTCTTCCATGTTCGGTTTACTCCTTACATCATTGCCATGCCGCCGTCCACGCCGATGACCTGCCCGGTGATGTACGCGGCGCCATCGGAGGCGAGGAATGCGGCGGTGAAGGCGATCTCCTCGGGTTTGCCAAGCCGCGCAAGCGGGACCATCTTGAGCGCGGCTGCGAGTGTTTCGGGATTCATGGCTTTCAAAATTTCGGTATCCACGAAGCCGGGCGCGATGGCGTTGACGGTGATATTCCGTCCGGCGATCTCGCGCGCGAGCGCTTTGGTGAAGGCGATCTGCCCGCCTTTGGAGGCGGAGTAGTTGGTCTGCCCGGGGTTGCCCATCTGCCCGGCAACCGAGGCGATGTTGATGATGCGCCCGGTGCGTTTGCGCATCATGTGTTTTACGGCGGCTTTTGAGCAATTGAACGTGCTCTTCAAATTGGTGTTGATGACGGCGTCCCAATCCGCTTCGGGCATCATCATGATGAGCTGGTCACGGGTGATGCCGGCGTTGTTGACGAGGATGCCCAGGTCGCCGAACGTGTCCACCGTGAATTTGATCAGCGCTTCCGCCTGCTTGAAGTCGGATACGTCGGCTTGATGCGCGGCGGCTTTCCCGCCCGCCTCCTGAATCTGTTTGACAACTTCTTCGGCGGCAGAGGACGAACTGTTGTAGTTTACAACGACCGCCGCGCCGCGCGAGGCAAGTTCAACGGCGATGGCGCGTCCAATGCCGCGCGAGCCGCCGGTGACGATGGCTACCTTGTTCTCTAACGTCAGTTTGAAGGACATTAAGACTCTCCTGTAATGAAATTATACATCATGTGGTGTGTAACCCTGTCCCTGCGCGATGGAAACGGAAATCTCACTTGCCGTAGCGCCTCAAACCCAATGCCAAGCCTGCTCCTCCGCCCAAGGCAATGACCGCCGCCCACAGGACGGCGTCCTGCCAGAAGCGGATGGGGAAGAGGCGGATGAGGGTGTCGGAATATGCAAAGAGCCATGTATCGCCCTCGAAAAATAGGGTGTGAAACCAGCTGAAGAACGCCCAGAAGATGTTCGGGTTGAGCAGGATGCCTGCACCTGCGATCAAGCCGAGCGCGCCCGCCAATCCGATCATCCACCAGCCGCCGCGCCGCAAACCGTTCAGGTATTCGGACAGCAGATCATGACGCCAGGCGAGGAGGGCGAGCATGCCAAGGATGGCGAGAGCGACATACCAAACGCGCAGGAAGCCCTGCACCACGGCTTTGACATCCTCCATGTGTTTGAGCTCCCTCTCATTGTATATCGGAGCGCCGTCTTCGAATTGCAGATCGCCGAGGTAGGAGATATCCGCGCTGTTGACGAGGTACTCAACGGACGGTTTCGCCCATTGCAGACGATCCTGCTTTGTGAAGCCGTACTCGTCCACGGGAAACCAGGGCAGGTTGTATTCGACGGTGTAGAAAAGCGGCGTGAGCAGGATGCGGACGGCTAGCCCGATGAGGGCGAGGGGGGTAAGGAAGGAAGTGAGATAGGAGAGGGCAGGTTTCATGGGAGGGTTGGCTGTTAGCGGTTAGGAGATTGCTTCGCCGCCTGGTTTCGATACGGGCTTCGCCCTACTCAACCGACGGCGGCTCGCAATGACATGGTTTATTTCAAAAATTCCAAGCCGCCTTCGAGGACGAAGGAGACGACCATGTTGTTGACGATCCATTCGATGGGGGCGAGGTCGTCGGTGAAGACGGTGGAGGGGGTATAGCCGGGCTGGAGGTTGGCAAAGGTGGATGCCATGGTGGTGACCAGCACGGGGTCGAGACTAGAGTCCTGTGCGAGGCGGACCATGTTGGCGGAGAAATTCTCCCTGCTGGTCGGCTGTTTGGTGGCGAAGATCATGGTGTTGAGCGTGCCGGGGATGTCCATGATGTGGATGGAGGGGAATATCTGTGCCATGGTGGTGGCGAGACCGTCGATGAGGCGGCGGTTGCCCGGGGTGGAGCCAACGTTGAGGGTCAGCACCCCGCTATCAGTCAGGTGTGACGCGCATATCTCGAAGATTTCGTGGGTGGTCATGTGGGGGGGAATGTTGGGCGGGCGGTAGGCGTCGATGGCGATGATGTCATATTTGACCTGGCTGCGATCCAAGCCGAGCCTGCCGTCACCGACGATGACATTTAAGTTCGGCATGTTCATGTCGAAATATTCGCGCCCGACCTCGACGATCTGCCCGTCGATCTCGAAGCCGTCAATCTGAATGTCGGCGCCGTAGACCGCGGTCGCCTGGCGCGCGGCTGTGCCTGCGGCGAGTCCGATGATCGCCATGCTTTTGATGTCGTCGGGCGAGCGGTCTGCGTAGAAGTATGGTCCGACGAGGAATTGCTCCCAGGGTCCGTTGTAGAAAAGGACATCGGGGTGATAAATCGAGTGGACACCCTGCCCGTCGTTGAGGCGCAGCAGCATGTAGTCATCCTGCTCCTGCACTTGAATGTAGTTGTAGGCGGATTCGGTCTCGTAGACCTGCCCGGTGTTCTGTTTGAGGGCGGAATTGGAAAATGCAAAGGCGATGAGCGCCAATGCGACGGGCATCCAGATCAGTTTGAGCATTTCGCGGCGGCTGGCGAAGCGGGCGAGTCCGACCAGGGCAACCGCAAGCAGGATCATGGCAAAGAGGATGAAGGTGAGACGCGTGCCGATGGTGGGGATGGTGATGAGGGTGGGGAGGAATGTGCCGATGAAGGAACCGAGCGTGGAGACGGCGTAGATCTGCCCGGCGATCTGACCGGACTTTTCCGTATTGTCCATGGAGAGGCGGATGGCGAAGGGGGAGATGGTGCCGAGCAGGGTGATGGGAACGATAAAGAGAACCAGGACTGCGATGAAGGAGCCCGCCATGACGCCGACACTGAGCGCTTCAAACGCCCCGGCTGCGGATCGGAGAACCGGGACAGCGGCATACGGGACGAGTCCGATCGTGAACGCCGCCCAGGCGAGGATACGGTACATGGCGAGCGGGGTGGGGTTCTTGTCCGCCCATTTGCCGCCGAGGTGGTAGCCGAAGGCGAGGTAGATGAGGAT
>CAYPHR010000039.1:0-14939 GCA_964410375.1 uncultured Anaerolinea sp. | reverse complement strand
GTATGCTCGCTGATGTTCAATGCCAGCGCGATCTGTTTGTTTGCCAGCCCCGCCGCCATGTTTTGCAGGACTTCCATCTCCCGCGCGGTAAGCGGCTCAATCAGGGACTCTTCCCCCAAGCCGTCCACGCCCCTCGGCAGACGCATCAACCCCTCGACCAAGCCTGGCGCACCGACCCAAAGCCCTTCCGCCACAGCGACGATTCCCGCCGCAAGTTCGTCCCCGCCTGCATCGGTGGAGAGCACGCCCCACGCGCGCAGATTGGATGTCAACATCCCGCGTATGGATTCAATGTCGTCCGTCATGAACAGGATGGCGAAATTGTAGTCGGCGGGGATGCGCGCAGATGAGACCGAGGCGAGCACAGCCACCTCGGTCTCATTGTCGTCCACATCGTCAAGCGTTGTCGCCTCGCCCGTCACGCGAATAGCGGGGTGCCCGGCAAGCATTTCGCGCAAGCCGATCCGCAGGGCGTGGCTGGGGGAAACGATGGTAACTCGAATCAAGAATTAACCTTTCAACCACAGATGAATGCGGATAAATCGGATTTCAACATCCATCCATCTTCGCACATCCTTTTTTATCTGTGGTGATTTCTTACGAACGCTCTCCAACCACCACGTTCACAACCTGCAATTTGCCGCCACGCAGCACATCCATCGGCACAGACTTGCCGACCACATCTCCGCTCAGGCGGGCGAAGAGTTCGTCATGGTGTTCGATGGGCTGTCCCGCGACACCGACGAGAATATCACCGACCATGATCCCGCCTTTGCCGGCGGGGCTTTCGGCTTCCAAGCCAACGATCAACAAGCCTGTCTCCTGCCCGCGCTTTAGTTCACTCTGCGCTTCGGCAGGGATGTTCACCGTCTGACTGCGGATGCCGAGATAGCCGCGTTTGATCTTGCCGTGTTTGGCGAGCGTCTCAGCGATCTTCCATGCCACGTCGGCAGGGATGGTGATCGCCCCGCCGCTGCGGAAGCCCGAGGTGTTGATGCCGTAGATTTGCCCCTCACCATTGATCAACGGTCCGCCGGAGAAACCGGGGTACGAGACCACATCGGTCTTGATGTATTTTTCGAGCATACCTCCGCGCCCCGTGCGGACGGGTCCACCGATGGCATTGACCGTGCCAAAACTGGATTCGATGCCGTTCTTCGAGGGGCGCGCAATCGCCAGCACAAATTGTCCCACTCGCGCAGGAGTTGTTGCGGCTTCGGCGGCTTCGGCTGAGGCGGAGTCCAATTTCAGGACGGCAAGATCAGTTCCCGGGTCCCGACCGGCGAGGCGGGCGGTGGTTTCCGTCCCATCGCCGAGAACGATGCGGATGTCTTCGTCACGTTCCACCACATGGTCGGCGGTCAGGATCAAGTCTTTGGCAACGGCTATGCCGCTGGCGGGGATGCGGCGACGTGCGTCCACCAGCATGGTGGATCTGCCCGCGCGTTCGGCAGCGTCCGCCATGGCTTCGGAAAGTTCGGTAAAAATATTTTTGCTCATGGGTTACTTACTCCTTTGCGTCCATTCTAGCGATTCCGCATTTGGAGTGTATCGGTGAAACGGGTGGATGGATACTGGACGTTTGGGTAGGTGGATGATGGTTATTGGTTTCTGGCTTTTTGTTCGAGGGGAAGCAATGCGGCGTGTATCTTTTCGTGCGTGGGCGTCGGGACGCCAACCGCCCTGCCCATGCGGATGACAGCACCGGTCTGTTCATTGAGTTCGGAGGGGCGACCTTCCATCATGTCCTTTTGCATGGAGGCAAGCATTTGCGACGGGAGGTTGTCGATGCGCTGCATGGTCTCTTCCACAAAGGATACTAGAATATTTGCGCCGCGCGCACGCGCGACGGCGGCAGTTTCGCTCATGGCGGCAATGAGCATGGCGCGCGATTCAGGATGTACGCGATACTCGCCGACAGGCTGGCGGGTCAATGCGCCGATGCCACTGGTGCCAGAGATGAAGATGAACTTTTCCCACATGGCGGCGGTGATGTCCGCAGGGACTTCGGCAGTGACACCCTGCAACGAGGCGAATATCTTATGCAGGGATTCGATCCTTTCGCTTTTAGAATTGTCCATCTCGCCAAAGGCGATATACGGCGGCACGCCGACGTGTTTGATATGCCCCGGCGCGGCAATGAACACACTTAAACGGCAAAATCCGCCGATGAGATGACTGCCAAAACGCTCATGCAAAACATCCATGTGCTCCATGCCGTTGAGCAGGGGCAGGATGGTCGTGTCCGCGCCGATGAGCGGAGCCATTTGCTCGATGGCGGAATCAAGGTGGAAGCCTTTCGTGGCAAGGAGCACCGCATCCATCGCGCCGACGGCTTGCGGAGAGTCAGTCGCTTTGGCAGGCTGGATGTGGAAATCGCCGCTGATCGATTCCACCCGCAGACCTGATTCTTGTATTGCCGCAAGGTGCGCTCCCCTTGCAATAAAAGTGACATCCTGTCCGGCTTGCGCGAGCCGCCCGCCGAAATACCCGCCCACGCCGCCTGTGCCGAAGATCGCAAATCTCATGGGTTTCTCCGATTTTCTCCAATGGATATAAAATACAGAAGCTGGAAGAAAGTATATCTTACACCACAGGATGCGTCATGGAAACTTCACCCGCCCCAAAGATCATCGTCACACAAAGATTGACCTTGCGCCCATTCCACGCAAATGACCGCGAGCGGTTGCTTGCGATCACACAAGAGCCGGATATTTTTCAGTACTTCCCAAGTACAGCGGTATGGCAAATGGAAAAAGTGGAGCGCTATATCAACCATCAAACCGGACAATGGCAGAGATTTGGCTACGGTCACTGGGCGGTGACCATGACGGAGACCGGTCAGCTCATGGGTTGGTGCGGGCTGGAATTCCTGCCGGAAACGAGCGAAACCGAAGTGGCGTATCTCATCAGCGGCGAGTTTTGGGGCAGGGGCTACATGACCGAAGCGGCGCGGGCTTCGGTGAATTTCGGGCTGAATGAGGTCGGCTTGCAGGAGATCATCGGGCTGACCGACCCGCGGAACATCGCATCCCAGCGCGTGCTGGAGAAAAGCGGGCTGACGTTCACGCGCAGGCAGGTCTACTTCGGGATGGAAATGTTCAAGTTCTCCACCCAGCCGTCGGGGCGGAAAGAGGCGTGAATCAAAAGAGCCGGGCAAATTGCCCGGCTCTTCGTCAATGTTTATCAGACGGGAACCGCATCCGCTTTGGGCAGTTCGTCATGATCGGGCAAAACCGTCTCCGCATTGTGAATGGCGGGGATGAAATATCCAGCCGCACCGACCCCCACGGCGAGCAAACCGCAGAAGAAAATGATCAACCCCATACCCGCGCCGGGTCCCGTGCCGACCAACCCACCAAAGGTCTCGGAGAGCGCGCTAGTCGTGCGCATTTGCGGCTCAAGCACAAAGTCGGCGAGCGTGCCCGCGATGATGGGCGAGATAGGGTTGGTGAACCACGCGATCAGGCGGCGGGCGGAGAAGACCCGTCCCTGCACATCCGGTGCGACCTTTGCCTGCCAGATGGCTTGGTTGGATGCGTTGATCATGGAGCCGACGAGCGAACCGATGATCATGCCCGCGATCCAGACCGGCAAGCCTCCTGCCAAGCCGAGAATTGCCATGCCAACCCCGGAGATCATCCACCCCGTCAGCACCCCGTGGACGCGGCGCTTGAAGCCGCCCCAGGCACTCATCAGAATTCCACCGATCAGCCCGCCGACCGCGCCAGCCGTCTGCACCGAGCCGAGCATGAGACTGTCATTGGCGGTGCGTGAGAGCACCATCGGTGCAAGCAGGGTGTAACCAATACCGGAGAAGAGATTGCCAACGAAGAAGATCAACTGCAAGCCGAGCAGGCTCGGGCGGGCAAAGATGTATTTGAATCCGTAGGCGGCTTCCTTCCAGATGCTCCCCTGCCCCTGCCTGCCTTCCTCGGTGCGCGGCGGCTGGGGAATGTGCACGATCATCAATACGCCGACCGCAAACAGAAAGGTGACAACGTCAAAGAGCAGCAGACCGGTCAGACCGATGACCGGGAGCAGCGCGCCCGCAAGCAAAGGGGCGACCACGCCGGGTCCAGCCTCGATCAAGGACATCATGCCGTTGGCGCGGGCATATTGCGCCTTGGGGATCATGGTGGTAATCGCCGCAGAGTAGGCAGGCCACTGGAACGCCATCCCCAACCCGTAGATGACGGAGGCGAAGTACAAATGCCAGAATTCAAGGATGCCCAGCGATTGAAAGACGAGGATGAGGATCGTGGCAATACCCGCCACCACGTCGCTGACCATCATCATCATTTTTCGATTGTGACGGTCCACCAGCACGCCGGCGATCGGCGAGATCAACAGGAAGGGTGTGATAAAGAAAACCTGCATCAACCCGAGGGCGGTGGCGCTTTCCGTCTGCTGGAACATCCAGATGGTCAGCCCGAACTGACTCATGGCGCTTGCCAGCACCGACACGATCTGACCGATCCAGACAAGGGTGAAACCGAGCATGCCAGAAGGGC
The DNA here is from genome assembly GCA_964410375.1 of uncultured Anaerolinea sp. Taxonomy (GTDB): domain Bacteria; phylum Chloroflexota; class Anaerolineae; order Anaerolineales; family Villigracilaceae; genus Villigracilis. The sequence goes on along the minus strand of CAYPHR010000039.1, from coordinate 10,425 downwards.
GTTTTGAATGCTTTTCTTCCATGCAATATCCTATAAAGCAAACTTTCGTTATTAAAGTCTATTTGAATTCATCCGCATGCATGGAATACAACAAAACCGGATATCCGGTCCCAGTGCAGGCGCATGATGACGTCTCCGACGCAGGAACGGCGTCCCTTACGTTCTGGGGATGGCTACATCAAAAATCTAAAGAGTGGATGGTAGAAATACATGTTGTTGCTCCTTTCATCTCTAAAGAAACATCCATCCGGCAAAATCGCTTTTGCTATTCCACAAAGATCTCGACGTGTTCGCCGTCTTCCTCGTCCGTGACATCGATGATCTTGCCGGTCACACCCATGCGCAATGCTTCCATTACGTTGCTCATGTCCACACCCTGCACCTCCGGCGCAAAATGCGCGCCGATCTTCATGCCGGCATCGACAAGCGCAAGCGGGATCTGCACGGAGGCTTTCGAGCGTCCGGTGCGCGTGTCCGTAACGCGGACTCGCAGCCAGCGTGCGCCGCCCGGAGCGCCAGGCGGACGCGGCGGCGTGGGAATTCCGCGCCGGGTATCGCTCAAAGCTGCCAGCAATTTCGCACCCTCCTCCGCGCTGATCTTGCCTTCTTCGATCAGTTTCAATATCTTCATTCGTTCTTCACTGTTCGCCATAGTCATCATCTCCTTTCGGATTTTTCTTCCGTATTTTTGCTTTTTATGTTAATCCGCCGCCGCGGGAACACTCTCTTCGAGCGCTGGCTCTTCCGCTTTTGGCGCTTTGAATTTCAACCAGATCGGGATCACGGAGAGCAGGATCACCACTGCCGTGATCGTGAATGGGAAGGTCGGTCCGATCCGGTCCCACATCTGTGCGCCGATCCACGGGGCGGGCAGGGACACCAGCCCCAAACTGGTACTGAACAATCCGAACGCCATGCCGCGGTTCTTCTGCGGGACCGCCTTGCTGATCAGCGATTGATAGGCTGGACCGGAAACTCCCGCGCCCATGCCTGCCATTCCCCAGCCCAGGAAATACATCCACTGATTCCCAGCAGGGATATTGACCAAAACAAATAAGGCGCTGGACATCAAGACCATCCCAAGCGCGATCCCCACGCGCTCGCCAGCTTTATCAGAAAGCCAGCCGCCGGGAATGGTGGTCAGCATCATGGACAAGCCGAAGAACGACATCACCCAGCCGATCTGCTGAAGGGACAGCCCGCCGAATTCCTGCATATACACTGGGAACAGGTTCTCGGAAAACTGGAAGGAAATATCGCGCAAGCCGTCAACCACCAACATCCAGGTGATCAAACCGCCGGAAAAAACCAAAACTGCCATCGCACGCAGATTGGTTGTCAGGCCGGAAAAACTCAGTTTCTCCACCTTCTTGCCAGCCGCGGCTTCGCCCTTTGCCGCCTCGCGCGCCATGCCCAAACGCATGACCGTGGCAATGAAGTAGAAAATGCCCGCCACCAACAGCATCAGCTTGAAGCCGTACATGCCTGCCAGCAGACCACCCAGCGGCGGACCCAGCACAGAAACGATCATAAAGATCGCATTCGAAATACCGAAGACCTTGCCGCGATTTTCCTCGCTGGAGTGCTCCGCAATGAAGGCATCGAAGCTCGGTCCAACCAGCGAACGTGCCACCGCACCAATCGCCACAGCCAGCAAAAGCCATTCCCAGCTATCCGCCAGAACAAGCGGGATGAAACCGATCACACCGAACACGCTGCCAATGGCAATGGCACGCAGGCGTCCGAGCGTATCGGAAACCCAGCCGCCCAGGATCTGCAACGCCAGCGGAACGATCTGTGAAAGCGTAAAGAACAGACCGATCTGCGTGATCGAAGCATCCAGATCCTTGAGATACAACGGCATCAGCGGACCGTACATGTTCCCGCCGATATTGGCGAACACCATTGCCGCCAGGAACAGGACCAGCAATCCACTCAATAAAGGTTTTTTCTTAACTGTTTCCATTCTTATCCTATAAAGACTTGCACCTTCTCGCCGTCATCGGCATCGTCCACATGTACGATCAACGGCTCGGTCATATTCTTCGCCATTGAAATGGCTTGCACGACTTCATCCACGTTCGTGTTGCGCAGTCCGCTGATGCGGCTGCCGAAAGTTCTCAGAAACCAGCCAACAAGCCCGAGCGGAAGAGGAAGCGCGATCGTGATCTTCTTCGGTCCATCCTGGTCGCGGGAGCGGGTGCGGTCCACATTCACATAGATCCAGCGCGACGTCCTACTGCCGGCGCCGAGTACAGTCAACAATATCCCGAGAAATAACGGCATACCCAGACAGTAAAACCAGAAATTCATGCCGGAATTCTGCTGGATGGCGAACATGCTCCATGCACTGAATACTGTGAACAGGATACCGATCCACAGGAACGCGCCAGAGAAACGCATCGCCCGCCGGCGGACTTCATCAAACTCCGGGGCTTCGCTTCGCTCCCCGCCCATGCCTGAGGGGACACCCAGAACTTCGACCTCCACCTCGGCAGAGTCTTCGTCCAGAGCACGCATCAGCGTGGCGGCTTCTTCGGCGCTGATCTTGCCGTCCGCGACCATTTGTAAGATTTTCTTGCGCTCCTCTGCTGACATTAAGAGCCTCCTTCCAAGGCGGAAAGCAGTTTCTCGGCTTCTTCGGCTGTGATCTTCTTTTCTTGAAGCATTTTCAGGATGGCAACCCGCTCTTCATCGGAGACGGGAGCCTTGGGCGGCATGGGTACGCCCTTGGGGGAAAAATCCCAGCCCCAACGCCCGATCTCAAAAGCAGTTCTGCCACGACCGCGGCGTTCCGCATCGCGGGCTTTACGTTCGATGCGGCGCGCGGCTTCTTCCATTTTACGCTGGGCGCGCTCGGTGGCTTGTTCCACACGGCGGGAGATGCGTTCGCCAAAACCGGACCAATCCATGCCGACACCTGCGAAATTCCCAAAATCCTCGGCGGATTCGCCCGCATCCGAACGGTTGGACACACGGATGTCGCCGCCGGCGCTCAGGGTGATCATGGCAGAGCCGTCGCCGAGCGTGACCACGCGGCTGGTGGCATCTTCATCGCCTTCAACGCCTTTCCAGTCAAAGTTGATCTCATCGGCGCTGAGCGTGAGGGTGGCATTCGCCTTGGGCGGCATGACCAGTAGAATGTCGTCGCCCGCAGTGACGGCATAAGCATTGCCAGCCTGCGGATTAAGATACATGACCACATCCTCTGCAACGTTCGCGCTGATATTGCCGCGCACATCGCGCAGGGCAAGGTCATCGGCAACCGAGTCGAGAGTGACATTTCCTTCCACATCACGGATGGATACATCGCTGTCCGCTATTTTGACGTACACATTTCCCTTCGCGCCGCGAATGCTGAAATCGGAGTGGACCGAGTCGATTGCCACGGTATTTACATCGCGCATGGAGAGGTCGCCGCCGATATCCTTCAATTCAATGCCGCCCATCACGCCGCGGATGGAGGCGTCGCCGCCGATGTTGGAAATGAAAACGGAGGCGCCTTTGGGGACTCTCAGGGAGAGGTCATCGTCACAGGATAACTGGACCAGGTTCCCGTCCTGGGTGACGCGGGTTTCTTCGTCATCGGCTTTGATCAGGATGTCATCCCCTTCCCAGCCGACGAGGCTGAGATCTCCGCCGATCGAATCGATCTGAATATTGGGTGTGCGTCCCGCAGAAATTGTTTTGGACATGATTTACTCCTCTTCTCCGCGCAACATGCGCATGGCTTGGTCGGCAGTGATCTTGCCGGCTTCAAGGTCTTCGATCACGCTGATGCGTTTTTCCGCATCCACCTCGGGGGATTCATCCTTGCCGGGTTCGTATCCCAGCGCGCGGATGACTTCGTGCAGACGGTTGCGGATGGTGGGGTAGGACAAGCCAAGTTCCTGCTCCATGCGGTTGATCTTGCCTTCACAGCGGACGAAGGTGAAAACAAATTCCATCTGTTCCTGCGACAAATTCGAAAACTGCCCCATTGCGAAATGTCCATCGAGGGACGTATCGCAGGAGAGGCAATGCAGGCGAACGATTTCCAGTTCAGACTGGCAGATTGGACAAAGGGTGGGCGCAGGTCTCATAATTTGGCTTCTCCGATTTATAATTAGACAGGTGACTTCAGTGATTTGGCAGAAAGCATGATTTTTGAAAACAGGTTCGACGAAATTAATGTTCTTCAACTGATTTCTAATAAAATTATACATGGTAATTAAGTTTTGTCAAGTTAAAAATCAATAATTTCAACAGAAACTTCAATATTATTGATTTAATTTGTAAAAAATCCTGTTCTTGGAGGTTTCCCTTGATCCGCTCCCTGTTTTTCACCCCCGGAAAACCCATTCGCACCGATATTCCGCCGGCAGAATTCCCCCGCCTCCTGCGGGACCGACGAGGTGTACTCTGGGTGGATTTCGTTGACGAGCCTCCCCAGCTTTCCGAACCGATCCTGCGCCTTTTTGGTTTCCATCCGCTCGCGATCGATGATGCCCTGCAAGAAACCCACACTCCCAAAATAGATGATTGGGGCGACTATCTTTACATCGTCTTAAATATCATGAGACACAAACAGGAAAAGGGCGTTTTCGAAGCGGAGACCGAGGAGTTGGACGTCTTCCTTGGGCGCAACTACGTCGTCACGCACCATGACCAGCATCTGACTGCTGTGAACGATGTCTGGTCTGCCTGTCAACGCGATACACGCCACCTTCAAGATGGTCCCGACCACTTGCTTTACCGCATCGTCGATGCGCTCGTCATGGGTTACATGCCGCTTGTCGAAGAGATCGACGAACAAATCGACCGGATCGAAGACCAGGTCTTTGACCGTCCGCATCCTTCCACGCTCGAGCAGATATTCGCCTTAAAACGCCTTTTGCTTGCCATGAGGCGGATTCTGCTCCCCCAGCGCGAAGTGCTGAACAAACTCGCGCGCGACGATTATCGCGTCATCGACCCAAAAGACCGAGTCTTCTTCCGAGATATCTACGATCACCTCGTCCGCCTGCACGACCTGAACGAAAGCCTGCGCGATCTGGTCAGCGGCGCGCTGGATACCTATCTCTCCGCGGTCAACAACCGCATGAACGAGGTGATGAAGACCCTCACGATCATCACCACACTTTTCATGCCCATCACATTCGTCACCGGTTTCTTTGGCATGAACTTCTTCGAACCGGCAGCCCGGCTCCTTGGTTGGACGGGCGAACAGGCATTTCACGTCACATTGGGCATCATACTGACGCTTCCCGCCGTCATGTATCTGTGGATGCGCCGCCGAACCTGGGTTTAACCCGGAAATCCGAACCTCCTTCCCAGCCTTGACACAGAACAAGCGTTCGAGTATTATTACTAGCACAAATGAGCGAATAATGCTCACCCGCGCCAGTGAACTGGCAGGAGGCTCAACATGATGATGATGGTTCGAAAAAGCAAGGGACTTGGCGAACGCCACCAGAAGATTCTGGAATTTATTGAAGTCTATCAACGCGAACACAAACACCCCCCCTCCATTCGGGAGATCGGTGAACACTGCAATATTTCATCCACCTCGGTGGTGAATTATTATCTCGATCAACTCGAGAAATCCGGGCATATCGAGCGCGACCGTAAGATCTCGCGCGGTATGAGGCTGGTCGGCAACAGTCCGCTTGGCGATATGATGCGCGTGCCCGTGCTCGGCGTCATTCAAGCCGGTGAACCCATCCCGATCCCCGCGTCCGATTTCAATCCCTTTACGGCGGAGGACTCGGTGGAGATCGCATCCTCCCTGATGCCCACAAAGGAAAAGGGCAAGGGACTATTCGCGCTCCACGTGCAGGGAGACTCGATGATCGACGCCATGATCAATGATGGCGACATCGTCATCCTTAAGCCTGCACAGGAAGCCCGCAACGGCGAGATGGTGGCGGTCTGGCTTTCGGACAAGAACGAGACCACGCTCAAGTATTTCTACAAGGAAAAGGACGGCTATCGCCTCCAGCCCGCCAACCCGACCATGAAACCCATCATGGTCAAGAAGACCGAACCGCTGGAGATCAAGGGCAAAGTCGTCATGGTCATCCGCAAACTGGAACGTCAACTGGCGTAAGAAAATGTATAAAAAGAGGCGGCAATATCAAGCCGCCTCTTTTTGATTCCCGGGGTGTATTTACTTGTGAATATTCTGTCGTCAGACCAAAGGAGAGATAATATGTATGGGACCATTGCAAAATTCCGCGTGAAACCCGGCGTGGACAAAAACGAGTTCAAAAGAAAAATGGACGAGTTCGACTCATCGGAGATCCCCGGCTGGGTCGCGGACTATATCTTCCAAATGGATGCGGATTCCGATGAGTATTATCTCGTTGCGGTATTCAAAGACAGGGAAACGTATCTGGCAAATGCAGATGATCCCAAACAACATGAACGGTACTTGATCTTCCGTTCTTTCCTGGCAGATGACCCAAAATGGAATGACGGCTTTATCATATCGGCAACAGGTCCAGGGTCCAGATTAGAGGCGCAATAGAATCAAAAAGAGACCATCCAGACGGACGGTCTCTTTTCATTCTTGCGGGAATTACTCGACGACGACGTTCGCGCCGGCTTCTTCGAGCTTCTTCTTGGCGTCCATCGCGGCATCCTTGCCGACGGCGGAGAGCACCTTGGAGCCGGAAGTTTCGGCGAGGGTCTTGGCTTCGCCGAGACCGAGGCTGGTCAGCTGGCGGATGACCTTGATGACGTCGATCTTCTTGGCGCCGGGGTCCTTGATGACCACATCGAACTCGGTCTTCTCTTCGACAGGTTCAGCAGCAGCGGCAGCGCCGCCGCCGACAGCAGCGACAGCCACGGGAGCGGCGGCAGAAACGCCCCACTTCTCTTCGAGCATCTTCACCAATTCAGCCGCTTCGAGGACGGAAAGGGTGGAAAGTTCTTCCATAAGTTTTTCGAGCTTTTCAGACATTGTTTAGCACTCCTAGCTAAGTAATTTTGATTTGATTGAATATGCGAGACGAACTCGCTGAAATAATCGACGTTACGCGGCGGCAGGGGCACCGTTCTTCTCCGAAAACGCCTTGACGACAGCCGCCAATCCGCGCGCGGGTTCTGCGATCGTGCGGACCAGTTTGCCGGCGGGAGCCTGCAAAACGCCAAGCAATGTTGCGCGCATAACAGGCAGCGGGGGCATGTCAGCCAGCGCCTTGACCTGCGCGGCATTGAGAGCTTTGCCGCCCATCAAACCGCCCTTCACCTTGACGAACTCATTGCCCTTGGTTGCGTCGGTCAATGCTTTCGCTGTGGAAGCCGGGTCTGTGAACGCAAATGAGATCGCGGTGGATTTCAACAGGTAATCCTGAGGAACTTCCAGTCCGTTCTCTGCGAACGCGCGGCGAGCCAGCGTGTTCTTGATGATGTGGAATTCGCCTCCGGCTTCACGGATCTTGGCGCGGATTGCATCGATGGATTTCATGTTCGCGCCGGTATATTCCACAAGGATCACGGCTTCACTGCGCTTGATCCAGTCAGCATACTGGGACAGCACTTCTTCCTTGCGTTGCTTTGAAATTGCCAAAAGATTTCACCTCCTTTCATGAAAAAAGTCTTTGCCACTATCGCAGGCAAAGACTTTTCGCATCCCCGGAGGGGGATTCAGCGCAAACGCGCTGAAATATGCTTTTCGTCTTCACCTGAGCAGGAAATTAAGTTCCGCAAAAGCCTACACGGTCTCGCACCGGCTTTATTTGGAACACCCGCCTTCATCAGCGAAGCGACCCTATGGTGGGTCGGCGAAGTGGTATTCAGGAATTATCGGATATTATCCGGCTCCTTGTATGTGTTCATTGGGATCGGCTTTCACGCCGGGTCCCATCGTGCTGGCGACGGTGATGCGTCGGACAAAGTTACCCTTCGCACCAGATGGGCGGGATTTATTGATCGCATCCATCAACGCCACGTAGTTCTCGTACAACTTATCGGCATCGAATGAAGCCTTGCCGATCGAAACATGAATGTTATTGGTCTTATCGAGGCGGAATTCCACACGACCCGCCTTGGCTTCCTTGATGGCGCGTTCCATATCCTGCGCAGCAACCACCGTGCCTGCCTTCGGGTTCGGCATCAAACCGCGCGGACCGAGCACACGACCGAGACGCCCCACCTTGCCCATCGCATCGGGCGTGGAGATGGCGACGTCAAAATCCAGCATGCCGCCTTCGATCTTCTTCAGGGACTCATCATCATCCGCGACAAAGTCCGCACCGGCGGCTCGCGCCGCGGTGGCGCCTTCACCCTGCGCAAAAACGAGCACACGCACGGTCTTGCCCAAGCCATTGGGGAGCACGACCACATCGCGCAACTGCTGGTCCGCCTGACGCGAGTCAAGCGTGGTGCGCATGTGCACTTCAATGGTCGCATCGAACTTGGTGATCGAGGTTTCCTTCGCAAGCGTCACCGCCTCGCGGGCGGAATACACCTTGTCAATATCAACTTTGGCGGCAGCCGCCATGTATTTCTTTCCGTGTTTTGCCATTTTATCCTCCGTGGTGCAAGCGGACAGCGAACGCCGTCCTCCCACAAAATTAATCGGTAATCGTAATGCCCATCGAACGGGCGGTGCCTTCGATCTGCTTCATCGCGCCTTCAAGCGAGATCGCGTTCAGGTCCTTCATCTTCAACTCTGCGATCTCCTTGATCTGCGCGCGGGTCACCTTGCCGACCTTTTCCTTGTTCGGCACGCCGGAACCCTTCTCCACCTTGGCGGCTTTGCGGAGCAAAACTGCCGCAGGCGAGGTGCGGAGCACAAATGTGAACGACCCATCACTGAAGATGGTGATCTCCGCAGGGATCACCTCGCCCGGCTTGTTGGATGTGCGGGCATTGTATTCCTTGCAGAACGCCATGATGTTGATACCATGACTTGCCAGCGCGGGACCGACCGGAGGCGCAGGATTTGCCTTGCCAGCCTCGAGCTGAAGACGAACGATTGCTTTTAACTTCTTTGCCATTTCTGATTTAACTCCTTCGTGGTTTTAGCGGGTCATTTGGGAGACCCTCCCACCGCATCAGGCTTACGAGAAGCCTGCTACTGTCCATTTAACTTTTTTCTACCTGCAGAAAATCCAATTCAACCGGCGTTTCACGTCCGAAGAAACTGACCATTACACGCACCTTGGTGCGTTCCATGTCGATCTCGGCAACCACGCCGCGGAAATCGTTGAACGGTCCATCCACAATGCGGACGCGCTCGCCGACTTTGAACGTCACTTTGACGGTCGGGGCTTCGGCTTCCATGCGCTTGACGATCTGCGCAACTTCTTCCGGGCGAAGGGGCGTGGGGTTATTGCCCATCCCGACGAAACCGGTCACACCGGGGGTGTTCCGAACCACATACCACGACTCTTCCGTGAGCATCATGTTCACCAGCACATAACCGGGGAAAATATGGCGCTCCACCGTTCGGCGTTTGCCGTCCTTGACCTCGATCTCTTCCTGGGTCGGGATGACCACATCAAAGATCATGTCCTTCATGCCCATCGTTTCGATGCGCTGTTCGAGGTTGTGGCGGACCTTGTTCTCATATCCAGAGTAGCAATGGATCACAAACCACGCTGGTCCTTCCACGGTCGTTTCGACGGGAGGCAGGTCGGCGGGAATCTGTGTTGCGGGAGCAGGAGCAGGTGTCAGGTCCGAGGGGGAAGCGGAAACACCCGCAGGAGCAGCCTGCTCCTCGGTTTGTTCGTCCATCGGTTCCTGTTCAAATTGCTCTTGCTGTTCCGGTAGATCCATCAGTTCCTCAATTCAAATTACAAGCCAAGTACGAGAGCGATCAGTTCGCTGCCGGCGTAATCCACAAGGGAGAGGAAAATTCCTACAACGACCATCACCAGCAATACGAGCCCGGTCAGGCGTTTCGCTTCGGGCCATGTGGGCCAGTTGACTTTGCGAAGTTCGCCTGTGGTTTCACGAAAATAACGCTGGACGGCGTTCTCGCTTTTCTTGACTTTTTTTGCTTTCTCAGCCAAGGCAATGCTCCTTCTTTCATTTTACGGCTAAAACGCCGCGGGTCGCGGCGTTGCCTGAGGCAGGCCAGGTAGGACTTGAACCCACAACCGCTCGTTTTGGAGACGAGTGCTCTGCCAATTGAGCCACTGGCCTAAACTGGTTGGGCAGTTGCACTGCCCAACCATCATTCTACACTACTTCGTTTCACGATGTACTGTGTGCTTCTTGCAACGCGAGCAGTACTTTTTGAACTCCATACGATTTGGGTCGTTGCGACGATTCTTCTCGGTGGTGTAGTTGCGTTCCTTGCAATCACTGCATTGCAGGGTAATCACCGGGCGAACGTCTTTCTTCTTGGATGCCATTCTATCTTACCAACTTTCCTAAAACTTACTCGATGATCTTGGTGACGACACCAGCGCCGACGGTCAGACCGCCTTCACG
>CAYPHR010000038.1:0-14946 GCA_964410375.1 uncultured Anaerolinea sp. | reverse complement strand
CCCCATTGTCGCCGTTGCCTTTTTATTTGGAGATTATTCCAACATTGCCATCTATGTCATAGGGGCGATCATGGTATTTGTTCAATTCGTGGTGACCTATGTATTTTCAGGAATGACCATCTACCTGATCTATGGTTATCTCTCCGAAGGCGACGGGCGCATGGACAAAGCATGGGATATCGTGCGGCGCGACTTTTTTGACATCCTGACGCTGGCGGCGGTTTCGACAGTGGTCAACCTGTTGCGCAGTGCCGCACAGAAAAACAGGAACCGTGGCGTGGTCGGCAACCTTGCCCGTTCCGCAACGGGCGTGCTCGAGGTGTTGTGGACGCAAGCCGCATTTTTGATCCTGCCTGCCATGATCATCGATGATTTGAACTTGAAAGACGGCGCGCAACGGGTTTGGAAGATCACCAAAGAGAATCTGCTGTTGATCGGTATCAGCACGGTCGGTGTGCGCTTCGTGGCGGGACTGATCAGTTTTGTATTCGGTCTCATCGGTTTTATCCTCGCCCTCGCCATCGGCGGCGGACTGGCATGGGTCTCCGGCGGACAAACCGTACTTACGATCATTGGTATCGTCATCGGCGCGCTGATCTTCTTTACCTTCGTAATGGTCGCAAGCGTGTTCAGTTCTTATACCAGCACTGCCTATCACACCTGCCTGTATATTTGGGCGCGGGATGCGGAGAAAGCTGTTGCAGAAGGCAGGGAGGTCTCACAAGTGGCGGCTCCCGCTCCGTTGGCGGCGGCGTTGTCATAGAAAATTTTCAGACCCTAAAGGTCCCGAACCTTTAGGGTCTTTTTTGATACAATACACGCATGAAACCTGAACCCCGCCGTCAAGAGATCGTATCCTGGGAGGAGGTCAACAAGTTGATCGACCACCTGATCCCGCAGTTCCGCCGCGAATTTACCGCGATGGTCATGATCACGCGCGGCGGAATCATCCCCGGCGGGATGCTGGCGGAAGCAATGGACATCACCCACATCCTGACCGCCGCCGTTGACTTCCCCGCCCAGACCGAAAGCGAAAAATCCGCAAAATTCATGGCATGGCCCGAGTTCATTCAATTCCCCGCCGATGACAAACTGCGCGGACGTCCGACCTTGATCGTTGATGATGTCTGGGGATCGGGACGCACCATCACGGCGGTCAAGAATCGCGTCTCCGCCGCGGGCGGCTTCCCTGAAACCTGTGTGCTGCACTTCAACCCCTACCGCAACCTGTTCGGGAGCGTCCGCCCGGATTATTATGCAGCAACCACAGACGCGTTCATCGTCTATCCGTGGGAGATCGCCCGCGGCGCGGATCAAGTCCTGCTCGGCGAAATCTAAACCCAACCATGAAATTCATTGAGTCAAATCAGAAACAAAAGATAAGGGTTCTGCGCGGGAACGAATATTTCGACGATCTTCCCGAACCCATGTTAAAGGACATCGCAGAGCACATGCACATGCGCGAGTACCAGCGCGGGGAAGTCCTGTTCTGGGAGGGCGATCCCTGCGACGGCTTGTTCATCGTCGAGCAGGGCAGCGCCAAGATCTTTCGCCTCTCGCCTCAGGGACGGCAGTACATCGTCCGCATCCTTCAGGAAGGTGACACCTTTGCCGAGGTCCCCGCATTTGACGAGGGGACAAATCCCGTCAACGTGGAGGCGCTGGAAACCACCCGCATGTGGGTGATCAATAGCAAAAAACTGCACGAATTGGTGATGGCACACCCGATGTTCGCGCAAAAGGTGCTGGTCAATTTCGGGCGGATGCTGCGTGGCATGGTACGCATGGTGAGTGAAATGGCGTTCTACCAGGTGACGCACCGGCTTGCGCGTCTGATTGCGGAGATGCCGCAGGACAAGTCTGCGCCGCACTGGACGCAGGAACAACTTGCAGCGAGACTGGGAACCGTACGCGAGGTGGTCGCCCGTTCAATGAAAGAACTGGAGCGCAGCGGCGCGATCCGCGTGGAGGATAAACGCATTCAGATCATGAACAGGGAAGTGTTCGATCAGTGGGCTCAGCCAAATTAACACAAAGACCGTAGATCTTCATCTACGGTCTTTTTATGCGGGGATGTTCGAACGGTTATTCCAACACAACAAAGTTGGAGATTTGAAAGGACAGTTCGTCGTCGACGGCTTCTTTGATGTAATCAATGGCGATGTTGGCGGGATAGCCGTACACCGATTCGTATGCCACAATAACGCCTTCGGCTTCGGTTAGAGCAGTTTCCAGCTTAAGGAAGATGAGATCGATCGTTGCATAAGATATGTAGGTCTCGTAGGCAGGGTCGGTCGGGTCAATGGGGGTCCCATCAAAGCGGGTCAACGAAACGACTTCGCCATCTTTCACCTCGATGTTGAGGGGCATGTCCTGTGCGAACGGGCAGAAACAACCGATGAACAAGCTAAAACTGTAATGGCTGACGCCTGCATCCTTCCACTTGGCGGCGTTCCGGTCGAATTCAGATGGCGCGCCCGCGGTGCAGGCGGCAAGAACGAAAATCAGTACGAATAAAGTAAGTTTTTTCATTTTTTCTCCTTTTGATGTGATTAACGATGCACACTGCAAAAAAGTTCCAGCTTAAAAGCAAACTCCCCGCCATCGCTGGCGGGGAGTTGACCTAGACTCGTGGAGTTACGGATTGGAATAGTACGTGCCCGTTGCAAGCAGCGACATGTCATTGACCGACTGCGCCGCAAGCATCTGTGCCTGTCTCGCCAAATTCGTGGACTTGGCTAAGACCTCCAGCGCATATTCGGGATTGTGGAAGCCGGTGCTGTTCTCAGCTGAGATGTAATCCCACATGAACTGCGATTCGCGATGAAGTTTGCGCGCCTGATCGAGCAATTCCTGGTCAGCGGCAGGGTTCGCGGCAGCAAGTTTGATGGCATTGATGGCGTCAATGATGGCGTCCTCGGTTGCGATCTTTGTATCTGCAACCTGCTTCTGGATCTGATGGACGCGGTTCACCACGTACTCGACATTGGTGTGACATTGTCCGCAGGCTGGCTCGGGGTTGAGCAGCGGACTCTTCACATCATGCGTAGAGAACTTCGCAGCACCATCACGCACGTAGGGCATGTGGCAGTCCGAGCAGGAGACACCGGCATTGTAGTGGGTGCTGCCCGCGGTAAAGAATTCGAATTCAGGATGCTGCGCCTTGAGCATGGGCGTATCCGTTTCGGGGTAGGTCCAATCTCTGAAGCCCACTTCCTCGTAATACTGGATCATTTCCTCGACCTTGGTACCCTTATCCCATGGGAAGGTCAGGTACTTGCCTTCGCCCGCAAAATAGTATTCGACATGGCAGTTCGCGCAGACGACCGTCCGCATTTCCTGACGGGTGAAGGTGCGCCAATCCTTGCCCTGACGTTCGAGCGCTTCCTCCAACGCAGGGTTGGTGACGATCAGCCGCATCGTTTCAGCGTCGTGACAGTTGGCACAACCGATCGGCTCAGAGATATGCTCGCCAAGTTCCACAAAGGACATGGCATCGTACGCTTCCATGCCGAGGCGGTCCCACAAACCGGGATTGTCGGAAGATTTACAGGAGTAGCATGTGCCCGGGGTGCGGGCAGGATTGCTCACATCCAGGTTGAGGCGCTTGGTCTTTTCCACATCGATCAACGCATTGGCATGACCGCGGTCATCATTGTAATCCTTGCTGAATGGCATTCCGGCAAACAGGATGACCTGACGCGGGTCGCGCTCCAGCCATGAAAATTCCGAAGATCCGCCGTACACCGTATCCAGATTATTGGTCTTCGTCTTCATGAACGTATCATATTGGTTGGGGAAGTTCACGCCCCACACAGACGAGTCCGGCTCCATGGGCGCGATCGCCACCAACGGCTCGACTGCGCGCTGCTGGACCGGGTGATTACGGACATACGTCAAAACACCGATCAACACAGCCGCAAGAACGACCACCAAACCAGACAGTATCAGAGTAGTATATTTTTTCATAGGGCATTCTCCTTATTTGGTCGGATAAAGATATGAGTCTTGATAGGACGAACTGGAACCGCCGCGCTCACCATGTGCCGAATGGCGGTGACAATCCCAGCAGTACCAGTCAAAATCCTGCTCCCCCATCATAATATCTGCCACCGCATTCTGATGGCAATGGATGCAGTTCTCCTGCACGATCTCCTTGGTTTTTTCCTCGGCGCGCATCAACTCGGGAATATGCCCCGTCACGAAGGCATACGTATCCTTCGCCCCCTGGCGCCCCTTCTCGGCATAGTACACCACGATATTATCGTGCGGCAGATGGCAATCGGTGCACTTCGCCCAATTCGAATGACCGCCGTGATACCAATTTTCATACTGCGCATCCATCGCATGACAATTGGCACAAGTCTCCGGCGCGCTCCCCCCATACGCAGCGGCATCCGATATCAACGCAAAATAACCCAGGGCAAGGACTGCTGCTGCAATGGCAATGATAGAAATTTTAGACATAGGCTGACCTCGCTTTATATTAACCTGCGCTTAATATACCTAATTCTAACAGATTGCATTGTGACTTTCGTCACAAATCTGATACGAGCTTATATATCTGACTATTTTTACCGAAAAACTCCCATTAAATCAACTGACGTTCGTCCCGCTTCTCCCTAAGGGACGGTTGATTACCTCCATGAAACCATCCCCACTTTGGGTCATGGCAAAATCCGCTCCCCCATTTATAATCAAACGGATTTCAAACTTCCCATTGGAGCAATTAGATCATGACCCTTGAAAACTATCTGGCGGAGGCTGGCGCGCTCGCCGGGCTGGCAGGCGTATTGGCTGGCTTTTCACTTGCCGCAGTTGTGCAGTTCCTTGCATCAAACGATAACAAAAATAAACTCATCACAGCGGAGGTCGTCATCTTTGCCGCCGCATCGGTCATGTTCCTGTATTCCCTGCTGGTATCTGTGCTGACTTTCTCCGCCGCCGCCGAGTTAAACCGTATCCCCGAAGAATTGAGCAACATGAACACGGGAGGCTTCCTGATCCTGTACGCGGCGATCTATGTGTTCCTGGGCGGTGTCGGTTTGGCAGGTTGGATCCGCTCGCGGGCGGCAGGCATTATGACAGCGATCTTCGCGCTCATCTCGATGTGCTTAGTTTCGTACGCGCTATTCAATGTAATCTCCCTCTTTATGTAAGAAGTGAAAAAATCCCTGGGGATTTTCACGAATCTCCAGGGATTTTTTTATTAAGGCATATTGTGTCCATCCATGCCGGAGCCGCCCATATTCGCCGCATCCTGCACCGGGATGGTCAGGGTCATATCGGCGTAATTTCTGAAATGAAGCGTAAGCACAATGCTGTCGCCAACATTTAAATTCTTTTTAAGCCCGATCAACATAATGTGATAACTTCCGGGTTTGAGTTCCAGCATTTTGCGCGAAGGGATATCCACAGCATCCTGCTTGATCATCTGCATCACATTGTCCGCGCCCATCTGGCTCAAGTGGACTTCCACCGCATCGGCGGCATCCGAAGAAGCGCCGATCAATTCCACATCCTGCCCCGTGCCGTTGACCAGCATCATGTACGCCGCGCTATTCCCGCCCATCATGCCGGTCCGCGCCCAGGCATCCTTTGCTTCCACGGCATCGTTCATCTGCATGCCGCATGCACTTAATAACAACATCCCCATCAAAACGAACAGTACGATCTTTTTCATATCTCTCTTCCTTATGGGTTGATTACGCTTGAATTATATGCCTGCATCTTCTCACGCAAACAACAAGTTAATCAATGATTTTTGTCACACACGCGGGCGGTATGTCCTGCCGCGCCATGTCACTCCCCGCCCCGAAATGACCTTCCATGCGGAAGTGAGCATCATGGCGGCGAACACGCCCGCGCCGAGCGGAGTTGTCCACGCATACCAGCGGGAAATGCCCATTCCATGTGCAACGTTTGCCCGCGCAGAAATCAACGCGCCCCACACCAACAGGGATTGCAGTAGGATGCCGATCGCCATCCACCCACCGCCATTGACATACCAAATGATTCCAAGAATAGGCCAGACGGGCAAAAACAGAGCCGCGATCAACGCCAGCGTCGCGCCGAAAGCCCCCAGCAGAAGCATGGATGGATGATCGCGCAAGCCGAGGTAGATATTCTTTGTCCAGCCTTCCCACATTTCCGCGAGAGACGTGTACATGCGCGTGCTGACCATCTGCGAGCCGTCCGCCACCACAAGGCGGTACCCATTCCACTTCACCTGCTCGGAGATAGCTTTGTCCTCCACGATCTGGTCTTTGACGCTTTCATGTCCGCCGATGACATCGTAGACCGAACGCTTGATGAAAATGAACTGCCCGTTGGCGATGGCGTCGCGGCGTTTCGGGTCATTGACCTTGCGCGGAGAGAATCCCACCGAGAGCGCAGTCATCACCAATGGCATGACGACCTTCTCCCAAAACGAGCCAAGGATCTGGCGCGTCATGACCGTGAACATATCTGCTTCAGTCTCCCGAGCCTTTGTCAACACAGACGAAAGCGCGTTCGGCGCAAGGAAGGTATCCGCGTCCACGAAACACAGCCATTCACCGCGGGCAGATGCCGCAGCCTGGTACAAGGCATGGGGTTTACCCGCCCAGCCTGCGGGTAAGTCCGAGCCGTGGATTGGAATGAGACGAAAGTCGCGGGACGCGAGTTCGTTTAATAGAGTCGGAGTCGCATCGGTGGAGCGGTCATCCAAAACGACCACTTCGAGATTTGGATAATCCTGCCCGAGCGCGGACTCGACGCAGCGGCGGATGTTGCGCTCTTCGTTGCGCGCGGGGATGCAGACCGAGATGAGCGGTGCACTCGCGGGCGGCGACGCAGGTGTAACAACGATATCGAGATGATACTGGTTGTGAACCCAATAAATGACGATCAACCCCGCAATGCACAGCAGAGTGGAAATGATGAAATAGGTCATGAACTACACAACGCGGACCGTGCTGCCCCGCTCGGTCTTTTCGATCTCGATGCGGTTCGGGAAGGCGTCCTTGAGTTCATCGAGATGCGTGATGATGAAGATCTTTTCGAAATCATTTTTGACCGCGTTGATGGCTTCGATGAGCCTCTGGCGCCCCTGCACATCCTGCGAGCCAAAGCCTTCGTCAATGACCAGCGTTTGCAGGCGCGCGCCCTTGCGTTGGGCGAGAATTTCGGAGAGTGCGAGCCGAATCGCAAAGTTGACGCGGAAAGCTTCGCCGCCTGAATACATTTCATAATCGCGCGTGCCCGAGGCATCACTGATCTGAATATCGAGTGTTTCTTTCAGGTCGTCGCGTTTTTTGTCTTTGTATTCCGCCTGCGTGACAAACCGGATCGACATTTGTCCATCACTCAAGCGGTCGAGTAAATCGTTGGCTTTTTGCTCGATCTGCGGCAGCGCCTGTTCGATCAGCAACGCAGGAACACCGTCCTTGCCGAAGGCGCGCTCTAATGACTTGTGCCGCAAGATGTTCTGGTTCAATTCTTCGCGCTGGGCTCCGTAATCCATCTTGCGCTGGCGCAGCGTGGACAAAACCTCCACGCGCTGGCGTGCCGCTCCCGCCTCATCGCGGACGCGGTTCTCTTCTTCGCGCAGTTCGAACAATTTACTTTCGGCTTCGTTAAGGCTCGGCACGCCCGCTTCGGATTCCGCCAGTTGCGCAACTGCGTCGGTGTAGTTCCGCTCCTGCTCGTCCGCTTCCTCTTTCTTCTTTCGTCTTTCCTCTCCCAATTCCTTGATCTCGCTTTCGATCCGTTTGCTCACTTCGCGCGCGGAATCAAGTTTTCTGTAATCCTCTTCGATCTCGCGAAGTTCAAGTTCTTCGGCGCGCTTGACTTCATGTGCAGACACATCATAGCCGAGTTTGGCGAGTTCTTTATCAAGCAACTTGAGAGCTTTTTGCGCCTGACTCGCGTACTTGCCGCTTCCCAGAATCTTTTCGATTTCCTTCAAACGCTTCGCGCCAGTCTTTTCCCATTCCGTATTTTGTTTTTGAACTGTTTCCAGTTGCGTGGTCAATTGCGAAATGGAATTGGAAAATCGCAGGCGATCGGCATCGGCGTTCGATAACTGCGCAATGCGGGACGCGTAATCCGCGATTTGTTTTTCGAGATCGTCCATTTCCTTTTTGTTGGCGCGGAAGGCATCGCCCTTATCCTTTCCTTCGGCTTCCAACTGTTTCAGCGTAGACTTGCGATGCGCTTCGCTCAACGGCTGTCCGCACAACGGACATTCCGCGCCGTCCGCCACTTTCAGCGCGTCGATGCGGCGCTTCAACTCCTCCATTTGAACGCGCAATGTTTCATTCTCCACTTTCAACGCCGCCTGCCGTTCGCGTGCTTCATTGCGGGATGCTTCCAACTCAACGCGCTCATTGACGCGGCTTTCCGCTTCTTGCAGGGACGTCCGCGCCGCCTCCAACTGACCTTGAAACTGCTCCACCTCTCCCAACTGATCACTAACCGCTTTCCACTTTCTATCCAACTCCCCCGCCTCCTGCTCCAACTTCACCTTCTCCACCTCGATCTCACGCAACAGCGGCTGGCGTTTTTCATCATGTTCGCGAAACTGCGCCGCAACCTGATTCATCTTCTCCACGTCCGCGCGCGCCTTCTGCCACGTTTTGTACGCGGATTCGATCTCTTTCGCGCGGGTCACCAAATCGGCATACGATGTCAGTTCGGATTCCTTTTCCGCAAGCCTGCTTTCCAATCCCGCCAACGACGCGCGAGATTTTTCCAACGTTCTTTCGAGCGTCTCCAACAACTTGCGTTGTTCATTCAAGACTGCCGCATTCTTTTTAATAGTTTCCAGCGCGGACTCCTGCGCCGCCCTCGCCGCCGACAACTGATTCAACGTTCCTTCCAGTTCCTCCAGCCGACGCTTTCGCTCGTCCTCCTCCGCCAATTCCGCATCGATCTCCGCAATGCGACCGTCAATTTCGTCCACATCGCGCTCAATGGACTTGCGCCTTTCGGCGGTTCGTTCTTTATACGTATCCCAAATCTCCAAACCAAGGATCGTACCCAGAATCGATTTGCGTTCGCTGGCTTTCTTCTGCGTGAACTGATCCGCTTTGCCCTGCAAAAAGAACGAAGCGTTGATGAATGTCTCGTAATCCAATTGAAGCGTCTGCTCGATGCGCGCCTGGGTCTCGCGCGTCGTCTTCTCCGTCAGCGGTCGCCATGTCCCGCCTTCTATTTCCTGCTTTCCGCCTTCCGCCTTCCGCTCTCCCCCGTCCAAAACTTGAAACTCAAGCACTGTACTCTTCCCCCTCGGCAGCGTCCTCTGCACGCGATAGACATAGCCCTCGTACGCAAACGTCAACGCGACCTCCGCCGCCTTCACATCCTGATTCAAATTGATCACGTCCGCGCCCCTGCCGCGCGCCTCGCCAAACAACGACCAAGTGAATGCATCCAATAATGACGATTTTCCCGCGCCGTTATGACCGGAGATACAGGCAAGGTTGATCGAATCAAAATCCAGTTCGGCGGAATCGCGATACGATAAAAATCCTGAAATACGGAGATGAAGTGGAATCATATCAAGTTACCCAAAACATCATGCATTATAATCGAACCACCATGCTGGATACCGAGACCACTCCCCGCACGCGCCGCCGCATGAGACTGCTTGCGGTCGTCATCGCCACCATCCCCTGTTATTGCGCCGGCTTCATCGCGCTCTCCTTTGCCCCCAATCCGCGCGCAACCCCCACTCCCACCATCACCCAAGCCACCGAAACTCCCACTCTCAGCCCAACTCCCGTGATCTTCACGGAGACGATCACTGCCACTTTCACCTCAACAGCAACACCAACAGAAACGCCCTCGCCAACCATTACACCGACGCCGTTCCTGCCGCCCACAAATACTCCCACTTTCACACTTACCCCATCCCCCACACCAACATTCACGCCGTCCAACACGCCTACGTTCACGCCAACTTCATCGGCAACGCCAACCCCAACCAACACTCCGGCGCCATCTCCAACGGCCTTTGGTGGAACCCCATGACCGACATGCTACCCTTTCTCAAATCCCTTATTTCTGTTGCAGGCGTATCAGGATATGAAGCCCCTGTTGCCGACCTAATCAAGCAAAAGTGGACTCCGCTGGTGGATGATCTTACCCAGAGCCGCCTCGGTTCGATCCATGGACTGAAAACTGGTACGCTAAAGAAAAGCCCCCACCCTTCTGTGATGATCGCCGCCCACATGGATGCCATCGGTTTGATGGTCTCCCGTATCGTGGACGGGTTTCTGCAAGTCACCAATATTGGTGGCATCGATCCGCGCGTTCTGCCCGGCACACCGGTCATTGTCCACGCTTCGACGACTGGCGAAGACCTGTACGGTGTGATCGCCATGCCGCCCGCCGATCTCCTGCCCGACGGCGAAGGGAGCGGTGTGATCGCCTTGAAATATCTGCTGATCGACACTGGACTCACGCCGAACGAGGTGGCAAAGAAGGTCCGGGTGGGAGATCGAGTCTCCTTTGGAACCGAACCAGTTGAAATGTCGGGAGGATGCGTGAGCGGTCATACGCTCGACAACCGCGCATCCATCGCGGCGCTTACGATTTGTCTTGAAGAACTCCAGTCCAAATCCCATTTGTGGAATGTGTGGGCGGTGGCATCTGTTCAGGAAGAGGTCACGCTCGGCGGCGCGCGGACATCCGCATTCCAATTACGCCCCACCATCGCTGTCGCCGTGGACATGACTTTCGGCAAAGGCACCGGCTCGAGCGGATACCAAACCTTCGGCATCGGCAAGGGCGTGACGCTCGGCATCAGCCCCAGCATCCACCCGTTTCTATACACGCGCTTCAAGGAAGTCGCGGAACGTATTGAAATTCCTGTACATGACGACCTGATGCCCGCATACTCTTCCACCGATGCGGATGCGATGCAATTGGTTGCCGAGGGTATCCCCACAATGGTGTTGAGCATCCCGCAGCGTTACATGCACACACCGGTGGAATTGGTGGCAATGAAGGATATCCAGCGCGCGGGACGTTTGCTGGCGGAATTTGTCGCTTCGCTCGAAGCGGATTTTATGGAAAGAATTGCCTGGGATTAATCATGCTAACCATCGGCTCATCACAGATCAAACTGCTTGAAAAATTATGCAACGCCATGGCGGTCTCAGGCGATGAAGGCGAAGTACGCCGCATCGTGTTGGAGGAAGTCAAGCCTTATGCGGACGAAGTAAAAGTGGATGCCCTTGGCAGTGTGTTGGTGCGTAAAAAGTCCGCCGCAAAAAAGGCGCTGCGCGTATTGCTCGACGCCCACATGGACGAGGTCGGCTTCATGATCGTCGCAGACGACGGCGACGGCTTCTTCCAATTTGAGACCGTCGGCGGCATTGACCCGCGTCATCTGGTCGGCAAACAGGTCATCGTCGGCAGGGAACACAAGACCGGCGTGATCGGCGCGAAACCCATTCACATGACCACCGCTTCCGAAAGGCAAAACATCATCCCGGTGAATGCCATGCGCATCGATCTTGGTCCCGAAGGAAAAGCCAAGCCCGGTGACCGCGCCACATTTGCAACAAAGTTCAAGCGGGTCGGTCCTTCCATCCTATCCAAATCCATCGATGATCGCATCGGTGTGGCAATCCTGATCGAACTGCTCAAGCACGCGCCAAAGAACATCGAGCTATGTCTCGCATTCAGCGTGCAGGAAGAGATCGGTCTGCGCGGCGCGAAGGTGGCGGCACATTACTTCAACCCCGACCTTGCGATCGCCATCGATTCCACGCCTTCACGCGACCTGCCCGATTACGAAGGCAGGGAGAACATCACCTACAATACGCAACTCGGCTTGGGTCCTGCCATTTATCCCGCGCATTCGCCCGTCATCAGCGATCCGCGCCTGGTCAAGTTCCTTGCGGAGACGGCGGAGAAGCACAAGATTCCTCATCAATTCCGCCAGCCGGGCGGGGGCGGCACGGACGCGGGCACGATCCAGCAGGCGCATACGGGCGTGCCGGTGGTTTCGGTCTCTGTGCCACACCGTTACACGCACTCCCCCATCAGCATCTCGCGCGTGGACGATTGGAAGAACACACTGAACCTGCTGTATTTGGCATTGAAGAACATGGATTCGTCATTGCGAGCGGGGCGTTAACCCGACGAAGCAATCTTTCAACCGAACAAGGAGATTGCTTCGTGGCAGCAAACGCCACTTGCAATGACAAGAAAATGAATGGCTTAATCGCTTTACTTGGTTCCGGTGAATACCTGCCTGTGATGGATAAGGTGGATGCCCACTTGCTCGCGAACTGCGGCGCGAATGGGCGCAAACCGCGCGTGGTCTGCCTGCCGACGGCGGCGGGACAGGAGGGCGACAAGAGCGTGAACCGCTGGTCAACAATGGGCGTGGATCATTTCACCCGCCTCGGCGCCGACGTTCGGGCTGTTCCTGTTACAGACGAAGCATCTGCCAACGACCTGGAACATGCGTCGGCGGTGGAAGAAGCGGATATCGTCTATTTTTCGGGCGGGAATCCTGCGTACCTCCATCAGGTTTTGAAGGACAGCCTTGTGTGGAAGTCCGCCCAGAGGGTATGGGCGCGCGGCGGTGTGTATGCGGGTTGTTCGGCGGGCGCGATGATCCTGGGAAGCGAAGTGCCCGATTTCCGCGCAATGGGTTTACGTTCGACCGCAGTGTTCGGGATCGTGCCAGCCGCATTCATCATCCCGCATTTCGATGCCTTCCCGATGATGTGGAAGCCGCTGCTGTTCTCCTTGCGCAAGCGATTGCGGGCAGGCGAGACGTTATTGGGCATTGACGAAGATACGGCAGTGGTCGGAACGCTCGGCGGCGAATGGACTGTAATGGGAAAGTCGCAGGCGCATTTATTTACAAAAGACGGCGAGAAGACATATGCCGTTGGTGAAACATTTATTTTAAAGTGACAGTCACCTTAAAGGTGACTGTCACTTGAGAGGACATCTATGAAACAACTGCTAAAAACGCTCACGGAAACATTCGGTCCTTCGGGATTTGAAGATGAAGTCCGCAAGGTGATCCAGAAGGAAGTGAAGCCGCTCGCCGACGAGGTGCGCGTGGATGCGCTCGGTAATTTGATCGTACGCAAGAAACCGGCGAAGAACGCAAAGAACCCAAAGAAGATCATGCTCGCCGCGCACATGGACGAGATCGGCGTGATCGCCAGCCACATCGACAAGCGCGGGTTTGTGCGCTTTACCAATGTCGGCGGGACGTTCGGCAAGTACACGCTGGGCGCGCGCGTGCGTTTTATGAACGGTGTGACAGGCATTGTCGGCTATGATCGTTTTGAGAATGTAGACAGTACCATCCCGCTCAACAAGATGTACATCGATGTCGGCGCGACCAATAAAAAGGATTGCCCCATCAAGGTCGGTGACTTCGGCGCGTTCGAACGCTCGTTCATGGAAATGGGAGACCGTCTCGTCGCCAAGTCGATGGATGACCGTTCGGGTGTGTTGGTGCTGATCGAAACACTGCGGAATATCAAATCCACGCCGAACGATCTGTACTTTGTGTTCACCGCGCAGGAAGAGGTCGGTGTGCGCGGGGCGGGTCCTGCCGCTTATGGCATCGACCCCGACATCGGCATCGCAGTAGATGTGACCGCTACAGGCGATACGCCCGCTTCGTTGAAGATGGTGATGGAGCTGGGCAAGGGTCCGTGCGTAAAGTTCCGCGACCCGGGCATGCTCTCCGATCCGCGCATTACAGAGTGGATGATCCAGACCGCGGAAAAGGCGAAGATCCCCTATCAGCGCGAGGTAATGCTGCTGGGCGGCACGGATGCGCGGGCGATTCAAGTGACACGCGCGGGGGTCATGTCGGGTGTGCTGTCGGTGCCGTGCAGGTACGTCCACTCGGCTTCGGAGATGGTGGATCTGAACGACCTGAAGAACTCGGTCAAACTGCTGACGGCGATGTTGAGCAAGGCAGTTCCGTTTTGATGTACTACAAAGGGTCACAAAGTTACACGAAGGTGTCGTGATGGGAGATTACAACCGTTCCACCAAGGAAATCACCTTTGAGAGCATCACACCGGATGTGATGCAGAGTATCAACACCTATATCAACAAGCATAATCTGGGAGACATTCTTGAGAATATCTCCATTTGCATCGTGTCGGCATCGGAGAAGATCAAAAAGGGATTGTTCAGCAGACCGGGTCCCAGACTGCTGGTGCAGACCGTCCTCCTGACCGACCGCTGGCTGATCCTTGCCGACCGTGTAGACCAGAATGCGATCTATGTCAGGACGATGCAACTGCGCGATATCACCGTGGAAGACTATGAAAAGAGCGTCTTTTATTCAAAGATACCCGATACCGGCTTGACCATCTCGGGCATTGCCACGGACACCACCGAGAAAGGCTCGATCTTTTTGCCCTTGGGGAAGGATTCGGCAGGAGAGAAGTTCAAGTCCGCGTTGATCGAGGCGGCGCAAGAGGCGAAGAAGTAGCAGCTTGCCTTTTCGCAGACGAAATAAGTTTTATGCCCATCTCCCCCATTTACTCAAAAAACATCAGCATCCCCGCCTCTGCCATTGACGAGAATGGACACGTCAACAACGTGACCTACGTTCAGTGGATGCAGGATATCGCCGTGGAACACTACGCTTCCATCGGCGGCATCGAGGCGCAGGGACCGGACTCGACATGGGTCATCCGCGAACACCGCATCGAGTATTTGCTGCCAGCGTTCGAGGGCGAGGAGATCGAGATCCGCACATGGGTGGAGAATATCCGCAAGGTGCGGTCTTTGCGGATGTATGAATTTGTGCGGAGAAGCGATGGGAAGGTCCTGGTAAAAGGCGAAACGGACTGGGTCTTTGTGGACGTGAAGACGGGAATACCAAAAGCGATACCACAGGAAGTCGGGCAAGTTTTCAACACAGACGCTAAAGGTCTTAAAGCCCTTTAGCGTCCAGCAACA
>CAYPHR010000037.1:5474-15468 GCA_964410375.1 uncultured Anaerolinea sp. | reverse complement strand
CAGCCAGCGAAGCGGACATCCTGAGAGCAGGCGGGCAGATCCTCAAGAACTCCCCCTATCGCACCTTTCTGTTCACCAGAGAGGGTGAAAGTTTCCTGATCGCCGAGACATCGGTAGAGTCCGCGCCGGAAGGCATCCGCTTCAATGCGGACGACCTGAAACACTTCATCACCCATGAACCCTTCCTTGCAGCATCGAACAGGAATACAACGCCGCGGGTGCTTCAAGATGTTTTGGATAAACTCGAACTTTCCAGCGCAGCGCTTATTCCGATCCACAAAAGAGACGTACTGACCGCGTTCATTCTGGTGGAGACAAAACAGCAGGAGAACATTTTCATCCATCCGTATGGCGGCTTTTCAGAACTGATGTCGCTTGCGCTCGAGCGCGCCGGCGCCGAGGAGCAGACAAAAAAGCATCAGCGCGAGGTCGAAGCGCTTGCATCCATCAACGAGTTGGCTTCCTCCACGCACGACCTGCAAAACTTCTTCCAGGAATTGCTGGAGAAGATCCACCAGATCATCGGCGACTATAACCTGATCGTGGCGCTGTATGACGAAAAGAACAATTCGATCAGCATACCGTTCAGCTACGAGGAGGGAAAGGTCCTCTCGATTGACTCCTTCCCCCTTGGCGAAGGTTTGACGTCCATCCTCATCCGCACACGCCAGCCGTTGATGCTCGTCGAAAACACCGCGCGGCGGGTTTCCGAACTGGGCGCAAAAGTGGTTGGCAAGCTCCCGCGCTCGTGGATGGGCACCCCCATGTTGATACAGAATAACCCTATCGGCGCGTTGATCATCCAGGACCTCGAAAACGATTTTGCCTTCAGCGAAGATGATCTGAAATTCTTCACGACCATTGCCGGACAAGTGGCGGGTGTAATTCACAACGCCCATCTGCTCAACGAAAGCAAGCGCAAGGCATTGCAGGTCGAAACCGCCGCAGAGATCGCACGCGACATCAGCGGTTCGCTCGATCTGGACGAGTTGTTGATCAAAGCGGTCAATCTCATCCGTGAGCGGTTCGAGTTCTATCATGCGGCTGTCTTCTTGCGCGATATTCCCGGCGAGTTTGCCGTCATCCGCGAAGCGACCGGCGAAGCCGGGGCGCAGATGAAACGGGCGGGATACAAGATCGGCGTTGGCTCGAAGTCCATTGTCGGCTTTGTCAGCGGACGCGGCGAAGCGCTCGTGGTGGGCGATACCAGCAAGGACGCCACCTACTATCCCAATCCCCTGCTGCCGGACACGCGCGCGGAGGCGGCGATCCCGCTCCGCGTCGGTGAGCGCATCCTGGGCGTATTGGATGTGCAAAGCGTCAAGCCGTTCTCGTTTTCCGAGGACGACATCCGCAGCCTGCAAATCCTTGCAGACCAGTTGGCGGTTGCCGTGGTCAACAGCGAATTATTCGCGGAGACCCAGGAACACCTATCCCAACATCGCCTGCTGCATCACATCACCACCACAGCCGCCTCCGGTACCACGCTGGAGGAGGCGCTCGAAAGCGCGGTCAACGGATTGCAGGTCACACTTGGCGGTGACCGCGTGGCGATCCTGCTTGCAGACCGCGACAAGAAGATGCTCGAAGTCAAGGCATCCATCGGGTACGCGGAGGAGCTTCACTCGATACAAGTGGAGGTCGGTAAAGGCATTACGGGCTGGGTTGCATCACACCGCCGCCCGCTGCGCATCCGCGATGTGAGCGAAGACCCGCGCTATATTCAAGTCAGCGCAAACACGCGGTCGGAACTGGCAGTCCCGCTGGTTTACCGAAACGAACTTCTCGGTGTTCTAAACGTGGAAAGCGAACAAACGGACGCTTACACCGAAAACGACGAGGAAATGCTCGGCACGCTTGGCGGCAGCCTGGCAGCGGTCATCGCCAATGCGCGCCTGCTGGAACAGATCCGCGCCCAATCGGAGCGCGAGCATCTGATCTACGAAGCCACGAGCAAGATCCGCCGTTCCACGGATATTCAATCCATCCTGATGACAACGGCAAGTGAGATCACCAGGATCACGGGTTCGCGCTTCACAAAGATCAAACTCAAACCCGAAGACAGTCCCGAAGCGAAAGATACACCATCATGAGCAGTACCCCTTCCCAGGATCGATTCATAAACCCGGAAGATGCCACTCGTCAGTTGTACAAAAACTGGAGGGAGGGATTTGCGCTTCCGCTCTTGATCGGGGTGTTGGTCTTTGGTGCAGCAGCCTTGATCCCCGCTGTGAGCGCCTCGACCAGCCCGATCGTAGACGCCATCTTTATCACAACCTACCTGCTGGTCGGGCTCGTGACCGTTGTGCGCTTCTCTTATATGGCGCGCATGAGCGTATTCCTGCTTAGTATTTACGTGCTTGGAATTGCCGAGTTGATCACGCACGGCATCCTTGGCGACAGCCTGTTCTTCTTTTTGGCGCTGGTCATCTTTGCGACGATCCTGATCTCGCCTCGGATAGGCATCATTGCTGTTGCGCTCGATATTTTCACCTTCATTCTGTTCGGCTGGCTAATGCTGAGCGGACAGGTGATCCCGCTGAATCCCTTTGCCCCTCCGGCAACTCTGGAAGACTGGATCAGCGCCAGCGCAGCGATGATCATGTTCGGCGCTGTCATCATCCTGGGCTTCCAGCGGCTTGAGAAAGAGTTTATTGCGGCGCAACAACAGATCGACTCGACGCTGAACACCCTGACGCAGGAACGGAACAATCTTGAGAACAGAGTACAGGCACGCACCTATCAACTAAAAAGCATCAACGAGGTTGGGCGCGCCGTGACCGCCATCCTTGACCCCGACGAACTGTTTTCGCGCGCCGCCAAGCTCATCGAAAATGAGTTCGGCGGCTACTTCATAGCATTTTATCTGCTGGATCCATCCGGCAATTGGGCGGAGATCAAGGAAGCCAGCGGAGAAGCCGGCAGGGTATTAAAGGAAAACAAATACCGCGTGGACGTGAAAGGCAAGAACACGGTCGCAAAGGCGATTCAAACAAAGGCGGGGCAGGTCGCCGAGAGCAGCGAACAGATGCGGCTTGACAATCCATTACTTCCCTATACGCGCTCGCAGATTGCCCTTCCGCTCATGATCGGCGACACCCTGCTCGGCGCTTTGGAAATGCACTCCACAAAAGAGGATGCTTTCCTACCGCAGGACGTGGATGCCTATCAGAACATGGCAAACGCCATTGCCATCGCCATGGAAAATTCGCGTCTGTTCCAGGAAGCGCAGCAAAGCCTTTTGGAAATGCAGGCAACCCAGCGCCAATATTTGCAGGACGCCTGGCACACCCTTACAAAAGATGAAAAGGTTGAGTATGGACTCGGTGACAGCGAAGCTGCCGAAGATGATTTGATCGAAATTCCGTTGTCGTTACGCAACCAGGTCATCGGGCAGATTCAGATGTCATCCTCGGGCACATGGACGAGCGAGCAAAAGAACATTGTAGAATCGATCGCCGCGCAGGCGACTCTTGCGCTGGAAAATGCGCGCCTGGTGGAGGAAAGCCGCTCCACAGCAGCGCAGGAAAAACTGGCAAGCGACATCATTTCAAAGGTCTGGGCGTCCACAAACATGGATAGCATCCTGCAAACCGCCGTCCGTGAACTGGGGCGCAGCCTTGAAGCAACAGAAGTGGAAATCGAAGTGTCAATGGACGGTAAAAATGCAGAGTAGAGATAATCCGTCCGCCCGCCTCAACAGCCCGGACCTGCAGCCGGATGCGCTCGATCTGCTCGTATGGCGTGAACGCTTCATCGTTGTGGTGTTGCGGATCGCGGCAGTGCTCGGCATCGCACTCCTGGTTGTGACCTTCCCCACCGCCACAGCCGGGGATCGAATCCTGTTTGTCGGCTTGTACATCATCCTGCTTGCCATAACCGTTCTAAAAGTTCCATATGCGTGGCGCGCTTCGATGCTTTTGTTCTTTAGTTTCGCGATCGGGATGAATGCCATCCTGGCATGGGGTCCCTGGCGTGACGGCAGTCTCTTCCTGTTACTGGGCGTCACGCTTGCATCCCTTCTGTTCGACCAGCGGATCGATTTTATCGGTCTGGGCGTTGGGGTGTTTGCGGTCATCGGCATTGCCGTGCTCCACCAGAATGGCATATACCAGTTGACAGGCGCGAATGCACCGCAGGTTACCTCCGCGGACTGGGTCGGCTACATCGTGGATCTTGCGCTTGCCGGCGTGTTGATCGTCATGCTCATCAACCAATTCAAAGGCGCGGTCGTTCGAGCGATCCAGAAAATGCAGAATGCATTCAGCGAACTTGCAGTTGAAAGAGCGCAATTGGCTGAAAAGATCCGCGAACAAACCGAAGAGTATGAAACCCGCATGAGCCAGCTTCACACGTCTGTGACGACTGCGCGGTCGATCGCCGAGATCCAAAGCATTACCGACCTGCTGGAATCAACAGCGTCGCTCATCACGGAGCGGTTTGGGTATTACCACGTCGGGTTGTACATCCTGAACGAGCAAAAGAATATCGCATTCCTTCAGGCGTCATCATCTGCCACGGGGAAGCAGATCGTCGGTCATGGCTTCCAAACCGGACCCGACCGCAGAAATCCCTTCAACTCTGTTGTGGAAAACAACCGTCCTGTCATCCTGCTGGACAGCAACCAGAACAATTTTGTTAAGGACGAGAACTTCCCCCTCACCCGCTCGCGGATGATCCTTCCGATGGCGTTGCGCGGAAATGTGATCGGCATCTTGGACATACAATCGGATCAGCCGGACGTGTTCCATCCGCAGGATGCAGAAATCCTGCAGCTCCTTGCAGACCTGACCGCCATTTCATTCGACAATGCCCGCCTCATCAATGAGACGAAAAGCCTGCTCGTCCAACTGGACGCGAATACCTCCATCCAAACCCAGAGGGCATGGTCGAAGTTGACGTCGCGCCAAAAGCCAGTCTATCAATACACGCCGGCGGGCGTCCGCCCGGTCTTCGCGCATGAAAAACGAGGCGACGAAGGCGGGTTGCTCGTGCCGCTCATACTCCATGGACAAAGGATCGGCTCGATCAACCTAAAAAGAAAAAGCAATGAAAAATGGTCGGAACATGAACGCGCGCTGATCGAAAAGGTCGCCGAGCAGGTCACGCTTGCTCTGGAAAACAGCCGCCTTGTGGACGAGGCGCAAAAGAACGCCTTGCGCGACCAGATGATCGCCAATGTCTCCACCCGCATCCGCGAAACGCTGGATGTGGACGCGGTCATCCGCACCGCCGCCACGGAACTCCGCAGGATATTCGATTTAAAGGAGGCAGAGATCACCGTCGGCTCCGCGCTCCAGAACCAATACAGGCAGGAAGCGTAAGTCATGACTGAAAGACCCGTCACAGGACTCTCCTACTCCTACACTCAATGGCGCGCCGATTTCATCCGCACCACATTGATCGCTACCAGCCTGTTGGGATTGGTCGCGATCATCCCTGCCGTGCTGACCAGCCAGCCTGTCTATCAGGCAGTCTATGTTGTTCTCTATCTTGGCGTCGTGCTGGTCACGCTCCTTCCGGTCTCTTACAATATCAAAGCCGGTACTTTGGTCGCGCTGCTGTTCGGCGCTTCCGTCTCGATCCTGACAGATACGGGCATCCTTGGAGGGTCCCGCGTCTTCATGCTCGGAGCCATCACCATCGCATCCCTGCTATTTTCGTGGCGGGCAGGATGGCTCCTCGTAGGTTTCGCCACACTAACATATACCGTTTTTGGCTGGCTGATCTTGAACGGAAACTTCACCATTTCCAGCCAGGATGTAAGCATTGGCACTACGGGAAGTTGGGTATCCAACGGCGTTACGACCATCCTCCTGGCGGCGCTGATCATCATCGGCATCCGCCTTACCCAAACGGAATTTGAAAAATCCGAGGTGCGATCCAAAGTCCTGCTCGAGGAACTGCGCAGCGAACGCGAGACCCTTGAACAACGCGTCGAGGAACGCACCCGCTCGCTCGACAAACGCACAAGTCAATTGCAGGCGGTGGCGGATGTCGGCAAGTCCATCACATCCTATCGTGATCTCTCGGAACTTCTCCGGCAAGCCGCACAGCTCATTCACGACAACTTTGGCTACTATCACGTTGGCATTTTCCTGCTCGATGAGCGCAGGGAATATGCCGTCTTCACCGCCACCAACAGCGAAGGCGGAAAACAAATGCTGGAAAATGGACACCGCCTGAAAGTCGGCGGGACCAGCATCGTCGGTTATGTGACCGAAAACCTGAAAGCGCGCATCGCCCTGGACGTTGGGCAGGATGCTGTTTACTTTGACAATCCCTTCCTCCCTGAAACGCGTTCCGAAATGGCGCTTCCCCTTGTGGCAGGCGGTCAACTTTTTGGCGTGCTGGATGTACAGAGCAAGGAGTCCCAGGCATTTACCGAGGACGATATTGCCACCCTGCAAATCCTGGCAGAACAGATCGCTGTCGCGATCCAAAATGCCAATCTCTTCAGCGAAACCGAACGGGCGCTCGAAACCGCAAGAGTACTGTATGGCGAAGCCAGCCGCGACGCATGGAGCAAGATCATCCGCAGCGAACCGCGCATCGGATATGTTGCCACACCGCCCGCCACCACCCAGACCCGCTCCGACTCGCTCGACCCGGACCTCGCAAAGGCGTTCGGAAGCGGCGATCTGATCACAAGCAGCGACGGTTTGAGCCTGAGCATTCCCATCACTGTCCGCGGGCAAGTGATCGGCGCGATCCGGCTTCGGAAGCCGGAGATTGCCGACACTTGGACGGAAGACGAAACCAGCCTTGCCATTGCACTATCCGACCAGCTGAGCAGCGCGTTGGAAAGCGCCCGCCTGTACCGGGAATCCCAGCAGCGCGCGGCACGCGAATCCCTGGTCTCCGATATCTCCGCCCGCCTAAGCGCCGCTTCACAGATCGACGCCATTCTCCGCGAAACGGTGCAGGAACTTGGTCAGGCGATCGGGAATGCCTCGGTCAGTTTCCAGTTACTGGATCAGGCGGCAGGTCCGAACGGAAGCGTGAAACAGCCTGAAAATGGAAGAAACTGAATCAATGACGAAGAATTTTAATCTCCGCGAGTTTCTGTTCAAAGATCGTCCCGGCGAAGAACCGGGACAGCGCGCAGAAGCGTTGATCACCACCACGCTTGGTTTTCTCACCACAGCGCTGGCGATCTTTGCCTATCGAGACCCGCTTGTCATCAATGCGTCCATCATCACAAATGCGGTTGGACTCCTGGTGATCGTACAGGCATTGCGCGGATATTACAACAATCTGATCTTGTTCCCTGCCGTCACATCGGTCGCATTATGCCTGGTGGCGGTTGTCGAAGGCAATGGCTCTCATGATCTGATATGGGTGGGGAATCTTGGGCTGTACCTGCTGGCAAATATTTACAGCAGAAAGAACCAGCTGCCGGCAATCCTGCTTGGCATCTTCATGAACCTTCTGTTCTTTGGAACAGGAGCGGCAGAGGTCAGAGGGTTACTGCCCAACCCCTTCGGCACGGATATGGGGTATGTCTATCTCAACACCTTTTTCTTTGTCATGATCATGGCTGCCATGAGCGCGGTCTTTTACAGGCACCGTGCGCTAATGAAGCTTGCGCAGGAAAGCCGTTCCGAACAGCTCAAAGCTGCCCAGCGGCTTGAGCGCATCAACCAAACACTAGAAGAGCAGGTGCACGCGCGAACAGTGGAGTTGAACCGGGCGAACAAGCAACTGCAGCTGGAGGCTCAGCGCCTGCAGTCGGCTGCAGAGATTTCGCAGGAAATCACGTCCTACATCAACGAACAACCCGACGAGATCCTTGCCCGCATTGCTCAGGGCATCAGCGAAAAACTCGGTTTCTATCATGCCGGCATCTTCCTGCTTGATGCAAATCGCGAGTACGCCGTACTTCGCGCCGCCAACAGCCAGGGCGGAAAACAGATGCTTGCACGTCGTCATCAACTCCGGGTCGGCGGGACAGGCATCGTTGGTTATGCGGCGCAAAGCGGCTCCCCGCGTATCGCCCTCGATACCGGCGCAGATGCGGTCTTCTTCAACAATCCCGACCTGCCCGAAACCCGCTCCGAAATATCGCTGCCTCTCAAGTATGGCAATGTTGTCATCGGCGTTCTGGATGTACAAAGCAAAGAACCGTCGGCATTCAGCGACGATGACATCAACACGCTTAGCACGCTCGCGAACCAGATCGCCATCATCATCTCGAACCTGCATATCCGGGAAGGTGTTTCCACCGAGCGCGCGTCGCAGACCGTACGCTACAGCCAAAAAGAAAGACCGAGCGGATATTCTTTCCGTCCAGATGGAAGTATCGTTTCAGGCGACCTGCCCTGGAGCAGCCCAGCCCTTGAAAAAAGCATCGCATCAGGCGAGACCGTGGTACTGAATCCTGTACCCCGGGGCGCCCCTCCAACCCTGGCAGTTCCGGTCCGCTTCCGTGACCACGTGCTTGGCGTGATCCACGTCGAATCCGCGAAAAGCGACCGCGCCTGGACGGAGAACGAAATCGCCATCGTACAAGCCATCGCTGACCGCGCTGCGCTTGCATTGGAAAACGCCCGCCTGCTTGAAGATGCCACCCGCCGCGCAGAACAGGAAGAGACCATCGCGCATGTCACCACAAGGATCGGCGCATCCACAGATTTCGACCGCATCCTGCAAACGACCATTCAGGAACTCGGTCAGGCGCTGGGAGCGTCGCGCTCGTTCATCCAGATCGGCATACCAGATTCGGAAGGAGGCAGGGAATCATGAATCAATCCGCTGAAACGCCCCTACCCCCGCAACGCACCAGTATCGGCTTGAAACTGCCGGTCATCGTCATCAGTTTGTTATTATTCGCTTTCACCATCTACGCGTACATCAGCATCCGCATCACGCAAGGTTCATCCATTGACCGGGTGCGGGAAGAGATGACAGTAGAGACCGCGTCACAAATCGACCTGATCCAGATCACATTGATCGGAACGAGGAATACCGCCGCGGATCTCGCTGCTGCCGCCCAATCCGCAGAATTCAGCGAAGATGAGTTGCTGCGTCTGCTCAGAAACACGCTTAGTGGAGGCGCGCAGGTCTTCGGCTCTGCGATTGCGTATGAGCCCTACCAATTCAATGAAGAACGGTATTATTGGGCGCCGTATTACAGCTGGGCAACCGAAAACGAACTGAGATTCAACCAGTTGGGCGTCCCAAGATATAACTACTTCGAACGTGATTGGTATGTCCGTGCAAAAGAAACCGGACTCCCCGCCCTGACAGAGCCGTATTACGACTCGCTGGGCAACCAGAGATGGATCGCCACCTGGAGCGTTCCTTTCTATGATGAAGACGGCAGGTTCAAAGGTGTTGCAACCGCAGATATTGACATCACACAGATCCAGGAGATCGTAGGTGATATCCAGATCGGAAATGCCGGATACGCATTCCTGCTGGATTCGAACAGCACTGTGCTTGCGATCGGTGAGAATGGCAGCCGCTTTATCGACACCATGACGGACTCCATGCTGGATACCGCCAATTCAAGATTTGCCGTTAACTGGGATGTATTGGTCAATGACATGATCGCCGGCAATACCGGCTTTATTGAAGCAACCGATACGTATGGCGTTCCCCTGTTGGTTGCCTATGCACCCGTCGGTTTGGATACCGGCTGGTCGCTTGCGCTTGGCTACCCGCATGAAGAAATTCTAGAACAGACCAACCAACTTCAGATCACCCTTGTGCTCTATACCATTCTGGTCGCCATCATCTTCGGCGTTGCCATTTATTATTTCACCCGTACCATTACCAATCCGCTTCGCCAGCTAACGCTCGCCGCCAGCCGCATCTCCGCCGAAAACCCGGAAGCCATCAAGGATCAACTTGGCGAACCAATTCGAATCGAAACGCAGGATGAATTGGAAGACCTTTCGATCGCATTCAATCAGATGGCGTTCAATTTAAAACAACTGCTTGAAAATCTGGAAGAAAAAGTCGCCGAAAGAACTGCGGGCATTGAGCGTAT
>CAYPHR010000037.1:0-5464 GCA_964410375.1 uncultured Anaerolinea sp. | reverse complement strand
CACGAGTGCAGACGTTGCCCGCGAACTTGCCATTATCCGCGACCTGGATACGCTTCTCAACGCATCCGCCAGTTTGATCCGCGAACGATTGGGATATTATCACGTCGGCATTTTCCTGATGGATGACGCCGGCGAGTATGCCCGCCTGCGAGCCGCAAGCAGTATCGCCGCAGGACAAATGCTTGCCAGCAATTACAGATTGAAGGTCGGCGAGACCGGATTGGTCGGCAACGTGACCCGCACAGGACAGGCGTATATCGCGCTTGATGTCGGCGAAGATGAAGTGCATTTCAAGAATCCATATCTCCCAAATACGCGCTCCGAGATCGCCCTGCCATTGCGAAGTCATGGTGTGACGTTCGGCGCCCTGGATATTCAGGCGGAAACACCGAATGCCTTTGATGAAGGCGATACCCAGACTCTGCAGATCCTTGCGGACCTCCTTGCCGCTGCAATCGAGAATGCGCAATTGGCACAGAAAGTGGAAAGTACCATATCCGAACTTACACGGGCGGGAAGCGCACAAATCCGCCAGGTTTGGGGCGCGGTCAGCAGCCAGAAAGCCCGCCCTTCCTACGAATATGATGGACTGCAAATCAGGGCTGTATCGCCACACCTTTCGCCTGAATTGTTGGGGCAACTGCAAAACGGACAACCCATCGTTCTGGAAGGGCAAAATGGCAGTCGAACAGATCGCAGAAATGTGCTTCTGGTGCCGCTCATGGTGTTGAATCAGGTGATTGGCGTCATCGGATTGGAGCAGGAGGATCCTGCCCGGGCGTGGACGGAGGACCAGATCGCGATCGCCCAGGCGTCAGCGAGCCGTGCGGCGCTCACGCTGGAAAATGCCCGTCTGCTTGAAGAAAGTCAATTACGGGCATCCAAGGAGCGGACGATCGTTGAAGCGACCAACCGTATCGGGTCGGCGCTGAGCATTGAGAATATCCTTCAGACCACTGCGGAGGAACTTGAGCGTGTATTAAGCGGTTCCGAAGTAACCATCCAGTTTACGGACGACCAGGACAAGCGGCAGTGAAAGACAATTATTCCCGAGGCAACCCATGTTAAGACGGATATTCGCCCCGCCCATCTTCGAAGACGAAGAAAAGACGCGCATTGCAGCCTTGCTGAACAGCATTTTGCTGGCAGTCATCGTCATTGGCGTGATCTATACGATCATCGCCCCATTCCTGTTGGGACAATATGTGTCCGCCGTGTTGACCGCTACAGTCGTTGTTGCAAGCCTGATCTCCCGTCAATTAATGCGCACCGGATATATCAGCGCCGCAACCATTATATTGCTCACGATCTTCCACGTGGTGCTGGTGGCATCCATCGCGGTATCGGGGGGCATCTTTGGCGCAAGCTATTTCAGCCTCGTCATGACAACAGTTGTTGCCGGCATCCTGCTGGGAGGGCGAAGCGCCTACATAATGGCTGTCATCAACTCATTGACCGGACTTGGAGTAATGCTGCTTCAGGAGCAATTGCCGGAGCCGATGATCCCCCAAATGCCGATCACCTTTTGGTCGTCGCTGGTGGTATATGTTTTCTTCATTGCCGCCCTGCAAAACGCATCCCGAAGAGGCTTCGACAGACTGCTGGATAACCTGCGTAGTGCCCAAAACAAACTGACCGAAACGAACCGTGAGCTTCAGGAGATCGGTGTAAATCTTGAACAAAGTGTTGCCGAACGCACCGCTGAATTGGATGCAGCCAATCAACGTAATGAACGCCGCGCCATGCAGTTCGAAGCTATTTCCCAGGTTTCACGCGTGATCAGCCAGACACAAAGCCTTGAATCCCTGCTGCCGCAAATCGCGCAGGTGATCAGCCAGCAATTCGGTTTCTATCATGTGGGCATTTTCCTTCTTGATTCAAATAATGAATATGCCGTCCTTACAGCCGCCAACAGCGCAGGCGGAAAGAAAATGCTTGCCCGCAACCACAAATTGAAAGCCGGACAGGTTGGTATCGTGGGGTATGTGGCAGGAACCGGCGTTCCCCGCATCGCCCTGGATACGACGGCGGACGCGATCTACTTCAACAACCCAGACCTCCCCGAAACCCGCTCGGAAATGGCGCTCCCGCTTTTGCGGGCGGGCAAACAGATCATTGGTGTATTGGACGTGCAAAGCACCGAGCAGAATGCTTTCGGGCAGGAGGATATCCGCGTGTTGAATATTCTCGCGGAACAGGTCGCCATCGCGATCGACAACGCCCGCTTGTACGAAGACACGCAAAAAGCGCTTCTGGAGGCGCAAATGATCTACCGCGGAAACATCCGGGCTGGCTGGGTAAAATTCGTCCGCGCGCAGCAGCTTGCCGGCGTCCGCAGGCGCAGCTTGAGAACCAACTTCCTTGTTGAACCTGTCGAACTTCCCGGCGAATCCGATGTCATCCTCACGGGAAGAGCCTTCAAAAAGACCGACGCAGATCAAAAAACATCCAGCCTTACCGTTCCCATGAAATTGCGCGGCGAGATCGTTGGCGTTATGAACATAAAAGCGGACGATAACCGCGAATGGAATGCGGACGAACTGGACATCATCAATGCCATCATCGAACGCGCCGCATTATCCATCGAAAACGCAAGACTGCTCACAGAAGCACAGAAGCAGGTTGAAAAAGAGCGCGCGATCGGGCAGATCTCTGCCAAGATCGGCAACCTCGTCAACCTGGAGAATATCCTGCAAACGACCATCCAGGAGTTGGGCAATACCCTGCCCGGCACCGATGTCACCATTCAGTTCAAAGAAAGAGCCGGGCAGCAGTAGCCGCCCAGGAGAACGGCATGTTTTCGAATATTTTCGAATACTTTAGAGATGAAGACGACAAAGACCCCTCATTCATAGCGCTGACGAGGAATATTCTAACGTTCGTGATCCTTGCAAATACAGCGCTTATTCCGCTGGTGACGGGATTTATCGGGGCAGGCTCCCGCAATATCCCCGCCCTTATTGCCCTGATCATCACGCTTGCCCTTGAACTCATCTCGATGGCATATGTCTTAAAAGGGCGCGTGCGTATGGCAAAAGCAGTTGTGCCAATCGCGCTGGTCGTGGCTGTGACGATCATCGCCATCAATTCCAACGGTCTCAAGAACACCGGCATGGTGGGTCTTCCAATCGTTCTGTTGATCTCCGCCATTCTGCTTGGCAAGCGTGCGCTTTTTTTGGTAACACCACTCGCCGTTGCAGGAGTGATCATAGTTGCTGTGCTCGACCTGAACGGCAGAATACCCTTCGTGCCTGCCGGGCTTGATGACGCCTTGATCGTGCCCATCCTGCTGATCGCCAGTGCGGGCATCACCCATCTGTTGATCATCCGGCTTAACGAAAACATCGAGCGCGCACGCAAAAGCGAAATTCTGCAAAGGCAGGAAAACATCGAACTCATACAACTGAGAAACTCGCTTGAAGAACGCGTCCGCGAAAGAACTGTCGAACTCGAATTCGCAAACCAGGTGAACGAAAGACGTGCCCGTCAATTCGAGGCGGTTGCCCAGGTTCTGAAAGCCATCTCGTCGGTTCAAGATCTGGAAACCCTCCTCCCCCGCCTCACCCAAGTGATCAGCGAGCAGTTCAACACATATCACTCCGGCATTTTCCTCCTGGACAACGAGCGGGAATTTGCCGTGCTGCGCGCCGCCAACAGCGAAGGCGGTCAGAGAATGCTCGCCCGCAGACACAAACTGCAAGTCGGACAAACCGGCATCGTCGGCTTTGTCACTGCCACCGGGCAACCCCGCATCGCTCTTGACGTTGGAGCGGATGCTGTTTTCTTTGACAATCCCGACCTCCCAGACACCCGCTCCGAGATCGCACTGCCCCTGCGATATGCCGGTGAGATCATCGGCGCATTGGATGTTCAAAGTACCGAGCCAAACGCTTTCCGACAGGATGATGTCGATGTGTTGATCACGCTGGCAGACCAGGTCGCCGTCGCGATCAATAACGCGCTTGCCATCGAGGAAGCGAGGAAATCCTTCGCGGAAGCACAAAGCGCCATCGGTGAGACCACGCTCGAGGCGTGGGAAGTGATGCGCCCAAAAACGCTTGGATCAGGATTCACGCTGACAGAGTCTTCCATCAAGCCGTTACAGCAGCCCCTCAATAGCGAGTATGCGCAAAGCGCCATCAATAAAGGCGAGGCGGTGCTTTCCAAGAATAAGAATGAATTTTCCGTGCCAATCCGCCTGCGCGGAGAGGTCGTCGGCGTCATGCATTTGAGCACCCGCGACAGCGCCAAACTGACCGACGATAACGTGGATATTGCCCGCGCCGTTGCGGAACGTCTTTCGCTCGCAATCGAAACATCCACGTTGCTGCGAGCCACCCAGCACCGTGCCGACATCGAACGCGTCACCACCGATATCACCAGCCGTATCAGCGCATCCACCCGCTTTGACGCCATCCTGCAAACCGCCGCCCAGGAATTGAGCCGCGCGCTTGGCAGTTCGGATGTGCTGGTCCAGATCGAACCGGTTGCCATAAAAATGAGCTCGACCGAGTAATAAGAGTTTTCATGACACAATCCTCCCTAAAGCGCCCGTCCTTATCATCACCGCCCTACCCCAGGCGGCTGTCTCTGCGCGCCAAGCTGATCATTGGTTTCTCGCTCATTGCCGCTGTTGTTTCGCTGATCACCGCATTCGCTGTATACACCACCACCCAGCGCCAGATCACCGAGAACTTCCGCCGGCGCGTTCTTACCGCCGCCGCGATCACTGCTTTGCAACAGAACGGAGATGAGTTCGAGACCATTGCATCCGCAAGCGACCCGCTTTACGAAGAGTTTCGGCTGCAAAATCTGGCGATACTGCGCTCCGACCCCGATTTCATTTTCGTGTACACCATGC
Organism: uncultured Anaerolinea sp.; assembly: GCA_964410375.1. Classification (GTDB taxonomy): domain Bacteria; phylum Chloroflexota; class Anaerolineae; order Anaerolineales; family Villigracilaceae; genus Villigracilis. The sequence goes on along the minus strand of CAYPHR010000037.1, from coordinate 603 downwards.
GGAAGGACGAATTGGGAATCTACTTCGTCGTGGACGGCAACGAGCTTGACGCGGAAGGTTTTTCTGTATACGGTGAACGATATCTGGAACCATCCCCGCTCCTCACCGAAAATTTCGACACCATGTCCGCTCCGATCGTGGAACCGGAAATCTATACCGATGAATACGGTTCGTTTCTGAGCGCTTACGCTCCGATCCGAACATCGGACGGACGACAGGTTGGCGTTATCGGCGTGGATATCACAGCCGACACCATCCTTCAGGAACAAAGGCAGATCATCATTCAGGCGTTCTTCATCTTCCTGATCGTCTTCGCGATCGGCACGCTTCTTGGCAATCTGGCAGGGAGCGCGCTGGCACGACCCGTATCGAAACTTGCTCAAAGCGCGCTGGCATTCACAACCGGCAAATTCGACCAGCGCGTTGACGTCAACACAGGCGATGAGATCGGCGATCTGGCAAACACATTCAACAGCATGGCGGATGAAATCCAAAGCCTGATCGGTTCCCTTGAAAAACGCGTTGAAGAACGCACCAGAGATTTGAATGCCGAACGCCAGCAAAGCGAAAAACACGCCCGGGAACTTGTTACGATCGGCGAAA